>NZ_LJRY01000199.1:0-240704 GCF_002742515.1 Pseudomonas sp. 2822-15 | reverse complement strand
GAGCTTGAGGGTGTCGGTGGCTTCGAAGCGCGAGGCGTCGCTGGCCACGTCGTTGCGCAGTTGGTAGCCCTCGCCTTCTTGCTTGAAGGTGGTGACGGTGCGCTCATTGAGGATGTCGCCGGTCACGGCGGTGGCGCTGATGTCGCGAGCGTTGATGATGCCGCCACGGGTGTTGCGGATCGAGTCGGTAGCGAGCATTTCCAGGCGGTTGCCGGCTTGCATCAGGCCGCTGTTGTCGATGTTGCCGGCGACCATGTTGAGGTTGTTGGTGGCGCGCAGGGTGCCGCTGTTGTGCAGGTCGCCGCCGGTGATCAGGCTTACGTCCTGGCCCTGGATCAGTGCGCCGTTGGGCGCCAGGCGGTTGTTGGCCTGGGCGAGGTAGAGCACTGGGGTGAGGACTTTTTGGCCGTTGACCTCGGCTTCTTCCATCCACACGATGTCGTGGGTCAGCGCGGCGACTTGTTCGGCGGTCAGCGATACCCCGAGTTGCAGCTTGAGCGAGTCCTTGTAGCTGATGGCGTTGTCCATCAGGTAACGGAACAGCGCGTCGTCACTGGCGATGCCATCGATGTAGCGCTGGCCGGTGCGGGCCACCACGGCTTCGCGGATCAGCCGTTGCTCATAGAGACCATCGCCCAGGCGTTTCCAGGCGGTATCAGGGTTGTAGCCCAGTTTGCCCAGCAGGTAATCGGAGCTCATGAACTGCTTGAGGTCGGTGAGCGCCGGGTTGGTTTCGATCAGGTATTTTTGGCTGTTGTCGACCGCGGCGATTTGCGGCAGCCCTTGCACGCGGGTTACCGACGGCGCGCGGCTGTCCAGGTTCAGCGTGCCTTGGCCAGTGACCGCGCCGCTGAGTGGCTGGCCATCGACGCTGAAACCACGCTCTTGCACGGCGCTGTAGTCCAGCGGTTTTTCGCGGTCTTTGCCGGCGATCTGGCGGCCGCCGACGCTGAAGTCGCCAGTGCCCGTGGAGGCGCTGGCGGCGCTGTCCGCCTTGGCCTGTTGGCCGCTCAAACGGAACAGGCCGTTCTGGCCGGTGGGCAGGCTGAAGCCGGGCAAGGTGGCCGGGTTGACCTGGCGCTGGGCCAGGTCTGGCGGCAGTTGCGCGGTAATCGCCGGTTTCACCGTGGAGGCGAACACGTCGGAGTTGGTGTCGTGGTTTTGCACCGGGGCCTTGATGTCGGTGGCGTTGGGGCGAATCACGCTGTTGTCGATTTTTTGCGTGGCGTTGACCGTCACCGAGCCGGCCGCCTGGATCACCGCCTGGGCAATAACGCTGCCGGCAGTCGGCACCACGTAGGTGCTGGTTTCGTAAAAGTTACCAATGCCGGCCATGATCTTGGCCAGGGTCATCTCACCTGGGCGGTAGTCGCCGGAGTTGGGGTTGTTATAGACGTTGAACTGGTTCTGGCGCTCCATGAAGGTGTTGTAGAAGCTGCGGTCACGGGTATAAAAGCCCGAATTCAGGTGCACTTCTTCACCGCCGGCCGCGCCACGGTTGGTCAGCACGTCGGTGTTGATCAGGATGTTCCTGGCGGCAGACACCGAGCTGTAGAGGTTATCGAAGGTCTGGCTGCCGACGGTCAGGTCGCCACCGGCGTTGATGAACGCCGAGGTCGAGCTGCCGACCAGCACGTCTTCGTATTTCTCTACGGAGGTGAAGTACAGCTCGCAGCCTTTGCCTTTGCAGAAGTCGTTGGAATAGATATTGAGGTTGCCCGAAACCAGTTTCTTTTGCGTGCTGAACTGGTCGCGGCGGTTGCTCAGGGTGTCGGCCAGCAGGCGCATGTTGCCGGCGCTTTCCAGGCTGCCGGAGACGTTTTCGATCAGGCTGCTGCGCGCGCCCGCATCGTCGCGGGCAATGTCCAGGCCGCCGAGGCTGTAGACGTCGCCGTAGTTGTTGCGCACATCGTTGGCGCGCAAGGTCATGTCGCTGCCGCTGAACAGCAGGCCCCTGTCGTTGAGCAGGTGGGTGGCGTTGAGGCGGACTTTTTCCGCGCCGCCCAAAGTGCCGTAGTTGTTCAGGGTGGTGGCGTTTACCGTGAGGTCACCGAGGGCGGTCAGGCGCCCGTGGTTGTTCAGGGTGCTGCTGTTGACCTGGGTGACCGCGCCGCCGGCAATGCGGGCGTTTTCGCCCAGGTCCATGCTGGCGCTGGTGAGGGTCATGGCGCCGAGGCTGCTGACCCGGCCCTTGCCGCTGTAGCCGCCGCTGAGCGTGAGGTTGAGGCTGCCGTCACTGGCCAGCAGGCCGTTGTTGGTCCAGGTGTCGCCCGTGCCGGTCAGGCTTTGTGCGCCCAACAACTGGCCGCTGGCGGTCTGGGTGAATTGGCCGATGTCGAGGTTCAGGCGCCCGGCCTGGATCACGCTGCTGTTGGTCCAACTCGCTGCCTTGATGTCCAGCTGGCCGTTGGTAACAAAGCTGCCGCCGGCGCGGGTGACTTGATCAGACGTCAGGTCGAATTTGCCGCTGCCGGTGTGCACGATGCGGCCACCGTTGTTGTCGAGGTTGCCGGCTTGCAGGTTGAGATTTTCGTTGGCACTTTCCAGCGCGCCGAAGCGGTTATCGAACAGGCCCGACACGCTGATATCGGTGTTGCCCACGCGGCCCATGGCGCGCAGGTTGCCCCCGGCATTGTTGAGGGTTTGCGCGGCAAGGCGCAGGGTGTCGTCACTTTCGATCAGGCCGAAGCGGTTGCTCAAGGTGCCGGTCAGGCCGAAGTCGATGTTGCGGGCGCCGACCTTGCCGCCGTTGTTGGCCGCCGTGCCCTGGTTATCGAAATCTGCGGCCGTGACCTTGAGCAAGGTGTTGGCATACACGCCGCCGCCCTGGTTATTCAGGCTGCTGGTGACAATGCGGTTTTCACCGCCCAGGGCCGACAGGTGCCCCAGTTGGTTGAGCAAACCGCCCATGGCGTCGATATCCAGCGATTGCGCCTGGGTGATACCGCCGCCGTTGTCGAACAGGCCACTGACCAGTTTGATCCAGCCTTTGCCGCTGTTGAGGATGCCGCCGCGGGTGTTGGCCACATTGGCCGCGTTCAGGTCCAGGTTGCCGCTGAGGCTGTCGACCCGGCCGCCCTGGTTGTTGAGGGCGCCGCTCAGACGCAGCAGGTTGTCGGTCTGGCTTTGTAAGGTGCCCTGCTGGTTGTCGAGGGTGCGTGCGGCAAGCTCAAGCTTGCCCTTCTGGCTGTAGATCAGGCCGTCTTGCTGGTTGTTGACGTCACCGGCCAGCAGTTTGATCAGCAGGTCCTGCTGGCTGGCGAGGGTGCCTTTGCCGCTGTTGTTCAAATCGCCGTTGGCGAGGGTCAGGTCGAGCCGGTTTTGGCTGACCAGTTGGCCGCCACGGTTGTCGAGGCTGGCGGCGTTGAGCAGCAACGCGCCGCCACTGGCCAGGCGCGCATTGTTGGCGTTGATCAGTGCACCGCTGAGGGTGCCTTGCAGGCTGCCCTGGCTGATCAGTTGGCCGCCGCTGTTGTCCAGGCTCTGGCCGGTCAGGTTGATGTTGGCCGCGCTGATCTGGCCGCCACGGTTGAGGATCTGGCTTTGGGCGTGGTTCAAACCCAGCGATTGGCTGGAGGAAATCAAGCCGTTGTTGCTGTTATCCAGGCGCCCGGCAATGCTGAGGCCCACATCGCCCTGACTGGAGATGATGCCTTGGGCGTTGTTGAGGCTCGCCGCGCTGAGGGTTTGCAGGCCCTGGCTCACCAGGGCGCCCGCCGCGTGGTTATCGAGGGCGCCGCTGAGGTTGGCGTGCAGGCTGCCGTTTTTGCTCGACAGCGTGCCTTCGGCGCTGTTGTCGAGGCTGCCGCCGGCCACGGTCAAACCGTTCCAGCCGGAGATCAGGCCTTTGTTGGCGTTGATCAGGGTGTTCGCCTCAACGCGCAGTTGATCGGTGCTGAGGATGACCCCGCGATCACTGTTGTCGATACGCTGGGCCGCCACGCTGAATCCGATATTGCTGGAGATTTCGCCTTGTTCGCGGTTGGTGAGGTTGGCCAGGCGCGCAAAGCTCAGCGGCCCTTTGGCGCTGATCAGGCCGGCACTGTTGTCGAGGTCGCCGCCTTGCAGGTCGAGCGCCACAGCGCGTTCGCCGATCAGGCGGCCCTGGCGCTGGATCAGCTGTTGCACCACCAGTTGCAGGTTGCCCTTGGCCGAGATTTCACCGCCGAGGCTTGAGTCCACACGCTGCCCCGCCAGGCTGAGGTCGCCCTGGCTGTTGATCAGGCCCGCCGTGTTGTCGAGGTTGGCGACGCTCAGGCTCAAGGCCTGCTGGCTGCCGATCACGCCGTTGCGGTTGCTGACATCGGCCGCCGTCAGCGTAAGGTTGCCATCGCTGACCAGTTGCCCACCCTGGCTGTTATCCAGCGCCCCGGTGCTGAGGGTTTGGCGAGTGCCGGCCGAGAGCCGGCCTTTGTCGCTGTTGTTCAATGCGCCCGCCGTTGCATCCAGCGTGGTCGCCGCGCTGATCAGGCCCTGATTACGGTTGTCCAAAGCGCCAGCGACCTTGAGGTCCACAGCGCCACGGCTGGCAATCGCACCACCGGCCTGGTTGTCAAGGCTGCCCGCCGTCACCTGCAAGAGGTTCTTGGCCGACACCACGCCTTCGACGCTGTTATCCATCGCCTGGGCGATGCGCACCTGCAAGCTGTCGCCACTGATGACTTTGCCGCCACGGTTGTTCAGCGTGTCGGCCACCAACGCAAAGGATTGCGTGCTGGAAAGCTCGCCGCCCTGGCTGTTGTCGACGCTGCCGAGGTTGCGCAGCAGTAATTGGCCGGGCGTGGCAATCAGGCCGTGGTCACGGTTGATCAGTTGCCCGTGGTTCAGGTCCAGGTCGATGCTGGTATTGCTGACCAGTTCGCCGTGGTCATGCTGGTCCAGCCCGGTAAGGTTTGCCTGCAGCGCGGACTTGGCGAAGATCGAGCCTTGCTGGCTGTTGTCCAGTTGCCCGGTTTTAAGCAGGATCCCGGCGTCACTGCTGATACTGCCGCGCTGGCTGTTGTTAAGGCCCGCGCTGCGCAGGTCAAGCTGTTGCTTGGCGCTGATCACACCGGCCTGGCTGTTGTTCAGGGTGCCAGCATTGAGGGTTAACGCGCCGTCACTGAGTAGCACGCCCTGCCCTTGGTTAAGCAGATCGCCGCTCAGGTTGATGTTCACGCCCGTTTGGCTGATCACGCGGCCGCCCAGGCTGTTGTCCAGTTGCCCGCCGTTCAATTCCAGGCCTTGGCGCGCCGCCAACAGGCCTTTGTTCTGGTTGAGCAGGCGTTGCACGGTGAGCACCAGGCCGCCGTCACCAATGACCTTGCCACCACTGTTGGTGAGTTGATCGGCACCCAGCCGCACGCGGGCCTGGCTGGAGATTTCACCTTGCTGGTTGAGAATGCTCGGGCTGTACAGGTCGACGCCACGGGTGGCTGCGATGAGGCCACCGTTACGGTTATCCAGGGCGGTGCCGGTAAAGCTCAGCACGCCTTCGCTGACCAATTCGCCGGCTTGTTGGTTGAGCACGCCGACGGTTGCCAGCAGGTCACCCTTGGCGCTGATCCGGCCGGCGCCGTTTTCGATTTGACTGGCGCTGAGGATCAGGCCGCCGTCGCTGCTCAGTCGGCCGCCAGTGCTGTTGTTGAGGCTGGCGAGTTCGACGCGGGTATTGGCCTTGCTGCTGATCACGCCTTGCTGGCTGTTGTCGACGCTGCCGCCTGTGAGGGTCATTGCCCCGTCGGCAATCACCAGGCCGCCTTGGTTGGCCAGGGTATCGCCGTGCAGTACCAGGGTGTTTTTACTCGATACCAGCCCGGCCTGGGCGTTGTTGAGTTGGCCGACACTGACCTGTTGGGCGCCCTGGCTGACCAGGTTGCCTTGATTGTGGTTATCGAACAGCCCGCCGATGTTCGCGGTCAGGTTGCCCTGGCTCGCGACGGTGCCTTGGCCGCTGTTGTCCAGGCTGGCGGCCTGCAGGGTCAGCAGGCTGGTGGCCGAGAAGATCCCCAAGCGGTTGTCGATCGCGCCGCTGGCGAGCACATTGAGGTGGGCGCCCAGCAGTTTGCCGGCACGGTTATCCAGGGTCGTGGTGGTAACGCTGGTTTGGTTGGCGGAGATTTCGCCTGCGCGGTTGCTCAGCGTGCCGGCGGTAACACGGGCCTGTTCCTGTCCGGCGACCAAACCGTTGTCATTGCCCAGCTGGCTTGCGTTAAGCGTCAAGTCCTTGAAGCCAAGCACACGACCGCCCTGGTTATCGACCTGGCCGGCATTAACCACCGCGCTAGCGCCGCTCAACGTGGCGTTTTGGTTATCCAGTTTTTGTGCCGCAGTTACCGTCAGGGTGCGGCTGGCAACCACGCTTTGGGTATTTTTAAGGCTGCCCGCAGACACGCTGACATCGCCGTTGGCATTGCGCGTTTCATCGGCGTTGACGCCCGCTTCGATGATCCCGTTGTTGGTGACCTGGCCATTGCTGGCCAGGGTGATGCTGTCGCGGGCGGCGAGGCTCTTCTGGTTGATCAGTGCCTGGGCGCTGGTGACCTGCACATTGTTACCGGCGTAGACCTTGTCGGTCAGGCTGACGCTCTGCGCGGTGACGTTGATGTTGCCGGTGGCCGCTGTCTGCGCCAGGCTCAAATGGCCGTTGGCATCCAGCTGAATATCGCCACCACTGGCTGCCAGTGTGCCGTCGAGCTTCACGCCCACACCAGCCTCAGTGCCCACCAGCTTGATCGCACCGGCGTACATGCCGCCCAATGCCGACGAGTCGATCGCCAATTCAGGCTTGGCGCTGCCGTCATCGGCACGTGCCGTCGCATTCAAGGTCTGGGCGTTAACGTCGTTACGCCCGGCAACCACGGTCAAGTTGCGCGCATTGATCTGCGCATTAATCTTGGCCGAGCGGGTAATGATTTCGAAGCGGTCGACGTTGCTGGCGTTCAAGCCCTGGCCGTCGATGGTCACGGCGCCGCCATCGACCTGGTAACGGTCCAGGCGGCCGTTGTCGAGCACCGGTTTGCCGGTGGTCAGGGTCACATTCGGCGTATTGATGAAACCGCAGCCGCTGCACGTGATGCCGTAAGGATTGGCCACGATGACCTTGGCCGACTGCCCCGCCACTTCGGTGTAGCCCCGCAACTGGCTGGGGCTGCCGCCGTTGACTTCGTTGAGGATGATATTGGCCGCGCGGCCCTGCAGGTTGGGGTTGCCGAGGATGATCCCGCCCAACTGGGTTGACTGCGTGGTGGAGGTCGCGTTGTTGAGGATCAGCCCGTTGGCGCCGACGTTGTAGTCCTTGAACTGGTTGTGGGACAAACCACTGCCGTTGGGCGCGGCGATGTTCACCACCGGCACGCCATTACCGGCCTGGCCGACGCTGGTGCCGGGGGCGCTGACCACAATGCCTTCGGCCTGGGCCAGCAATGGCTGCCAGAACAGCGCATTGGCCAAAATCAGGGCCAGGCCACGTTTGGGCAGGCCCAGGAACGCGTCACGGCTTTTCAGGGCAGCCGAAGGCTGGCGAACAAGGAAGGCAAACTGGCGAACATCCATTTCAAATTCTCGATGCAACGGGGCGTTGAATTAGAGGAAAAAATCCATGCGGAAGTAGATCGGCGCTTCGCGCTCAAGCAGCGTGGCCGGTCGTTCCAGCGAGTGGGCAAAGGTCACGCTGGTGCTCACGTATTGGCCTCGGGCAAACAACTCCAGCGAGTTGCTCGAGACCCGGCCGTGTACCTCGCCGTTGTAGCGCGCATTGCGAATCACGCCCTGGTCATAGCCGACACTGGCGCCGTATTCACCGAACACCGGGCGCAGCCAACCCAGCGTCACCGGGCGACTCCAGCGCAGGTCGTTGCGCCAGTAGCCGCCGCTGTCGCCATTGAGTTGCTGGTCCTTGTAACCGCGTACCGACGAGGAACCGCCGAGGCTCATGCGCTGCGGGCTGAACAGCACGTCTTCACTGCGTTGGCCGGTGGCCAGGCTGGTGAAACTGAAGGACTCGCCCCACAGCCTGAACGGTTGCAGGTAGCTGACGGTGGCGGTGTATTTGCGGTAGCGCGCATCCGGCACGCCCGGGCCGGGGTTGTGATTGCCCTGGGCGTCGAACGCGCCGGTGACGTTCTGCATGCCGACGTCGAGGTTGACGAAGGCGCTGCCAATTCGGCGCCCGTGGTTGATGCCCAGCTGCAACTCACTGAGGCGGTTGCTGCTCTCTTTGAGGTGGCTGTCGTTGATGTAGTTGTTGGTGCGCAAATGGGCCAGGCCCACGTTCACCGAGGTTTTGCTCAGGGCGTCGCGGTGGATCACCCGCTCGGCGCGCAGCTGGTGGTTTTGGCTGTCGCCGGTTTGCTTGAAATCAAAGCCATCGCCCTGGGCCACCGAGCGGTAATCGCTCTGGTTGTAGCTGTAGCTGAAGTTCCACCAACCCCACGGCACGTTGTAGTAGAGCATGGCGTTTTTAGAGGTTTTTTGATGGTCGCTGATCGCGTCATGGCCGCCGCGCAGCACCAGTTGATCGGCCAGGCGGAGCGGGCTGTCCCACTCAAAGCCGGTGCCCCACTGCTGCTCGCCAGTGCTGCGCTGCCCATCGTTATTGCGCGACAGGCTGGCACGCCAAGGTTTCTGCGGGTTGTTCTTGACCAACACGGTGCTGCCGCCCACTTCGCTGCCAGGGGCCAGTTCCATTTGCGCCTGGTTGGACGGCAACCGATTAAGCTGATCGATGGCCTGCTCGACTTCTCGCAGATTGAGCAAGTCGCCGCTATGGCCGGGAAAGGCCATGGCCAGTTCGCGCTCGGACAGTTTGCTGTTGTCGGCGCCTTTAACCCCCTCCAGCTTGCCTTCCACCACCAATACTTGCAGACGACCGCTGGACAGGTCTTGTTGCGGCAAGTAGGCACGGCTGGTGACCAGGCCTTTGTTGATGTAATAGTCGGTCACGCGCTTGAGCAATTCATTCAGCTGGGAAACCCCCAGGCACTGATTCACATAAGACTTGACCAGGCGCTCGCGCTCATCGGCAGACAAGGTGTCGGCGCCCTTGAGTTCAATGTGCTGGATGGGGAAGCAACGGCTATCAACCGGGGTGGCGGGAGCCACCGGTTTTACCTGTTTGCCGGGCAGTTCCTTGAGTTCTTCAAGGCGTCGCTGCTGCTCTTCCAGCAGGCGGTTTTGCCGGTCGCGATCAGGTCCTGGTCACCCGGATTAGTCGCAGCGAAGGCGCTGTTGTGGGCGCTGAGGCACAACACTGTCAGGCACAGTAATGGCCGAATCCATGGCGTGGACAAGTGCATATTCGATCCGTCGATAATTGAAGGCGGGAAGCTATCATCGAACCTTGAATATGCCAACATTCCGGCAAGTCATAAAACCATCACAAATCAACAACTAACTTATCGATATATATGCGAATAAAATGAATATCCGCGGCTCTGACAGGTTATCTTTCCGACAAGTGGCAGCAGACATTCACTTGACACTCTCAAGATTGCGACTAGTCAACTAGGAAAATTCCTAAGCAATAGCAGAATCTTCTTAACGTCATAAATAGCCGCATCTTTCATACGCTTCTTTTAGTGCTCCAACGCATACCGCCGACAATGGTTGAGATACCCCTGCTCATGGCTGCCCACCAACTGCACCACACTGGTCCATAACCACGAGGGCGCATCTAGTTGTTTAGAGCGGTTTTCCTGCAACACCTCCATCCAATCCTTGCGCGTATCGCGGTCCATCTGCCGGGCATGGGCGATACCGACCACGCGGGCCAGGTAACCGGCGGCGTGCATGGCGTCGATCTCGCTCAATTCGTCCAGTTCCAGTTTCATGTCCTGGGGTAGCAGTTCCCGGATGAAGAAACCGTGATCGAGAAAACGCGTGGCCAGCATGCGCTCGCCCAGGCCCGGTGACAGCTGGCGGGCGCCTTCCACTACGCGCCGGCCATTGTCGCGTGGCATCTTCGCGCGTGCCGCCCGGGGCGCGGCGGCGCCGACGGCTTCCTTGATGTCGATCAGGCAGTATTCCTGGTCGTCCTTGTCGCCCACACCCAACAAGGCTGCATAACGCAGCAAGCCAAGGGAACTGCAGCCCTTGACCCAATAGGCCGAGTCGAGCAATTGAACCTTGGCGTCTTTGGGGCGGCCTTTGAGCGAAGTCACCAACTGGTGGATTTCATCCGAGGCGCAGACGCTCTCCAGCGCGCTCTTTTCCGCCCGTGATAATGACCAGAAATGCTTGCCCAACGGGATGCTCGGTCGCGCGTTTTCGATGCGCTCACGCGCCAGGTTTTTCCAGGTGCGCTCTACCGCGCTGCGCATGCCAGCCTTGACCTGGGACGGGCGCGGCGGCACTTCATCGGGCTTGTCTTTAAAGGCTTGTTCGTAGCCCACCATCATTTCTTCCAGCATGCGCGCAGTGGTCACGCCCGGCAGGTCCGAGCCGCGTGCGGCGGTGGCCAACGACAGCGCCAGGCGCACCAGGTCATGGGCCGGGTTGCCGATCACGGTCTGGTCGAGGTCGCGGATATGCATGTCGATACGGCCTTTGGTATCACCCGTCGGGCCGAGGTTGCCCGCGTGGCAATCGCCGCAGATCCAGATCGCCGGGCCATGGGGCAAGCGGCGACCGGGCTGGCTGTGCAACCACTCGTAAAACTGCACCGTGCTGCCGCGCACATAAGCATGGGCCGAGCGCGCCATCTTCAGGTTGCGCAGTTGGATAAGGTGGGGCATGCGGGCAGAGGGGCGCGGAATTTTCATGGAAGCACTCGGTACGGGGTACGGTAGAGGCTGGCCCGTCACAAATGTTTCATTTTGTTTCAAGAATAAAAACTTCAAGCCTGGGCGGTGTGCGCTTTCAACCAGCCTTTGAACGCGGCCATGGCCGAGGTTTCTGGCCGCGATTGCAAGCGCGTCAGCCAATAACTGCCGGTGCTGATGCCCACGGTGAACGGCTGCCGAATCACATCACTCTCCAATTGCCGCGAGAACATCATCGCCGGTGCCAATGCCACGCCGATGCCTTGCTGCGCGGCCTCCATCATCGCCAGGGACGAGTCGAACACAATGCTGCGCGGCACCGGCGTGTCGGCCGGCAGCCCGGCCGCCTGGAACCACAGGTTCCATTCATCGGCTCGGTAAGAGCGCAACAACGTGTGCTTGAGCACGTCGTCCGGCGTGTGCAGTTGCTCGGCAATCTGCGGCACGCACAGCACGGTCAACGGCGCTTCGAGCAGCTGGCAAGCCTCGGTACCATGCCAGGCACCGGCGCCGAAGCGGATCGCATAGTCGAGGCCTTCGGCGGCGACGTCGACGCGGTTGTTGTGGGTCGACAAGCGCAGGTCGATAAACGGGTAGCGACTTTGAAAATCCGGCAAGCGCGGCAGCAACCAGCCGACGGCGAAAGTGCCCACCGCCCCGACGGTGAGCACTTCACGGTAATGGCCACCTTCGAACTGGCCTAAGGTGAGCGCGATACGGTCGAACGATTCGCGCACGACCGGCAGCAGGGTTTCGCCTTCGCGGGTCAGCATCAGGCCGCGTGGCAGGCGCTTGAACAAGGTGACATTCAGTTGCGCCTCCAGGCTTTTGACCTGGTGACTGACCGCTGCCTGGGTCACGCACAACTCGATGGCGGCGCGGGTGAAGCTCAAATGCCGGGCGGAAGCCTCGAAGGCCCGCAACGCGTTGAGCGGTAAGTGGGAGCGCAGCATGCTTGACCCTAAATAATCTAATGGCTGATGCGAGATATCATCGTTTGCTCAGCGAACAAAATCCACCTAGATTTGCCCCGCCTGCGCAGGCTCTGATCGTCACTGCACCCTTTACATGGAAGCGAAACACCATGAATAAAATCTTACAAAAATCACTGCTACCGGCCTTACTAATTGTATCTGGAAGTTGCATGGCAGCCGCCGATTTGCGCACGGTGGTCGACACCAGCGTTGCGCCACTGATGCAGCAACAAGGCATCCCCGGCCTGTCGGTCGCGGTGGTGAACAAAGGCAAGGTGCAATACTTTAACTACGGTGTCGCGTCCAGGGATACCCAGCAGCCCGTCAACGAAGACACCTTGTTTGAGGTGGGCTCGGTGAGTAAAACGTTTACCGCCACCCTCGGTGGCTATGCCCAGGCCATCGGCAAGATCAAGCTCTCCGACAAAGCCAGCCAACACCAGCCCGCCCTGGCCGGCACGGTGTTTGATCGCATCAGCCTGTTGCAGCTGGCGACCTACACCCCCGGCGGCCTGCCGCTGCAGTTTCCAAACGCGGCCGACAATGCGGGCGCCATGCTCGCCTATTACCAACACTGGAAACCGACTTACGCACCAGGTGAACAACGCCTGTATTCCAACCCCAGCATCGGCCTGTTCGGCTACCTCGCCGCGCAAAGCCTGGGCCAACCGTTCAACGTGGCCATGGAGAACACCCTGCTGCCCAAGCTTGGGTTAAGCAATACCCACATTAACGTGCCTGCGGGCAAAGCCGGTCGATATGCGCAAGGTTATGACAAAAACCAGAAGCCTGTTCGCGTCAGCGCCGGTGCGCTGGACAGCGAAGCCTACGGCATCAAGACCAGCAGCCAGGACCTGGCCCGCTATGTGATCGCGAACATGCATCCCGACACGCTGGAAAAGCCGCTGCAACAGGCCATCGCTGCCACGCACGCCGGTTACTACACGGTCAATGGCATGACCCAGGGCCTGGGCTGGGAGCGCTACCCCTACCCGATCACGCTGCAGGCGTTGCTTGATGGCAACTCGACCGAGATGGCGATGCAGCCGCACAAGGTTAATTGGCTGACTCCGGCGCAGCCGCAACCGGCCAACGTGCTGTACAACAAAACCGGCTCAACCGGCGGTTTTGGTGCGTATGTGGTTTATGTACCGAGCAAGGACATGGGGGTGGTGATTCTGGCTAACCGCAATTACCCGAATGCCGAACGGGTGAAGTTGGCTTATGGGATCTTGAGCGCGATGGATAACTAAGACCTGACAAAAAAAATGTGGGAGCTGGCTTGCCTGCGATGGCGGTATATCAGTCACCGAATTGGCTGACTGAACAACCGCTATCGCAGGCAAGCCAGCTCCCACACTTTCAGACCGCCTTACATGCCAAGCCAGTGCGGCAGCGCCAGCGAGATAAACGGCAAGTACGTGACCATGATCAAGAACACCAACAGGATCATCAGCCACGGCAACGCTGCGCGAATCGTCTGCCCCAGCGTCAAGCCGGTCACCGCCGAAGTCACAAACAGGTTCAGCCCGACCGGCGGATGCACCAGGCCGATTTCCATGTTCACCACCATCACAATCCCCAGGTGAATCGGGTCAATGCCCAGCTTCATGGCAATCGGGAAGAAGATCGGCGCCAGGATCAGCACAATCGCGGACGGCTCCATAAAGCTGCCGGCCACCAGCAACACCACGTTGACCATGATCAAAAAGCCGATCGGCGTGAGGCCTTCGGAGATTACCCAGGCGGTGATTTCCTGCGGGATTTGCTCGGTGGTCAGCACATGGGCAAAGAGCATGGCGTTGGCGATGATAAACATCAGCATGATCGCCAGGCGCCCGGATTCCAGCAGTACCTTGGAGCAGTCGCGCAGTGTCATGTCCTTGTACACAAACAACGCGACAAACGCCGAATACACCGCCGCCACGGCCGCCGCTTCGGTTGGCGTGAACATGCCGCTGTAGATGCCGCCCAGGATGATCACCAGCAACAGCAAGCCCCAGAACGCCCGGCGGGCGCAGGTCAGCCACTCACGGAAGGTCGCACGTGGCTGCGCCGGCAGCTTCTTGATGCGCGCGACGATGTAGATCGCGACCATCAGCATAAGACCCAACAGCAATCCGGGAATGACCCCGGCCATAAACAACTTGCCCACCGAGGTTTCAGTGGCGGCCGAGTACACCACCATCACGATTGACGGCGGGATCAGGATGCCCAGGGTACCGGCGTTGCAGATGATCCCCGCACCGAACTCCTTCGGGTAACCCGAGCGCACCATGCCCGCCACGGCAATCGAGCCGACTGCCGCCACCGTCGCAGGTGATGAACCGGACAGCGCCGCAAACAGCATGCACGCCAGCACCGCCGCAATCGCCAGGCCGCCACGAATGTGGCCGACACAGGCGTTGGCAAAGTCGATCAGCCGCTGCGCCACGCCGCCGGTGGTCATGAACGCACCGGACAGCAGGAAGAATGGAATCGCCAGGAAGGTGTAGGCGTCGGAGGTTTCGAACAGCTTGATGGCCAGCGAACTCACCGAGTCCTGGCTGAACATCAGGATCGACACCGCGCCGGACAGCCCCAGGGAAATCGCGATGGGCACGCCGAGGAACATAAACACGAACAACAGCAAAAACAGACAGAGCACGGCCATCAGTGACGCTCCTCATGGCTGCCGGCCAACTTGCTGGCCTCTGCGGCCTCATCGGCCAGCCCCAACCCGACCTGACGGTGGGTAAAGATGCGGTAGAAAATTTCCAGGTAGCGGATAAACACCAAGGCAAAACCGATGGGCACGATGATCACGATATCGCCCACGTCCACGCCGTATTGGTCGAGGTCTTCGGCGCCGATATGCGCGCTCATCACGGCACTCACCCACTTGTAGCTGGCAACCATGAACAGCCCGGCGTAGGCCAGACAGCACAGGCACGCGAGCATGCCGAGCAGGCGCTGCACCGGGCGCTTGGTCAGCTTGACCAGCGCGTCTACGCCGAGGTGGCCGGCAGTGCGCACGCCGTAAGAGATGCCGAAAAAAATCAGCCAGCCGAACATGGCCTTGGTCAGCGCCACGCTCCAGGTCATGTCCTGGGCCCAGGTCATGGTGTGGTCGCCCAGGGCGCCGAAAAAGCTGCTGCTCCATGCCCACTTGTCAGACAGGGCAAAAAACAGCGTGTAGATGTTGTTGAGCATGACGTAGACGAATGTCACCAGGGTCATGGCGGCCAGCAGGAAGGCGATAAATCCTTCCTCCAGGTGCTCCCAGACGCGCCTTAGCGTTTGCATGGCAAAACCTCGCGAAGCAGGAATGATGTCGGGGTGGAAAGCGGAACAAACTGTGGAAGCGGACCTCTGTGGGAGCCGGGCTTGCCCGCGATGGGATCAACTCGGCGCTACAGATACACCGAGTTGCCTGCATCGCAGGCAAGCCAGCTCCCACATACAGCCCTTTCCACAGTAGTTTTGGGTGGTCGCCCAATCACTGGTTGGAGGCGTCCGCCGCCTTGATCAGGTCGGCGCCAATCTCACCCTCGAACTTCTGCCACACCGGGCGCATGGCTTCGCGCCACAGCTGGCGTTGCGCCGGGGTCAGTTCGATGACTTCGCTGGTCTTGGCGTCGATGATCTTCTGCCTGGCCGACTGGTTCAACGCTTCGGCCTGTTTGTTCACCTCGACGGTGACTTCAACCATGATCTGCTCCAGAGAGGTGCGCACATCCGGCGGCAGGCCGTTCCAGAACTTGGCGTTGGTGATCACCATGTAGTCGATCAGGCCATGGTTGGACTCGGTGAAGTACTTCTGCACCTCGTTGACCTTCTGGCTTTCATAGTTGGACCAGGTGTTCTCGGTGCCATTTACGGTACCGGTCTGCAGGCCTTGGTACACCTCGGCAAAGCTCATCTTGCGCGGGTTGGCGCGGATCGCCTTGAACTGCTCTTCGAGTACGCTGGAGGCCTGCACACGGAACTTCAGGCCACGGGCGTCCTTGGGTTCATGCAGGGCTTTGTTGGCGGAAAGTTGCTTGAGGCCATTGTGCCAATAGGCCAGGCCAAGGATGTTCTTGTCCTGCATCGAGGTCAGCAATGCCTTGCCCTGGGCGGCCTGGAAACGGTCGACGGCGGCCAGGTCATTGAACAGGAACGGCAGGTCGTAGATCTGCACTTGCTTGGTGTATTGCTCGAATTTGGCCAGGGACGGTGCCAGCATCTGCACGTCGCCCAACAATAGCGCTTCCATCTCTTTACCATCGCCGAACAGGGAGGAGTTGGGGTACACCTCGACCTTGACCCGGCCCGGCAAGCGCTCTTCAGCAAGCTTTTTGAACAACAACGCGCCCTGGCCCTTGGGGGTGTTTTCGGCGACCACGTGGGCGAACTTGATCACAATCGGGTCGGCCGCCTGGGCCAGGCCCGCGGCAAATAAAGTGGCGGCGCACAGCAGCGCCCGAGAAAGCTTGAGCATGGGGAATCACCTTCTTATTGTTGTGTTATAGGGCAAGGTGCCTGATGTGACGCGTGTAGTGAATTTCGAATTGTAGATACCTGCGTTCGGCCAGGCCGAACGCCATACTTCAGAACAATGCAGATCGAGTGTGGGAGCTGGCTTGCCTGCGATGGCGGTGTGTCAGGCAGTCGATTCATGGGCGGGCCCACCGCTATCGCAGGCAAGCCAGCTCCCACATTTTGCTCACGGTTGTTTCAGTCAGAGTTGGGCGGCCAGCAGCCTTTGTGCGCGCAGCAACACCGGCGCATCCACCATCTGCCCATCCATCTGATAAGCCCCGGCCCCATGGGCTCCCGCCTCTACCACGCGCCTGGCCCAGGCCAGGTCTTCGGCGCTGGGCGCCAGCGCTGCATGAATCACCGCCACCTGCTTGGGATGGATACACAGCGCCCCGGCAAAGCCCATTTCATAGGCATGACGGATCGAGCGGCGCAAACCTTCGGGGTCGTCGATGGCCGGGTGCACACCATCCAGCGGCGCCACCAAACCGGCGGCGCGCGAATGCACGATCAACGCCAGGCGTGCCTGGTCGAGCGCAAACTGCGCAGCCGCAGAACCGCTGCTCAGGTTCAGGTCCAGGGCCAAATCCAGACCACCAAATGACAGGCGCTCAACCTGCGGCGCATGGGCAATCTCAGCCACCGCCAGCAAGCCCCTGGCGCTTTCGACAATCGGCCAGATCACCTTGCCGGCAGCCGCCACCACGGCAACCTGGGCTGCGCTTTCCACCTTCGGCAGCAGCACGCCCGCCACATTGGCATGGGCTTTACAGAACGCCACATCCTCAAAATGCTCGGCATGCTCCGGTGCATTGATGCGCACCCACACCTGAGCCTGTGGGTGCGCGTGCAAAAACACCCCGAGGTTATCCCGCGCCTGGCGCTTGAGGGGTTCTTCCACCGCGTCTTCAAAATCCACAATCACCGCATCGGCGCCGCTGGCCAGGGCTTTGGAAAACCGCTCCGGGCGGCTGCCGGGCACAAACAGGGCCGAACGAACTAAAGGCTTTGGCATCAGGTGAATTCCCTATTAAATAACGCCGCGTGCGCGCAGGCCGTCGATGGTGTGCGCCGAAAACCCAAGCTGATCGAGAATGCCCTGGCTGTGCTGGCCCAGGGCGGGAACGGCGTCCATGCGCGGGGTAAACGCGGCATTGCGCGCCGGCGGCAACAGCGACGGCAGCGGCCCGGCCGGGCTTTGGACTTCACGCCAGCTGTCACGCGCCTTGAGCTGCGGGTGGTCCCACACGCCTTGCATGTCGTTGACCCTGGCACTGGCGATCTGCGCGCCTTCCAGGCGTTGGATCACGGCTTGCGCGTCCAACTGCGCAAAGCTGTCAACGATGATCTGGCGCAGCGCCTCACGGTTGGCCGAACGCTTGAAGTTGGCCGAGAAACGCTCATCGGTGGCCAGCTCAGGGGTGAGCAGCACCTTGTCGCAGAACGCCGCCCATTCGCGTTCGTTCTGCAAGCCGAGCATCACCGTGCCGCCGTCGCCGGTGGGAAACGGCCCATACGGGTAGATCGTCGAATGCGCCGCCCCGGCCCGTGGTGGCTGGGGCGCGCCGTCGAAGGCGTAATACATCGGGTAGCCCATCCACTCCACCAGGCTTTCGAGCATGCTTACGTCGATGCGGCTGCCCTGCCCCGTTTTTCCGCGCAGCAGCAACGCCGAGAGGATGCCGCTGTAGGCGTACATGCCGGCGGAGATATCGGCGATGGAGCAACCGGCCTTGGCCATCTGGTCTTCACCCGGGCCACCGGTCACCGACAAAAAGCCGCCCTCGCTTTGGATCAGCAGGTCGTAGGCTTTCTTTTTCTCGTAGGGCCCGCCTTCGCCATAGCCGGAAATATCGCAGACGATCAGCCGTGGAAAACGCTCATGCAGCGCCTCAAACGACAGACCCATGCGCGCTGCCGCGCCGGGTGCGAGGTTCTGCACCAGCACGTCGGCATCGGCCAGCAGGCTTTGCAGGATGTCGCCGGCCTCGCCCTGCTTGAGGTCCAGGGTCAGGCTTTCCTTGGAGCGGTTGGTCCACACAAAGTGCGAGGCCAGGCCGCGCACGCGCTCGTCATAGCCACGGGCAAAGTCACCGGCGCCAGGGCGTTCGACCTTGATCACACGGGCGCCGAGGTCCGCCAACTGGCGGGTGCAGAATGGCGCAGCAATCGCGTGCTCCAGGCTGATGACGGTAATGCCGTCCAGCGGTCGTTGATTAGTCATGATGCCTCCTCAAAGCCAGTGGGCCATGGACGCTGCATCGCGCAGGTTCCAGACCTTTTCGATCAGTGCATTGGCCTGCGCGGGTGTGCGCGCGCCGCTGAATTGGGTAAGGCGCTGGAATTTATCCGCCAGCTCCACCCGGCTCAGGGTGTTGCCGGGGTCGCCCTTGGGTTCGTCGATGGCGCCCTGCAGCGTGCGGCCATCGAACGTGGTGACGGTGACACGGCCCAGCCAGCGCTGCGGGTAGGCGGCGTCGACGTGCGCATCCAGGGTCATGCTGACCTTGTCGCGAAAGGCCGAAACGGCGGGGTCGGTCAACGCGTGTTCGTGGAACTCGGTGAGCCCGGCCTTGCCATGCACAGCGATCAGGCCGAGCACAGTGCCCATGGAGAATTTGGCCTGATGCACAGTGGCAGGGCTGGTCACGCGGCCGAGCACGTCGATGGCACCTTGATGGACATGCGTTTGAACCGTGGCGATATCGGCAGCGCACAGCCCTTCGCGCTGCATCAGATCCAACAGCGCATCGGCGGCCGGATGGGTGTGACGGCACGAGGCGTGGAACTTGAACGAGGTCTCCAGCAGTGCCCAACGGCTGCCGAGGCCGGCCGATAACTTGCCAGGCTCAGCGTCGCTGGACATGCCCGCCGCCAGGCCTTGGTCACCCTCCAGAATATTGCGTGCGCCGGTGAGCCCGTCCGCCGTCAAATACGCCGCGAGCAAGCCATCCGCCGCTGCCTTGGCCGTGTGCAACTGCTTGGAGTCGGCGGCATCGCGCAAAAACTCCCACAACCCGGCTGCCTGGGTACCGGCGCTGCCGAGCAGGTTGATGAACTGCTCCTGGCTAAAATTCATCAGCTTGCCCACAGCAACCGCCGCCGCCAGGGTGCCGACGGTGGCCGTGGTGTGGAAGATACGGTAATGGGAACGGCCCATGAATTCGCCGATGCGGATACCGGCTTCATAGCCCGCCACCGAGGCCAGCAGCAATTGGCGGCCGGATTTGCCAAGGTCCTGGGCGGCAGCCAGCGCGGCCGGAAACACCACGGTCGCCGGGTGCAGCACCGAGCTGTTGTGCAGGTCATCCTGCTCCACCAGGTGGGAGGATGCGGCGTTGACCAGCGCGGCAAAATACGCGCTGGTGCTGCCGCCATTGACGATCAACTGGGCCGGGCCGCTGTCGGGTCCCATTTTTTGCGCATAGCGTTCAAACAACGGGATCGGGTGCGCGCCCTTGCTGGCCAGCGCCGAGGCCAGCCAGTCCAGGTACAGGTCTTCGGTGCGTGCCAGTACCTTTTCCGGCAATTGTTCGTCGTTAAGGTCCGCAAGGAACCGACACAAGGCGTGGGTATGGCTCATGGTCAGGCCCTCAGAAGCTGCGTGGCAGTTCGAGCAAGTGCTCGGCCACGTAGGACAGGATCAGGTTGGTGGAGATCGGCGCAACTTGATAAAGGCGGGTTTCGCGGAATTTGCGCTCCACGTCGTACTCACAGGCAAAGCCGAAACCACCGTGGGTTTGCAGGCAGGCGTTGGCGGCTTCCCAGGACGCCTTGGCCGCCAGGTACTTGGCCATGTTGGCGCTGGCCCCGGCATTCTTGCCGCTGTCGTATTCCTCACAGGCACGCCAGCGCATCAGGTCCGCCGCTTCGATTTCGATATGCGCCTCGGCAATCGGGAACTGCACACCCTGGTTCTGCCCGATCGGGCGGCCAAACACCACGCGGTCGCGGGCGTAGGCACTGGCCTTTTCGATAAACCAGCGACCGTCACCGATGCACTCGGCAGCGATCAGGGTGCGTTCGGCGTTAAGGCCGTCGAGGATGTATTTGAAGCCTTTGCCCTCCTCGCCGATCAGGCTGTCGAGGGGCAGTTCCAGGTTGTCGAAAAACAGTTCGTTGGTTTCGTGGTTGACCATGTTGGCGATGGGCTGCACGGTCAGGCCGTTGCCGATGGCTTCGCGCAGGTCGACCAGGAAGATCGACATGCCTTCGGACTTTTTCTTCACTTCGGCCAGCGGCGTGGTGCGTGCCAGCAGAATCATCAAGTCGGAATGCTGGATGCGCGAGATCCAGACCTTTTGGCCGTTGATCACGTACTTGTCACCACGCTTGATCGCGGTGGTCTTGATTTTGGTGGTGTCGGTGCCGGTGGTGGGCTCGGTCACGCCCATCGATTGCAGGCGCAATTCGCCGCTGGTGAGCTTGGGCAGGTAGAAGCTTTTTTGCGCTTCGCTGCCGTGGCGCAGCAAGGTGAACATGTTGTACATCTGGCCGTGCACGGTGCCGGAGTTGCCACCGCAACGGTTCACCTCTTCGAGGATCACCGAGGCTTCGGCCAGGCCCAGGCCGGAGCCGCCGTATTCTTCAGGGATCATCGCCGACAGCCAGCCGGCGTCCGTCAGGGCTTTGACGAAGGTTTCGGGGAAGCCCTTTTGTTCGTCGATCCTGCGCCAGTAGGCGGCATCGAACTCGGCGCACAAGGCGCGCACGCCTTCGCGGATGGCATTGAGTTCTTCGTTGTCATTGGGGTTCATTAACGGCTCTCCGCCTGTTGTTCTTGGATTATTCGAAGTGGATTTCGGCTTTCTGAGCCAGACCGTCTGCGTTGCCAGCCCACAGTTCTGCAACCCCGTTTTCAATCACCCTCCCACCCACAGCAAACGGCTGCGGCGCAATCAGCGGGCGCACGCCGCGATAGGCCAAGCGGCGCAGGGTCGCATCGGGATGGGCGCGGCAAAACGCGCGCAGGCTCAAGGTAGCGATCAACGGGCCGTGCACCACCAGGCCTGAATAGCCTTCGGTGCCGGTGACATAGGGGTCGTCGTAGTGGATGCGGTGGCCGTTGAAGGTCACGGCGCTGTAACGAAACAACAGGGTTGGCGTGGGGCTGATCGACTCCTGCCATTCACCTTCGGGCAAGGCGTCACCGCTGCCTGATTTGGGCGGCGTGGGCTCGCGGTAAACGATGTCCTGCTCTTCGCGGATCGCCAGGCGGCCGTCCTGGGAATAGTCATGCCGCACGGTGACGAACAGCAGCGAGCCGGTTCGCCCGGTCTTTTCTTCGACCTGGGTGATGGTCGACACGCGAGTGGCGGCCTCACCGGCGCGCAAGGCATGCAGGAACTCGATGCGCCCACCGGCCCACATGCGATTGCGGTTGTCGGCCGGCGGCAGGAAACCGCCACGGGCCGGGTGGCCGTCAGTGCCCAAGGCGGGTTCCGGCAGCGGGTCCTGGAAAAAACACCACTGCCACAGCGGCGGCAAATCGGCGCCCTGTGCAGGCACCGGCTCGCCAAAAGTGGCGGCAATGCGTTTGAGCAGGTTATGGCTCAAGTGGTCGTGGGCGGTCTCGCTTCGGCCGATCCAATCAGTGGCGCTCATCGGGTGCAGGTCCTCGGGCAGTGAGTGTCTGCCCCGGATCATGCAAGCGCCTGCCCGTTCTGAGAATTTGCATTTCAATAAACCAGCGTTCGGTTATGCTGAACGCCAACTTCGAGTCCGCCCTCATATCCTGTGGGAGCTGGCTTGCCTGCGATAGCGGTGTACCAGAAACATCATCGGTGTTGACATACCGCTATCGCAGGCAAGCCAGCTCCCACACTTGAACCTCACCGTTGCCCAAATAGGGGTTTGCATGCATTTCGATCTCGCCGACCTGCGCCTGTTTATCCATATCGCCGAATCCCCCAGCCTCACCCAAGGCGCCAAGCGTGCGTTCCTCTCGCCGGCCGCCGCCAGTGCGCGGATCAAGGCGTTGGAGGGTCAGTTGGACACGCGCCTGCTGTACCGCGACAGCCGTGGCGTGGAGATCACCCCGGCGGGCGAGCGGCTGCTGCACCATGCGCGGCTGATCATGCGCCAGGTGGATTACCTTAAAAGCGAGTTCACCCAATACGGCGTGGATTCGGCCGGGCATATCCGCATCTTCGCCAACACCACGGCGGTGACCGAGTTTCTGCCGGAGGTGCTGGCGGGCTTCCTGTCCCAGCGCCCGGGTGTGACCGTCGACCTGCAGGAGCGTTTGTCCCGGGATATTGTGCGTGGTGTGCTTGATGGCACCAGCGACATGGGCATCATTGCCGGGCCGGTTGAGGCCGCAGGTTTGCAGGTGTTGCATTTCAGCACCGATGAATTGGTGTTGATGGTGCCCGTCGGTCACCCGCTGGCCGACCAGTCTTCGGTGACGCTGGGGCAAACCCTGGCCTATCAGCACATCGGCCTGCACGAAGGCAGCACGCTATTGAGTTTTTTGCGTGAACACGTTGATCGCCTGGGCAAGCATTTATCGCTGCGCATCCAGGTGTCGAGCTTCGAAGCGATCTGCCGGATGGTCGAGGCCGGCGTAGGCATCGGCATCATTCCCGAGTCCGCCGCCGTGCGGCACAGCCGGACCATGCAGTTGGTGACGGTGAAACTCGATGAGCCGTGGGCGATTCGCGAGCGCAGTATCCTGGTGCGCGAGTTGGAAGCGTTGCCCGGCACCATTCGGGCGTTGATCGCCACCTTGATGCCGCAAAGCGCCTAAGCTCAACAGTCACCTTGCCTGAGGAGACTGTTATGCAACTCGAAGGATCCTGCCATTGCGGCGCCGTAACGTTCAGCCTGACCAGCCAGCACCCCTACCCTTACCAGCGCTGCTACTGCTCCATCTGCCGCAAAACCCAAGGCGGCGGCGGTTATGCGATCAACCTGGGCGCCGACGCCAAGAGTTTGAAGGTTCACGGGCGTAAACACATTTCGATCTACCACGCCCGCCTCAAGCCCGAAGGCGCCAGCCGCGCGCATGCGAGCACTGCCGAACGGCATTTCTGCTCGCAGTGCGGCAGCGCCTTGTGGCTGTTCAGCCCCGAATGGCCGGCGTTGATTCACCCGTTTGCCTCGGCCATCGACACGCCGTTGCCGGTGCCGCCTGAGCACACGCACCTGATGCTCGGCTCGAAGGCGCCGTGGGTGGAAGTCAGTGTGCGCAAGGGCGATTTGCAGTTCGACGAATACCCCGAAGAATCCATCGCCCAGTGGCATGAGCGTTTGGGGCTGACGCGTTAACACTCTTTGACAGTTTCTCGACAAAGCTCTCAAAGATTGTTGGCCGGCATGGCCCTAGCATTCGAGCATCCAAACCACCATCCGGGTGCTCTTCATGTTTCGCACATTGCGCGGTATTCCGTTATGGGGTTGCCTGCTGGGCACGCTCGGCTGCCACGTGCAGCCGCCTGCCCCGCCGGCGATTCCCAAGGGCGATTACGGCGCGATCATCCGCTACCTGCAAGCGCGTATTCCCAAAGACCTGGCCCGCGAGAATGTGCCCGGTTTGTCGATTGCGCTGGTTAATGGCCAGGAGCTGATCTGGGCGCGCGGCTTTGGCCTGGCCGACAAGGCACAGGGGGTGCCGGTGACCGCCAACACGGCGTTTCGCGCCGGCGGCATTTCCAAACTGCTGACGGCCACGGCGGCGCTGCAATTGGTCGAGCAGCAGCGCCTGGCCCTCGACGCGCCCATCCAGCAGACCCTGCGCGAGTTCTACGTGCGTTCGCGCTTTCACACCGACCAGGCCGCCGCCGACCGCGACATCACCTTGCGCCGCTTGCTCAGTCATCAATCCGGTTTGCCCAGTGAACACTTGCGCGACGTGCGCAGCACCTATGCCATGGGCCAGATGCCGATGCGCGTGTCGGGCGTGTGGCTGAGCAGCCCGCCGGGCTCGCAGGTGGCCTATTCCAACCTCGGTTATTCGCTGGTGGGTGCGGCGATCGAGCGCAGCAGCGGCAAAAGTTTTGAAGCCCAGTTGCAAAGTCGCCTGCTCCAGCCCCTGGAGATGAACCAGTCGAGTTTTGTCGGCACCGGCACGCAGTTGAGCTTTCGCGCCCTCGGTTACGAAGACGGCGTGGCGAGTACCGATGCGCAGGTGCGCGACCTGGCCGCCGGCGGCTTGTGGGCCAGCCCCAAAGACCTCAGCCACTACGTGCAGATGCTGTTTGCCCATGGCCTCTATAAAGGCACCCGCGTGCTTGAGAGCCCGTCGATTGATCAGATGTTCACCCAGCAAAACACTGGCAATGCCCTGGACTTCGATTGCCGGATGGGCCTGGGCTGGTTCCTCGCACCCTGCGGCGATGAACCCGTCGCCCCCGGCGTGCGCACCTACCAGCACAGTGGCGGCGGTGATGATTTTGCCGCGCAGTTGAGCGTGCTGCCCGACCAGCAACTGGCGGTGATCATCATGGCCAATGACAGCAATGCCGAAGAACTGGTCGCACGCCTGGCCACCGAGACCCTGCGCCTGTTGCTCCAGGCGCAAACCGGGCAAGCCGTGTGCGCCGACGACTGCCAGGCACCCAGCCATGGGCTCAAGTTGCGCCAGGTGCCGGCCGCCGTCGACCGCAAGCGCCTGGCCGGGTTTTATGCCACGGCCTGGGGCGTATTCCGGGTCAAGGATGAGGGCAATCGGCTGAGCGGAGAACTGGCCGGCTTTGACTTTGAGTTATTGCGCGACGAACACGGCTGGCTGCGCGCGCAGAAAAAAGTCCTGGGCTTTTGGCTCAAGGACCTCGGTGATTTGGGCCGCGTTCAGCTGGACGTGGTCACGGTGCAGGGCCGCCAAGTGCTCACCGCCCGCAGCCACGGCCAACGCCTGGCCATCGGTGAACGCATCGACCCGCCGCCGCTGCCGCTGGCCTGGGCCTCCACCATCGGCACCTATCAGGTGCTCAACACCCATGAACCCGACGCGCCGTTGAGCGGCATCAGCGTGCGCCTGGAAGAAGGCTTCCTGGTGATTCGCGGCCAACTGCACAACGAGCCGCTTACCGACTACATCCTGCTTCCCGTCGACAACGCCCACGCGGTGCTGGCCGGCAACGGCTACGGCCTGGGCGATACCGTCAGCCGCCAGGTCAACGGCCTCAGCGCCTCGGGTTACTCCTTCAAACGCACGCAATCGCCCAACAACCTCTTGAATTTTTAACAAGGACAAATACCCGGATGCGCTCAAAAAACCTCTGCCTGTCATTCACCTCACTGTGCCTGCTCGCGGCTGCAGACACGGCGATTGCCGAAGACTGGCAATACAGCCTCAAGGCCGGCGTGGGCAACCTGCCGCGCTACAGCGGCAGCGACGAACGCATGACCGC
Source organism: Pseudomonas sp. 2822-15 (assembly GCF_002742515.1). Taxonomy (NCBI): domain Bacteria; kingdom Pseudomonadati; phylum Pseudomonadota; class Gammaproteobacteria; order Pseudomonadales; family Pseudomonadaceae; genus Pseudomonas; species Pseudomonas sp. 2822-15. Next base: position 215,135 of record NZ_LJRY01000199.1, on the reverse strand, counting down.
GCCACTGTTGGGCGGCAAAGTCGTGAGCCCGTGGGGGATTTTCCTCGACACCGACAAGGGCCTGGGCTGGGGTTACGAAGGCAACGCCCTGAGCTTCAGTGCGTATGTCGGCGCAAGCGCCGCGCGCAAGGACAAAAACGAGCGCCTGCATGCCGGCTCCAAACGCCTTAAAGGCATGGGCGAGATCAAGGCCCGCCCGCAATTGGGCGTCAACGCCAGCTATAACCTGGGCGGTGTGATTGTTGGCGCGACCCTGGAACATGCCCTCAAGGAGAACGACCGAAAAGACACCGGCAAGGCCTACACCCACCTGGAACTGAGCGTGGGCACCAACCTGTACGAAGGTCGCTACGGTTCGGTGGATGCCAGCCTCAGCAGCCACTTTGGCGACCGCAACTACTTGCAGACCTGGTATGGCGTAACCACCGGCCAGGCCGCGCAAAGCCGCTTCAAAGCCTACAAGGCCGGCGCGGGCAATATCAGCAATGGCCTGAACCTGGTGTGGAGCCTGCCGATCAGCGAGCACACCCAGTTCTCGACCTTGCTGGATGTGCAGTACCTGGCGGATGAAGCGGGCAAGAGCCCGATCGTGGAGCGACGGTTGCAGACGTCGGTGATGGGGGTTTTGGAATATACGTTCTGATCGGATAACACCATCAGAATCTGTGGGAGCAGACTTGCTGTGTGTCAGTCAATTGATCTGTTGACTGATACACCGTATTCGCAGGCAAGCCAGCTCCCACATTGAAGGGGTTATCACACCTGTACCCTGCTAGGCCCGAGCTTTACTCGGCGTACGCCCATGTCATCCTGAATGAAGCCCCGCCCCACTCCGAATCCAGCACTTCTACCTGCCCGCCATGCCACTGGCTGACGCGCTTGACCAGCGCCAGGCCCAAGCCAAAGCCGCCGGTGCGGCGATCGCGGCTGGCATCCAGGCGCAGGAAGGGTTCGAAGATCTTCGACCGCCCCTCCATCGGCACACCAGGGCCGTCGTCATTGACCCGCACTTCGTAGCCATTGCCGAACTTGACCAGCGACACCTCTACACGGCGCTCAGCGTAGCGAATGGCATTGCGCAGCAGGTTGATCACTGCACGCGCCATAAAGCGCGGCTCGATCTGGATAAAGTCGACCTCACAGGTGCGCAACGACAACTGCACCCCGGCTGCCTCGGCCTCCAGCGCCACGCTGCCGATCACGCTGTCGAGCCAGCTGTGGGCTTCGATATTCTCCCGAGTGACCTGGGTGGCGCCGCGCTCCAGGCTGGCGTAGGTCAACAGTTCGGAGACCATTTCTTCCAGCTCGCCAAGGTCAGCGTACATATCGGCGATCAGTTCGCGGCTCTGGCGTGGGTCGGCCTGTTGCTTGAGTTGATCCAGCTCAAATGACAAGCGCGCAATCGGCGTGCGCAACTCATGGGACACCGCGTTGGTCAGCTCACGCTGGTTGGCGATCAAGCTTTCGATGCGCTCGGCCATCTGGTTGAAGTGCCCGGCCAGCTCGCGCACGGTCGAACGGCGTGGCAGCAGGATGCGCGAGCCGAGGTCGTTATCGCCAAAGCGCTGCGCGGCCAGGCGAATATGCTCCAGGTCACGCCAGTGCGGGCGTACCCAAAAATACAGGACGATGGCCAGGCTTACACCCAGAAAGCCATAGGCCCACAGGTACAACCATTTGGGCTCTTCCGGCAGCTTGATCTGCAGCAGCTGCGGGCCGCCATCAATGGTGGCCAGAAATTCCATGAAGTCGCCGCGCACCACCAATTGGCCGCCGGCCAGCAGTTGTTGTTCGCGGTCAGTGAGCGCCAGGGTGTCGCGTGCCACCAGCTTGAGGCGCAGGCCGTAATGGGGTTGCAGCTCGGCCAGGCGCGCATCGCGGGCCGCGCCCTGCACCGGGCGCAGTTGCTCGACCAGGCCGTAGGCCGGCCCGCGCAAGGCTTCGCGGTTATAGACTTCGTTGGCTTCGGGCAATAACTCATCGAAGGTGTAGTTGACCAGCCAGATCGCCCCGGCCAACCCCAGCGCCAGGATCACATACAGGCGCAGAAACAGGCGCAGCATCTAAACCTCCCACGCAAACGGATTGAACAAATACCCCTTGCCCCAGATGGTCTTGATGCACACCGGTTCGCGCGGGTTGTCGTTGAGCTTGCTGCGCAACTTGCTGATGTACACGTCGACACTGCGGTTCAGGCCGTCGAAGGCAATGCCGCGCATGCGGTTGAGAATGTCGTCGCGCGAAAGGATTTTTCCCGAGTTGCTGGCCAGCAGCCACAGCAGTTCGAACTCCATGGTGGTGAGGTCGATGGCCTCACCGCCCAGGCTGACGCCGCGGCAACTGCGATCAATCGACAGTCGGCCAAACTCCAGCGCGCCGCGCACCGTGGGCTCCGGCACCTGACGGCGCTGCAAGGCGCGCAGGCGCGCGAGCAGTACCGGCGGCTTGATCGGTTTGATCACGTAGTCGTCGGCGCCCGACTCCAGGCCCAGGATGTGGTCCAGGTCGTCTTCCTTGGCGGTGAGAATGACGATGGGCGTGTCGGACACATTGCGAATCTCCCGGCACACATGCAGCCCGCTCTGGCCCGGCAGCATCAGGTCGAGCACCACAATCTTGGGTTTGAAATCGAGAAAGGCCGCCAGCGCCTCATCGCCCCGGTGCACCACGCGCACCTCGAAACCGTGTTGCGACAGGAAGTGCGCGATCAGCCCTGCCAGCTTTTCATCGTCCTCAACGAGCAGGACCTTGCCCAGACCCAGGTTTTCCATAAGTTCTCAGTGTGGATGCGCGGATTGAAGTGTGAGCATTATAGGTGGCAAGCTGGCCCGAAAAGGTACTGGGCGCGGCAAAAAACGCCTTTGTTGGGGGCTTTCGAACAACCTTCATGCTTTTAAAGGTTTTTAACATTTCACCCGGAGTTTTTAACGTATCAAATCGCGGCGTTCGCAGCCTTGCCCAAGCAAGATGGTGATTTTTCCGACAGCCATAACTCACGTCATTTTCGGAAGTTTCGACACTAACATTCATTGAGCAAACGCCTTAAATTGTCACGACGCAGTGACAAAACAGTGACGCGGCCGTCGTTGACAGCCCAACAATGCCAATGAAACTATCCATGCACTTTTCAGCGACACCTGCCGATGAAAATCATGGAAGATAATTAAAATAAATATCAAAGGAGTTGATATCGTGCGCTCGCAACTTTTATCGATTGCTGCCCCTTGCGCTTGCCTCAACGCCTTATTCAAACACAGCCCTTATTTAATTTAGCGAGCCGCTCTTACACAGCCGTTCTGTCTTTATTTAAGCGTGTTATTGAATACAGGTACACACCATGCTTTTGTATCACGAGGTCATCGAACATAACGTCTCCCGCCACCCGCACAAGTGCGCGGTTGCGCTCGATGCCGTTCATTACAGCTATGGAATGCTTCAAGCAAGAACGACACAAATAGCCCAACTGCTGGTCGCCAGCGGTGTTCAACCAGGTGATCGCGTCGCCCTGTATTCACCGATCTGCATCGATCTCATTGCCGCTTATCTCGCCGTCCTGCGCGTGGGTGCAATTACGGCGGCAACGCACCCCACTTACAGCCGCGAGAAACTGGTTCACCAACTCAAGCATACCGGTGCCAGGGTCCTCATCACCCAAGGCTGCGAGGCGCTGGAAACTCTGGGTCGGGACACCGATTTAGAACGAATAATAATGATCGGGGACGCTGAGGCAACGCCGCCTGAAGTCATCTCTCTGGACCGGCCACCGGCCGGCTGGGGCCGGGCACGAGTACCTGTACTGCGTACCCATCGTGCCGTTCATCACGACGTCGATCATCGGCCCAATTCTGGGATGCGCCGAGGGCGCTTATGAGCTGCACCTCCAGGCACTGGCACGAGGCACCACAGTTCCTTGCGCCATCGCCCTCGAGCGTGCTGCCCACAGTCGCGCGCAGTTGACAGCAGCCGGTGCGCTGTTTGATTCACTGGTCGATCGTCTGCATGCGTCGGGCCAGGCAAAACGCGCGCTCACCGAGCGCCAGTTGCTGGCCCTCAAGCGTGATCGCAGCTACCTCACCCATCAATGCGTCGAAGCGGTAAGGCGCTTGGTCGAACACAGCAGCGCCTCGCTGATGACCACCGAGAACCCGTTGCACAGGCATTGGCGTGACCTGCAGACCATGGCCGCCCACCGTGACGTGCACTGGGACTCGGCGATGCTGGCCAGTGCCACTTCAGAACTCAATCACTGCCTTAACGCCCGGCACTAACAGGAGACGACCATGTTTGTTCGCAACAAGACCGAAATTGAGAACACCGCTCACTTTGTTGAATGGGGCGCTGGAACCAGTCACCGCCTGCTGACGGAGAAAGACGGAATGGGCTATACCGTCTGCCATACCGTTGTGCGTGCTGGCACAGAGTCGCTGCTGCACTACCGCAATCACCTGGAAGCCTGTTACTGCATCGCCGGTGAAGGTGAGGTTGAAGATATGGACGGCAATATCTACCCGATCCGCCCGGGCGATATGTATGTCCTGGACCAACATGACCGGCATTATCTACGCGGTGGCGTGCATCAGGATCTGATACTGGTGAGCGTGTTCAACCCGCCGCTTCGTGGCGATGAGCGCCATAACCTCACCGATACCGGCGGCTCAAGCTACTGAGCGGCCCGTGTGTTGACGCTTTGATCGATTGAAACGAGAGCACCATGCGCAAGGACTACCTGGCTTTTTTTATCTCGCTGTTCCTGTCGCGGCTGGCGGACCAGATTCTGTTGTTTATCGTGCCGCTGATCGTATTCCAAACCACCAACAGCGTGTCGTGGGCCGGCTTGGCGTTTTTCGTCGAGTCACTGCCGCGTTACCTGGCGTTCCCGGTGTGCGGCGCATTGTGCGACAAGTTCTCGCCGGTGCGCATCCTGCATATCAGCCAGGTTTACCGCGCATTGGCATGCGTGCTGGCGGTGGCGTTGTACGGCGTGTTCGACGGCATCTATTGGCTGGTGATCCTGTCGGCGCTGTGCGGCGTGTTGACGACCCAGGGCATCATGGCGCGCGAAGTGGTGATGCCGCATATCTTCAAGCATTACACCTATGCCAAGACCTTGTCCTACTCACAGATCGCCGACCAGACCGGCCTGGTGCTGGGGCCGCTGGTGGCGGCGCTGATGCTGGAGGTGTGGGCGTGGCCCTGGGTAGTGGTGGGCATTGCCGGGCTGTTTGTGCTGGCGGACCTGGCGATGCTGGTGTGGCAGCGCAACACCACGGTCAGCCTGGAGAGCTTTGAGCAGCATCAGGATATCTGGCTGCAACCGCTGCGCATTGCCTTCGGGCATATCCGCGGCCTGGTCGAGCTGAAACGCATCATTGTCCTGGCCGTGGGCGTCAACTTGATCATCGGGGTCACGCTGGCCACGTCCGCGGCCATGGTCACCGGCCTGTTCGCGGCGGGCAAAGATGCCTATGCGTTGTTGCAGGCTGCGGGCGCGGTGGTGACCATTGTTATTCTGTTTTACCTGGCGCGTTCCAGCCTGCCGTTAAAGGTGCTCGGCGGGCTGTCCTATTCAATGATCGCGGCCGGGGCGTTGATCATGGCCGTCAGCCCCAATCTGTGGGCTTACACCCTGGGGTTCCTGCTGATCACCGGGTTCGACAAGATGTTCAACGTGTACATGCGCAGCACCCGCCAGCGGGTGATTCCGGTGCAGGACTTCGGCAAGACAGTCGGCGTGATCACCTTGCTCAACAACCTGGCGCAGCCGTTGGCGGGCCTGTTGATCGGCGTGCTGGCGGCGCCGCTGGGCACGCAAACGGTGATCCTGCTGCTGGCCGGGATCACCGCGCTGATCGGCGTGGCCGTCGCCTCAGGCTGGCACGCCACTGTGAAAGCGGAACTCGATGTCGGGTGACTCGATCAGTTCCTGCTCGGCGGCGCGCACCCGTTCGATCACTTGGGCGATGTCCTTGGCGTCGCCGTACTGGTAGGCGAGTTTCAGATAACCCTGGAAGTGCCGGGCCTCGCTCTTGAGCAAACCGAAGTAGAACTTGCCGAGTTCTTCGTCCAAATGCGGCACCAGGGCTTCGAAACGCTCGCAACTGCGTGCCTCGATAAAGGCGCCGACCACCAGCGTGTCCACCAGCTTGACCGGCTCATGGCTGCGCACCACCTTGCGCAAACCCGAGGCGTAACGGCCGGCATGCAATTGGCGCAGCTCTACCTTGCGCTTTTTGATCAGGCGCATGACCTGTTCGTGGTGCACCAGCTCTTCACGGGCCAGGCGCGACATCATGCTGATCAGGTCCACATGGGCGTGGTACTTGGCGATCAGGCTGAGGGCGGTGCTGGCGGCTTTGAATTCGCAGTTCTTGTGGTCGATCAGCAGGGTGTGCTGATCGGCCAACGCGGCCTGGACCCAGGCATCGGGGGTGCGGCAGCCGAGGAATTCGTGGATTTCGGGCAGGTTCATCGGGCTCACGGGCAAAAGGGTCACAAAAGGCCGGCGATTATACCGACCCCGCCGCAGACCACCAGCCACCGGCCTTGATGTGCATCAACATGACGTCTGGCGGGCAGCAACTATAGTTGTTCCAGGCCCACCCTTTTGGAGACCCCGACCATGCAAGCCATTCGCAGCATCCTGGTGGTTATCGAACCTGAGCATTCCGAAAGCCTGGCGCTCAAGCGCGCCAAGCTGATTGCCGGGGTCACCGGCGCGCACCTGCATTTGCTGGTGTGCGACAAAAAGCACGAGCATTCGGCGCTGCTGAGCCTGCTCAAGTCCGGCCTGCAGGAGGACGGCTACAGCGTGACCACCGAGCAGGCGTGGAATGACAGCCTGCATGAAACCATCATCGACGTGCAGCAGGCCGAAGGTTGTGGCCTGGTAATCAAGCAGCACTTTGCCGACAGCCCACTGAAAAAGGCCCTGCTGACGCCGGCAGACTGGAAACTGCTGCGCTACTGCCCTACCGCGGTGCTGCTGGTGAAAACCTCGACGCCCTGGGCCGACAAGGTGGTGCTGGGGGCGATTGATGTGGGCAACAGCGACAGCGAACACCAGGCGCTGCACAACACCATCATCGACCATGGCTTCGACATTGCGCGCCTGGCCAAAGCGCAGCTGCACGTGATCAGTGCCCATCCGTCGCCGATGCTGTCGGCGGCAGACCCGACCTTCCAGCTCAAGGAAACCATCGAGGCGCGCTATCGCGAACAATGCAAGGCGTTCCAGGCCGAGTTTGATATCGACGACACCCACCTGCATATCGAGGAAGGCCCGGCGGATGTGTTGATCCCCCATGCAGCCCACACGCTGCAAGCGGCGGTGACCATTATCGGTACGGTGGCGCGCACCGGGCTTTCCGGCGCATTGATCGGCAATACGGCGGAGGTGGTGCTGGATGCGGTGGAAGGTGATGTGCTGGTGCTCAAGCCGCAGACGTTGATGGATCACCTGCAGGAGCTGGCGACCAAGCCTTGATCTACGGGGCGCTGGAAATCAAAGGTGGGAGCTGGCTTGCCTGCGATAGCGACCTTTCAGTCAACACACCTTTGGCTGATCTACCGCCATCGCAGGCAAGCCAGCTCCCACATTGACCTCTGCGGTCAGTGGCCCAGTGCGTCCTTCAGGAACCCCGGCGCGATATAGCGCTGGTAATGCGCCTCGGACAAGATAAAGAACTCACGATCAATGGCATCGCGCAGTTCCGGCAGCGCCCACTCACGAAACTCCGGCAGCAGCACCATGCCATAGGCTTCCAGGTTGGAAATCACCCGCGCGCCACGGGCGATCAACTGGTAGGCCCAGCAGTATTCGGACTGGTGCGGCACAAAGCGAATCTTGCGCTGCTCAAGCTGCCCGCGCAGCATCTTGGGGTCGAAGACTTCCAGTTTGCCGGCCATCACTTGCACCAACAGCTGTTCCAATCGCAGCCATACCGCGCGTTTTTCTTCTTCGTTATAGCCATTCCACTGGATCACCTCATGGTGAAAGCGCTTGCAGCCGCGGCACACGAGATCGCCGTAAACCGTGGAGCACAGGCCGACGCAGGGGGTCTTGATGGCTTGGTTGGACATGGGCAGCGCACACAAATCAGCGAAACGATGCGCCATGTTAGCCCTTTGTCTAAGGTTGATCACCCAGCAAACTTGGTGAGGTAACTTACCTTTAGATTTTTTTTGCCGTAGAATCATCCGGCCTTGTAAGGCGCCAATAATCCGCTGGAAGCTGTTTTCAAAGCGTCACGAGCACAGTCGTTCCTTCAGAACGGTGTTGGCGCAGGTTCGACCCGGTAGGTCAGAGCCCGCGCCAACCCTCATCAGCTCCGTTCTGCAGGCGTAAAACTTTGAAAGCAGCTTCTGTGAGGAATGCCGGCAGCGCTGGCTTTGCGGCCCAAAAAGCCCCCGAGCGCATGCGTGCCGTTCATTTCTGGATGAGCGTCCCGTGGGACCACTGATGAGGGTAATAACTGTGCTTGAAGCCTACCGCAAACATATCGAAGAGCGCGCAGCACTGGGTATCGTTCCCCAGCCGCTTAACGCCGAACAAACCGCAGGCCTGGTCGAGCTGCTGAAGAATCCTCCGGCTGGCGAAGAAGAATTTCTCGTTGACCTGATCACCAACCGCATTCCACCAGGCGTTGACGAGGCTGCCTACGTCAAGGCCGGCTTCCTGTCCGCCCTGGCCAAGGGCGAAGTCACTTCTCCCCTGATCGACAAGAAACGCGCGGTTGAACTGCTTGGCACCATGCAAGGCGGCTACAACATCGTGACGTTGGTCGAGCTGCTGGACGACGCCGAGCTGGCCCCTGTCGCGGCCGCCCAACTCAAGCACACCCTGCTGATGTTCGATGCGTTCCACGACGTGGCCGAAAAAGCCAAGAACGGCAACGAGCACGCCAAAGGCGTGATCCAGTCCTGGGCTGACGGCGAGTGGTTCCGCAACCGCCCAACCCTGGCCGACAAGATCAGCCTGCGCGTATTCAAGGTCACCGGCGAAACCAACACCGACGACCTGTCCCCTGCCCCGGACGCCTGGTCCCGCCCTGACATCCCGCTGCACGCCCTGGCCATGCTGAAAATGGCACGCGAAGGCATCGTGCCGGACGAGCAAGGCAAAACCGGCCCGATGAAGCAGATCGAAGAGATGCGCGGCCAGGGTTTCCCGATCGCCTACGTCGGCGACGTGGTGGGTACCGGTTCGTCGCGTAAATCGGCAACCAACTCGGTATTGTGGTTCTTCGGCGACGACGTACCGTACGTGCCGAACAAGCGCGCCGGCGGCTTCTGCTTCGGCAGCAAGATCGCTCCAATCTTCTACAACACCATGGAAGATGCTGGCGCACTGCCAATCGAATTCGACGTGACCAACATGAACATGGGCGACGTGATCGACCTGTACCCGCATGCTGGCAAAGTCTGCAAACACGGCACCGACGAAGTCCTGACCACCTTCGAAATGAAGACCCCGGTGCTGTTGGACGAAGTTCGCGCCGGCGGCCGTATCCCGCTGATCATCGGCCGTGGCCTGACCGACAAGGCGCGCGCCGAACTCGGCCTGGGCCCTACCGACCTGTTCAAGCTGCCTGAAGCCCCTGTCGACACCGGCAAAGGCTTCACCCTGGCGCAGAAAATGGTCGGCAAGGCCTGCGGTCTGCCAGAAGGCAAAGGCGTTCGTCCTGGCACCTACTGCGAGCCGAAGATGACCACCGTGGGTTCTCAGGACACCACCGGTCCTATGACTCGTGATGAACTCAAAGACCTGGCGTGCCTGGGCTTCTCGACCGATCTGGTCATGCAGTCGTTCTGCCATACCGCGGCGTACCCCAAGCCGATCGACGTGACCACCCACCACACCCTGCCTGACTTCATCATGACCCGTGGCGGTGTATCGCTGCGTCCAGGCGACGGCATCATCCACAGCTGGTTGAACCGTATGCTGCTGCCGGATACCGTCGGCACCGGTGGTGACTCCCACACCCGTTTCCCGATGGGCATTTCGTTCCCGGCCGGTTCCGGTCTGGTCGCGTTTGCCGCAGCCACTGGCGTAATGCCACTGGACATGCCGGAATCGATCCTGGTGCGCTTCAAAGGCAAAATGAAACCTGGCATCACCCTGCGTGACCTGGTTCATGCCATTCCTTACTACGCGATCCAGGCTGGCCTGCTGACCGTAGAGAAGAAAGGCAAGAAGAACGCCTTCTCCGGCCGCATCCTGGAAATCGAAGGCCTGAACGACCTGACGCTGGAACAGGCTTTCGAGCTGTCCGACGCCTCGGCTGAACGTTCGGCTGCCGGTTGCACCATCAAGCTGTCCAAGGATTCGGTCACCGAGTACCTGAACTCCAACATCACCCTGCTGCGCTGGATGATCGGCGAAGGCTACGGCGATGCACGTACCCTGGAACGTCGCGCCCAAGCGATGGAAGCCTGGGTTGCCAACCCGGAGCTGATGGAAGCCGATGCCGACGCCGAATACGCCGAAATCATCGAGATCGACCTGGCCGAAATCAACGAGCCGATCCTCTGCGCACCAAACGACCCGGACGATGCCCGTCTGTTGTCCAGCGTTGCCGGTGAGAAGATCGACGAAGTGTTCATCGGTTCGTGCATGACCAACATCGGTCACTTCCGCGCTGCCGGTAAACTGCTGGAGCAGGTCAAGGGCCAGCTGCCAACCCGTCTGTGGCTGTCGCCGCCGACCAAGATGGACGCTCACCAACTGACCGAAGAAGGCTACTACGGTATCTACGGCAAGGCTGGCGCGCGCATGGAAATGCCGGGCTGCTCGCTGTGCATGGGTAACCAGGCACGTGTAGAGCCGAACTCGACGGTGGTGTCGACTTCGACCCGTAACTTCCCGAACCGTCTGGGTGATGGCGCGAACGTCTACCTGGCCTCGGCTGAGCTGGCGGCAGTTGCCTCCACCCTGGGTCGCTTGCCGACCGTCGAAGAGTACATGGGCTACGCAGCGAAACTGGACACCATGGCCAGTGACGTTTACCGCTACCTGAACTTCGACCAGATCGCCGAGTTCCGCAAGATCGCAGCAAGCGCCAACATCCCGGTGATTCAAGCCTAAGATGTTGTGATTTGAAAAACGCCGCGCATCGCAAGATGCGCGGCGTTTTTTTATGCCTGGAATACAGCGCTAACAACCCCACCAAACAAATGTGGGAGCTGGCTTGCCTGCTCCCACACTTTTTGATCATTGGCACTCACGACCTGGTGTGCAACGCCAACTGCACTGCGCCATCGACACTCAAGGCACTCAGCAAAACCTGTGGCGCAACGGCTTCGGGCAAGGCTTGCAGTACTTCCATCGCCGCATGCCGCACCCGCGCCAGTACCAGCCGCTTGCCCTCCCCGTGCACCTGCGCAAAAAACGCTGCCAGCGCCTCGATACTGGTGCCGTCAAGGTCAGGAGACTCCTCCAGGCTCAACACCACCGCCTCGACCGGCGACTGACGCATCAAGCGCAACGCCGCACCCAGTATGCGCTCGGCATTGGCGAAGAACAGCGCTTCGCTGGGCCGCACAATCAACAGGCCAGGCACTTGCACCGCATCGGCATGGTGTTGTTGGTCAACAAAATCGTGAGTGTCGCCCAAGCGCCCCAGCACTTGAATATCCGCCGAAGACATCTGGCGCAACATCAACACCACGCTGATCGCCACCGACACCAGCAAGCCATCCAGCACGCCCAACACCAGGACCGCCGCTACCGCGCAGACCACCAGCAAACGGTCACGGCGCCACCGGAAATAACGGCCCAAGGGTTGCAGGCTCAAACCACGGCCCAGCGCGTAGATGACGATGGCGGCGAGCACCGGCTCCGGTGTTAACGCCACATACGGCAGCACCGTCAACACGATCACCAGCACCACCAGCGCCGCAATGATGCCCGCCAGGCGCGAACCGGCGCCGGCGGCCTCATTCGCCGACGTCGCCGAATAGCCCGCACCGGCGGGCATGCCATGGAACAACCCGGACACCAGATTCGCCGCGCCCAGCGCCAACAGATCGCGATTGGATGACACCCGGTCGCCATGTTTAAGTGCGAACGAACTGATAGAGCCGTAGGACTCCGCATACAGGATCATGACCAAGGCAAAGGCCAGCTCGCCCAGGCGCAACCAATCCGCGAACGGCAGCACCGGAAAGTGCCCCAGTTCCAGACGCAGATCAATCATGCCGATCAAGGCCACGCCATGGGCCTGCAAGCCCAGGTACTGCCCGGCAACAATCCCCAGCACCACCACCAGCAAGCCGCCCGGCAAACGCGGGATTCGCGCGCACAGCCACAAGACGAGCAACGCCGCCCCCGCGACCAGCGCCGCCGGCCAGTTCCAGCGCGCAAGTTGTTCCAGTAGTTGCGGCAGGAAACGGATCAGGTTGTTATCGGTCAGGTGTACGCCCACCACACTCGCCAATTGCTTAAGGATGATGGTCAGCGCCAGGCCAAAGGCAAAACCGCGCAACACCGGCTTGGCGATAAACGACGTCACACCGCCCAGCTTGAACAAACCGGCCAGCAAAAACAGCACGCCGGTGATCAGCACCAGGCCGAAGGCCAGGGACAGCCTGAGCGCCGAATCATCCCCGGCCAGGCTGGCGGTAGCAGCCGCCAATACCGCCGCCGAAGAGGACGTGGCCGACACAATCGCGAAACGGCTGGTGCCCAGCAGGCCGTAACACACCAGCCCGGCGAACAAGGCGATCACACCGGCCTGCGGCGGCAATGCGGCGATGCTGGAATACGCCACAGCCTCCGGCAGCAATAAACCGGCGATGGACAACCCGGCAAGGATGTCCTGGGTACGATTGGGTGGTAAGGCAACGGGCGTAACGGTTTCAGTTTTCAATCGGCCCAACCCACCCAGGCAAATAACGGGCTTCCTGACTGCGCGCCAGGGTCATGGCCTTGCCCACCAATTTGGCATTTGGCTGGCTGACAACATCGCTGCCGATACGGCTGCGAAAGAAGTCCGCCCACAAAAACTCACTGAACGGTGTTGCGTCCTTGGCGTAACCACCGGCGGTGCGCAGCAGGCCGGCAAGGCTGCGGTAAGGGTCGTCCTGCAGGTCGGTTATCTTGCGGGGAATGGCTTCATAGGTACGCCGCAAACCGCGCGCGTCGTAGGGGTGGACCCATTGATTGAATGCCATGACATTCCAGAAGGTGCTGCGCTCCACGAAAGACAGGTCCTTGAGCATCAGCAGCGACACACTCTTGACCTCTTCCAGAATCAAGGCCAAACCAAAATGGTGATGGTCGGTGATGTAGTAGCGCTCGTCCGGCCCCAGCACACAAGGAAACCAGTGTTTGTCGAGGGCGGCGGCGCGCTCCTTGCGCTTGAGTTTGGTCCAAGCGTCGCGCTTGGCAGCGACTTCCGCCATGCCGACCGTCAATTGTGTAGGGTGCAGTTTTTCCAGTTTGCCTGTGACCAGTTGCGGGCGGGGCCGAGCCATGGGTATCTCCAAAGGGAACCAACACGTCGACAGCTTAGCCCTCATTGCCATCGGGATTTTTTTCGGACACAAAAAAAGCCGACTCACGCAGTGCGCGAATCGGCTTTGCTGCCTGCTGCCGGTTATCAGGACAGCAGCGAGTAAACCAACGCAGTAATCGCGATCAGGCCTACAGCGGTGACAAACACATTCGACGCCTGCCCACGGTACTTGGCCATGGCCGGCACCTTGCGGATCGCGTACATCGGCATCAGGAACAGGATCGACGCGATTATCGGACCACCGAGGGTTTCGATCATGGTGAGAATGCTCGGGTTGAGCGTGGCGACCAGCCAGCACACTACCAGCATGAAGGCGGCGGTCATGCGGTCCAGGGACTTGGCAGCCGGGCGACGACCGGTTTTCAGCACCAGGCCCTTGAGGCCTTCGCTGGCGCCGATGTAGTGGCCCAGGAACGACTTGGCGATCGCCACGAACGCAATCAACGGCGCGGCGAAGGCGATGGTCGGGTTGTCGAAGTGGTTGGCCAGGTACGACAGGATCGACAGGTTCTGCGCTTTCGCTTCAGCCAACTGCGCCGGCGACAGGGTCAGTACGCAGCTGAACACGAAGAACAGCACCATGGCCACCATCAACAGGTGCGCACGGCACAGGATCTGCGAGCTTCGCGCATCGGCGTTGGCGCCGTACTGGCGTTTCTGGTCAACCGCGAAAGCCGAGATAATCGGCGAATGGTTGAACGAGAACACCATCACCGGTATCGCCAGCCACAGGGTATTGAGCAGCACTGAGGGTGCCGGGACTTCGCTGACGGTGCTGAGGATGCCGCCGGTCCAGTGCGGAATCAGGTACACCGCCAGGAACAGCAAGGCAACGATGAACGGATACACCATCAGGCTCATGGCCTTGACGATCACTTGCTCGCCACAACGCACCACGGCCAGCAGGCCGAGGATTAACACAAAGGCCAGGATCGCGCGTGGCGGCGGCAGGATGTGCAGTTGGTGTTCCATAAAACTGCTGACGGTGTTGGTCAGGGCCACGCTGTAGATCAGCAGGATCGGGAAGATGGCGAAGAAGTACAGCAAGGTGATCAGCGCACCGGCCTTGAGGCCGAAATGCTCTTCAACCACGTCGGTGATGTCGGAGCCGGCGCGGCCGGACAGCACGAAGCGCGTCAGGCCACGGTGAGCGAAGAACGTCATCGGGAACGCCAGCAATGCCAGGATCACCAGGGGCCAGAAGCCGCCCAGGCCGGCGTTGATCGGCAAAAACAAAGTACCGGCGCCAATGGCGGTGCCGAACAGGCCAAGCATCCAGGTGGTGTCCTGGCGGCTCCAGCTTGTGAGGGTTGCAGGTGTCGTTGCATAGCGTTCATCGACGCTATTGGCCTGATCATTCATCCGGTCGGATCTCCGCATTTACACGGCCGGGGCGAGTCAGAAAAACCTGACAGGCAGCGCCCCGTCCATAGAAGGGGCCGGATTGTCCGGGATTCTCTCGAATAAGCAAAGACTTAGCTGAGGAATGGTTAGCCGGTGCAGGCGTGCAAGGGGGCCCTGGGCGGCCGTTTGCGAGGGCTGGGGCAGCGTAGGCGCAGGATCCGGAATCCATTTAAAACAACTAACTTACAAAACACATCCGACATTAAAAAAAGACACGTCCTGCATCTAATTTATATTTTCATCTCAATAGACCTATAACTGTTACAGAACCATACATAGCCATTGAGCCATCGCCAAGGTGCAAATTAAGATCCCCGCTCACACTTCACACAAACACCGTGCCGTGCTGTTAACCCGTTAGCGGTCCAATAAAAAAACAGCCCTATCGAATGACATTATTCCCCCGCCCCAATGCTGCACCCTGCACGTTAACAACAATGAAGGTGCCCAACATGAACCCCAGCAACGCTCTCAAACTGCTTTTAATACCTGCATTGGTAACCGCCGTATTGTTTCCCGGCGCAGCCAACGCCACAACCAGTACGCAAACCACCGTTAACACGACCACGCCTGATAACGCCGTCATGTTAACGGTGTTTCTCAAGCATGATCAGTCGCGGCCCTTGAGTGAGTTGAAGGCACAAT
Organism: Pseudomonas sp. 2822-15; assembly: GCF_002742515.1. Classification (NCBI taxonomy): domain Bacteria; kingdom Pseudomonadati; phylum Pseudomonadota; class Gammaproteobacteria; order Pseudomonadales; family Pseudomonadaceae; genus Pseudomonas; species Pseudomonas sp. 2822-15. The sequence goes on along the minus strand of NZ_LJRY01000199.1, from coordinate 199,572 downwards.
TGGCCAAGCAGCAATTTCACAAAGTATTCCCGCCTGCCGGTGTAGAAGTGGTGAGTTGGAACATAACCATGGGCATCGGGCAGGTCATCGTCCTGCGCCTGCCCGCGTCGCGCCTGGCAGAAGTAAACCTGGCGATCGAAAACACCGCCTGGGGTGTTTACACCACGCAATTCTTCCCTACCTACGACTTCATGCCCATTGCGCAAGCGGAACAAACCAAGGCGCGGCAAGCGCAAACCACTCAGTAGTCGCGATGCAGGGGCTGCCGTTTCAAACACCACGGCAGCCCATGGAGAATACATTCCACAACAAATCTATTTTAGAATCCCCCCCATTCCTGTACGTTTCAGGCAGTGTCCGCCTACATCCTGAGAACCCAGCCATGCCGCGCGTCTCCCGCAAACAAGCCGAACTCAACCGCGAAATCATCGTCGAGGCAGCCACGCACCTCTTCCGAGAGCGCGGCTTGCACGGTATCAGCCTGTCTGACGTAATGGCCGCAGCCGGCCTGACCCACGGCGGTTTTTATGGGCACTTCGCATCCAAGGAAGCGCTGGCCACCGAGGCGTGCCAAAAGGCATTCGAACAATCGAACCAGGGCTGGCAGGAAAAAATCAGCCGCAGTGATGATGTGCGCGCCGCCCGCGAAGCCATCCTGCGCCCGTATTTTTCCACCAGGCACCGTGACAACCCTGGCGACGGCTGCCCCATCTCGGCCTTCACCCCGGACATGTGCCATGAGCCCGCTGACACGGCGTTGCAACATACCTTTATTGAGGGTGTTGAACAGTCACTGCAGGTTTTTGCGCAGCTTCAGGATGAAGACCGCGAGGCGATGCTCGCCAAGTACGCAATGATGATTGGCGCGCTCACCCTCGCCCGTGCGACACGCGGCAGCAGTTTGTCAGATGAATTCCTTGAGGCTGCAAGAAATACCCTGCTGCAAGAGCAGAACTCGGACAGCGCCGTTGACAGCCACGCGCCCTCCCCAGCATGATCAGGCCATGAACTTAATTCAGCCCGGCCTCACCCGCACCACCACCACGACCGCTTATGGCGGGTCGTGCGGTTGCTGTGGGTGCCAGAGCTAAAGACACCCAGCAACAACCCAAGGCCCCGCCAGTAATGGACGGGGCCTTTTTATTGCCCCGCCCGCTGGCCACTGCAAGGAGCAAGACCATGGCAAACGCCCTGTTGATCATCGATATGCAAACCGGTTTATACGACGGGCCGGAATCCCCCTTCGAGCGCGAGCGCGTGCTGGGCACCATCAATCAGCTTATCCAGCGCGCCCGCAACGCCGGCGCCCCCATCTTCGCCGCCCGCCACACCGGCCCGGCGGGTTCGCCGATTGCAGCAGGCAGCCCGCTCTGGCAGCTGTGGCACGGCCTCGAGGTGGACGCAGCGCGCGACCACCTGTTCAATAAAACCCGCCCCAGTTGCTTCCTGGGCACCGAGTTGGCGCAACAACTGGCGGCAGCGCAGGTCGACGAATTGGTGGTGGTCGGCATGAAAACCCAGTTTTGCATCGACACCACGTGCCGCGTAGCAGTGGAGCTTGGGTTTTCGGTGGTGCTGCCCGAGGACGGTCATACCTGCATGAACACCCCGACCTTGTCGGCCCTGGCGATCATTGAGCATCACAATGCGACCTTGGCGGGAGCATTTGTGAAGCGGGTGAAAGCGCTGGATATCGAGTTCTAGCGTCACCTGTGCGGGATTTTTCTGATTGAGCAGATCGTTCCGTCTTACAAATCCCGCATACTCGTCCTATCAAACCTTTCAGGAAGAGCCTTGCGATGCCCACCACTGTTCTGGTCCTGGTTGAAACCATCAACGAATACCTGCAAATCATCGAGAGCAATGACTTTCATGTGATTCTGGCGCCGACGCCGGCCGAGCGTGCCCAAGCGATCAAGGCCCACGGCGCGCAGATCAAGGCGGTACTCACCCGTGGCCCGCTGGGGCTGTATGCCGAAGAAATCGCGGCGCTGCCGTTGCTGGAAATTATCTGCGTGATCGGCGCAGGTTATGAGCACGTGGATCTGCAAGCGGCAAGCAATCGCGGGATCGTGGTCACCAACGGCGCTGGCGTGAACGCGCCGTCGGTAGCTGACCACGCCATGGCTTTGCTGTTGGCGCTGGTGCGCGGCATTCCCCAGACTGACGCGGCGGTGCGGCGCAGCGAATGGCCGAAAGTGATGCGCCCTTCCCTGGGTGGCAAGCAACTGGGCATTCTCGGCCTCGGCGCAGTGGGCATGGAGATTGCCAAGCGTGCCGCCCTCGGTTTTGGCATGGAAGTGAGTTACCACAACCGCCAGCCCCGCGATGATGTGGACTACACCTATTGCGCAACCGCCGTGGAGCTGGCGCGCACCTCGGACTTCCTGATCCTGGCCACGCCGGGCGGGGCCGGCACCCGCCATTTGATTGATCGCCACGCGCTGGACGCGTTGGGGCCGAACGGTTACCTGGTGAACATCGGACGTGGCAGCGTGGTGGTGACCGCCGACCTGGTGGCTGCGCTGGAACAACGCCGTATCGGCGGCGCCGCGCTGGATGTGTTCGACGATGAACCGAAAGTGCCCGACGCCCTCAAGCGCCTGAGCAATACCGTGCTCACCTCCCATGTCGCCGGCCTGTCGCCGGAAGCGGCCCACGACACCGTGCAACGCGTGGCCGATAACCTGGTGGAATACTTCGCCGGCCGCCCAGTGCTGACACCGGTTACCCTGCCGCCGCGCAACTAGTAGCGATTAGCCAGCGCCGGCGCAAAACCTGACTACACTGCTTGCGGGTATGCTCAGGACGTCGGTGCAGGACCGGCGAAGGAACGCACAATGATTGGCCATGGACTCGGCCCGGCCCGCCAGCGCGGCGCCATCGGCCTGATAGGCGCGTTAACCCTCGGTATTGCGCTGCTGTTTCTGCTGCTGGTGGTCGACAGCGGTCGCCTGTACCTGGAGAAGCGCAAATTGCAGCGTGTGGCCGACACCGCGGCGCTGGAGGCGGTAAGCCGCAGCGGCACTTGTGCGGCGCCCGCCAACAATGCTGCGCAGTTTGCAACTGAAAGCGCGGCGCGCAACAACTTCAGCCTCGACGACAATCGCACCCTGGCCACCGCCTGCGGCACCCTCGCCACCGGCGCAGATTTTATGCGCACGTTCAGCGCCGACCCGAACAAAACCGACGCCATCCGGGTGGTTGCCACCCATCGCGTGCACACCAGCCTTGCCCATGGCGTGCTCACCCTGTTCTCGCGCCAATCCGTCAACCTCACAACGCTGCTGAGCGCCACTGCCGTCGCCGCCGCGCCAACCCCCACGGTTGCCCAGCTCACGGTTCGCAGCACCTTATTGACCGTGGACAGCACCCAGTCTGTTGCCCTTAACGCCTTGATCGGTGGCCTGCTGGGCGGCAAGTTGCAACTGGACGCAGTGGGCTGGAACGGTTTGCTTAATACCGATATCAGCCTGCTCAAGTACCTGGATGCCCTGGCCATCGAATTGAAAGTCAGCGCCGGCAACTACGACCAGTTGCTCAAGACCGACGCCACCGTCGGCCAACTGATCCAGGCGGCCATTGATGTGCTCAAGCTGGGCGGTGATGCGGTCAACGTGGTGATCAACGACCTGGAAGCCATCAAGCTGATTGCGCCGGGCTCGCAGATCCTGCACCTGGGCGACCTGATCAATATCCAGAACGGCACCGACAAAACTGCATTGGATGTGAACCTGCAACTGTTCAACCTGATCCAGGGTTTTGTGCAACTGTCGAACAAAGCCAGCGCGGTTGCCGTGGAGCTGCCGGTCAATGTGCTGGGCCTGCTCGGCGTGACCCTGTCGACCAAAGTGATCGAGCCGGGGCAGGTTTCCAGCATCGGCAACCCCAAAGATATCGCCAGGCAGCCCATCTATGTGCGCACCGCCCAAGTGCGCACCTTGATCTCGGTCAAATTGCCGATCGTCACCCTGGTCAATAACCTGCTGGGGGGCGTGGTGCAGGCGCTCAGTGACCTGTTGGGCGGGCTGTTTGGCTTGCTCGACCCCAATTGCTGCCTGGTCGCCAGCCTGGAAATCGGCGACACCCTCAATATCGCCCTGGAAGCGGCCGGCGGCAGCGCCAGGGTCACCGGCTACCGTTGCGACAGCGGTAAAAAGTCGTTGTCGGTACTCGGCGAAACCTCGGCATTGCGCGCGATGATTGGCCAGGTTGACCCCAAGAACCTGTACTCATCCACCGAAACACTCAAGGTAGACGAGTACCCGCTGGTGGATATCGGCACTAAAACCTGCAAGCGCGGCACCGGCGTGTGCGGCAACAGGCAGGCCTTTGCCGCGGGCGGCCTGGGCGTCCGAGTCGACAGCGAAGTGTTGAAAAGCGCGCGTGCGCACACCTACACCGACCCGCCCGCTATCAACCAGCAACCGCTCTATTACGCATTCGCCAGCTCGAACGCGGTCAGCAGCCTCAAGGAAACACTCACCGGCGTCCAACTGATCAACCACCCGCCCAAAATGGCCAGCCTGTTGGGCGCCGTACTGGGCCTGGTCACGGGCGTGGTCAACGGTTTGCTCACCACCCTGGGCGGTTTGATTGCCGGGCTGCTCGGCCCGCTGCTCGACCCCATCGTCAACAACCTGCTCGCCGGCCTTGGCATCGACCTGGCAAAAGTCGAAATCGGTGCCAACCTGTCCTGCAATCCCGGTGGCCGCGCGATGCTGGTGATTTGAGCACATCAGGCCCACTGATCATCGTCCAACACGCTAACCTATTAAGCCGCCCCGACCTTGTCGCTGGGCGGCGGTGCGCATTAGATTAGCCAATAGTCCAAGGCCTTTAGAATAAGCAGAAGGGATAAGCATGGCGCTTAACGACCAATCGACCCAGATTCGCCCCGGCGAAGAACTTGATGCCAGCCTCATCGATCCCTACCTCAAGGCGCATATTCCGAGCCTTGCCGGCCCGGTCAAAATCAGCCAGTTCCCCGGTGGCGCGTCCAACCTGACTTACCTGCTGGAATACCCCGGCCAGGAATTCGTGCTGCGTCGCCCGCCGTTTGGCCACAAAGCCAAGTCCGCCCACGACATGGGCCGCGAATACCGCATTCTCAATCAGCTCAAGGACGGCTTCCCGTATTGCCCCAAAGCCTATGTGCACTGCCTTGATGAATCGGTGATCGGCGCCGAGTTCTATGTGATGGAGCGCGTCAACGGCATCATCCTGCGCTCGGACCTGCCGGCCGAACTGGGCCTGGACGCGGCCAAGACCGAGGCACTGTGCAAAAGCTTTATCGACAAGTTCGTTGAACTGCACCAGGTGGATTACGCCGCCTGTGGCCTGGCCGACCTGGGCAAGCCCGAAGGGTATGTAGCCCGTCAGATTCGCGGCTGGAGCGACCGCTACGAAAAAGCCCTGACGCCCGACGCACCCAGCTGGGAAAAGGTGCGCGCGTGGCTCAACGACAAGATGCCGGCTGACCACCCGACCGCCAGCATCGTGCACAACGACTACCGCTTCGACAACGTGATTCTCGACCCGCACAACCCGATGCAGATCATCGGCGTACTGGACTGGGAACTCACCACGTTGGGCGACCCGCTGATGGACTTGGGCAACACCCTCGCCTACTGGATCGAAGCCGCGGACCCTGCGCCGGTACAACTGATGCGCCGCCAACCCAGTAATGCGCCGGGCATGCTGACTCGTCGCCAATTCGTCGACTATTACGCCGAACGCTCCGGCATCCGGATCGACAATTTCGACTTCTACTACACCTATGGCCTGTTCCGTTTGGCCGGCATTGTGCAGCAGATCTACTACCGTTTTTTCCACGGCCAGACCCAGGACAAACGCTTTGCGCAGTTCATCCATATGAACAAGCTGCTGGAGCAAATGAGCCTGAATGTCATCGCTAAATCAGCCCTCTGACTACAAGAGCAAGGAACCCAGCATGTCCAAGACCCACCTGTTCGACCTCGACGGCAAAATCGCATTTGTTTCCGGCGCCAGCCGTGGCATCGGTGAAGCCATCGCCAAGCTGTTGGCCCAGCAAGGTGCGCATGTGATCGTCTCCAGCCGCAAGCTCGAAGGCTGCCAGCACGTGGCCGATGCGATCATCGCCGCCGGCGGCAAAGCCACCGCCGTGGCCTGCCATATTGGTGAAATGGAGCAGATTACCCAGGTGTTCGCCGGTATCCGTGAGCAGTTCGGGCGCCTGGATATCCTGGTCAACAATGCCGCAACCAACCCGCAATTCTGCAACGTACTGGACACCGACCTGGGCGCGTTCCAGAAGACCGTTGACGTGAACATTCGCGGCTACTTCTTCATGTCAGTGGAAGCCGGCAAGCTGATGCGCGACAACGGCGGCGGCAGCATCATCAACGTGGCCTCGATCAACGGCATCTCCCCGGGTGTGTTCCAGGGCATCTACTCGGTGACCAAGGCCGCCGTGATCAACATGACCAAGGTGTTTGCCAAGGAATGCGCGGCGTTCGGCATCCGTTGCAATGCGCTGCTGCCGGGCCTGACCGACACCAAGTTCGCCTCGGCGCTGGTCAAGAACGACTCGATCCTGAAGATGGCCCTGGCGCAGATCCCGCTCAAGCGCGTGGCCGACCCAAGCGAGATGGCCGGTGCGGTGCTGTTCCTGGCCAGCGATGCGTCCAGCTACACCACCGGTGTGTCGCTGAATGTGGACGGTGGTTTCCTGTCCTGACCAGAGCCTGCAGGCACTGCCAATCCCCTGTGGGAGCGGCAGTCGTTGACTCAAGGGCGCTTGAACTGTTGGCGTAGCGTCTCTATGCGCGCTCGGCAAACACACCCCTCCAGGTGATCATTGACCATGCCCATCGCCTGCATCAGCGCGTACATCGTGGTGGGGCCAACAAAGGTCCAGCCGCGTTTCTTCAAGGCCTTGGACAAGCGCACCGATGCCGGTGACGTCGGGTTGCCGGTCCAGTAAGCCATGTCCACCACCGCCGGGCGTTCCTCTGGCGGAGGTTCAAATGCCCACAACCAGCGCGCCAGCGAACCGGTTTCGTCCACCAGTTCACAGGCCCGGCGCGCGTTGTTGATGGTCGAGACGATCTTTGCGCGGTTGCGCACGATGCCTGGGTCGTTCATCAGCCGCTCGATATCGGCCTCGCCGTATTGCGCAACGCGGCGAAAATCAAACCCTTCAAACGCCGCCCGAAACTGCTCGCGCTTGCGCAAAATGGTGATCCACGCCATGCCCGCCTGAAAACCTTCCAGGCAAATTTTCTCGTACAGCTGGGTATCGTCTGCCACCGGCACGCCCCACTCGTGGTCGTGGTAACGCGGATATTCAGGTGCGGCAGTGCGCCAGGTGCAGTGCGTCTGGCCTGCTGCGTCGGTGGTCAGCCCGGGTCTATCCATGTGTCACCTCGCCAATCAAGGCGCGGATGATAAGCGAAAAAAAATATTACCTGCCAACCGCTCAAGCATCACCCATACCGACCAACTGGTCAGACCGGGACCTGGCAACCGCCGAATATTTACTTGTGATTTGAAAAAAACCCGGCGTAGACTGGCCTCGCACTGGACATACCGGTAAGACCACAACAATTAAGCCCTGGAACCACCAGGGCACCGAATAGAGATCCCTCCCATGCTCAGATGGTGCTCGCGTTCGATTTTCCTGCAAGTCGTGATTGGCCTGATGTTAGGCGTTATCTGCGGCCTGGCCCTTCCCGAATTCTCCTCGCAACTCAAACCCCTGGGTGACGGCTTTATCAAGCTGATCAAAATGCTGATCGGCCTGATCGTATTCTGCGTGGTGGTCAGCGGTATATCCGGTGCCGGCGACCTGAAGAAGGTCGGGCGCATCGGCTTGAAGTCAGTGATCTACTTCGAAGTGCTGACCACCGTCGCCCTGGTGATCGGCCTGATCATGGCGTTCAGCACCGGTATCGGCCAAGGCGCCAATATTCACTTGGAGCAGCTGTCGTCCGCCGGCCTCAATGAACTGGCCGACAAGGGCCAGCACATTCGCGGCACCAGCCAGTTCCTGATGGACCTGATCCCCAACTCGGTGATCGGCGCCTTTGCCGACAACAACGTACTGCAAGTGCTGCTGTTTTCGGTGCTGTTCGGCAGCGCGCTGAACCTGGTGGGCGAAGCCGCTTCCGGCATCTCGCGGCTGATCAACGAACTTAGCCATGTGATCTTTCGCATCATGGGCATGATCGTGCGCCTGGCGCCAATCGGTGTATTCGGCGCCATTGCCTTCACCACCAGCACCTACGGCCTCGATTCTCTGCAACACCTGGGCAGCCTGGTGGGCTTGTTCTACCTGACCTGCTTTGCCTTTGTCGGGCTGGTGCTGGGCCTGGTGATGCGTTTGTCCGGCCTGCGCATGCTGCCGCTGCTCAAGTACCTGCGCGAAGAGCTGCTGATCGTGATGGGCACCGCCTCCTCCGACGCGGTATTGCCGCAGATCATGCGTAAACTCGAGCACTTGGGCATTGGCAGCTCCACCGTCGGCCTGGTGATTCCGACCGGTTATTCGTTCAACCTCGACGGTTTCTCAATCTACCTGACCCTGGCCATTGTGTTTATCGCCAATGCCACCGGCACGCCGCTGTCGATGACTGATTTGCTGACCATCCTGCTGGTGTCGTTGATCACCTCCAAAGGTGCCCATGGCATTCCGGGCTCGGCGCTGGTGATTTTGGCGGCCACGCTGACCGCGATCCCGGCGATTCCGGTAGTCGGCCTGGTGCTGGTGCTGGCGGTGGACTGGTTCATGGGCATCGGCCGCGCGCTGACTAACCTGATCGGCAACTGCGTGGCCACCGTGGCCATCGCCCGTTGGGAAAAAGACATTGATATCCAGCGCGCCAACAAGGTGCTCGACGGCGAGCAAGGGTATGCCTTCCAGGCCAAGAAGCCGGTGCTGCCGGCGCATCAGGAGTTCTAGCAACATAATTCAACTGTGGGAGCTGGCTTGCCGGCGATAGCGGTGGGTCAGCCATAAAGATGTTAAGTGACAGTCAGTCATCGCAGGCAAGCCAGCTCCCACATGGAATCGTCATCGTATTGGCAACATCCAAGGAGACGTAGACGTGATCAGCACTTCAACCGTCGTCAATTCAGTCGTAGAAAAACTGCGCGCCGCACTCAAGCGGGGCCAATGGCGCCAGGGCGACATGCTCCCCGGCCAGCGTGAACTGGCCGAGCAGATGGGCATCAGCCGCCCGAGCCTGCGCGAAGCCGTGATCGTGCTGGAAACCCTCGGCCTGGTGCGCTCGATGCCCGGCAAAGGCGTGGTGGTGCTGGAAACCAGCGTCAACGAACCGCAATCCAGCGACGCCGTGGCCGACGCCAGCCTCGAAGATATCCTGCAACTGCGCTACACCCTCGAACCCTTTATTGTCGGCCTGGTGGCCCAGTCCATCAGCAGCAAGGAAGTCGGCCAATTGCGCCTGACCTTGATGGACATGCGCGAAGCCCTGGAGGCCGGCGACGCCGAAGCGGGTATGAACGCTTACATCGGCTTTCACGAAGAGCTGTTCGCGCTGACCTCCAACCCGATCTTCCAGAACGTGGTGCAGCAGACCAGCAACGCCCTCAAGCAAAGCGCCCAGGTACTGCGCAATTCGCCCGAGCACTTGGCCGAACGCCTGCAGGAGAACGACGCCGTGGTGCGCGCCATCCGCAACAAGAACAGCGCCCTGGCCAGCGCCGAAATGCGCCGGCACATCCTCCAGGAAGGCCTGCGCATGGGCATTCGTTTGAACATCCCGGACGACCATCTGGGCAGCTGATTTTTTGGAGACCGACCATGAGCGCCCACGCCCTGCAACGCAATGCCGTCCTCCCTGCCCTGCGCCTGGTTGGCGGCAAAAAACTGTCGGTGGATGACATCTACCCACGCCTGTTCGACGCCATCCTCGAACAACGCATCGCCCCGGCCAGCCGTTTTACCGAAGAGAGCCTGGGCGAAACCTTTGGTGTGAGCCGCAGCGTGATTCGCCGTGTGCTGGCCAAACTGTCCCACCAGCAAGTGATCATCCTGCGCCCCAACCAGCGCGCCCAGGTGGCGGCGCCGGATGCGCAACAGACGCGGCAGATCCTGGAAGCACGGCGGATGACCGAGATCACCGTGGTGCAGTTGGCGTGCGCCCAGGCGACCACCACGCAGATACGCCAGCTGCGCGAGTTGATTGCACGGGAGCGCGACTGCATCGAACGCGACCAGCGCGGGCCGGCCATTCGATTATCGGGGGAGTTTCATCTGCAATTGGCGCAGATGGCAGGCAACGCCCCGTTGGCGCAATTCCTCAACAGCCTGGTGCCGTTGACGTCATTGATCATTGCGCAATATGAAGCGAAAGCCTGCACCTACTGCGCGTGGCAGGAGCATCTGGCGATTGTCGATGCGGTGGAGCAACGCGACGTGCGCAGCGCGACAAGCCTGATGAGCCGGCATCTGGATCACCTGGAAGACAAACTACTCCCGCTTGGGAAACGCCCGACATAACGAGCGTCCGCTAAGCTGCAGAATGCATTCATTCCTTACATCAAGGCCCACCTACGGATGAATACTTCGATGCAACCCTTTGCCTTTACGTTGCTCGCAGCTCTTTTCATACCATCGCTCACGGTTTACGCACACGCCGGTGACGACGTAATCATCACACCCGCGCACCCCGTGTGGTTGCTTGAGCGGCCCGACGTCGACAACCCGATGTTGACCACCGCACGGACTTTTGGTGACAGCGCTTACAACAACTTCCACACCAAGGCCAGCCTGGAAATCAGCTGCCACCCGCGAAACCCAACGGCCGGGCTGGCGCTGCAAATAGAGCCGCAATCGTTGGGCTTCGATATTGAACCCTTTCATGGTCCAGACGCCAGTACCAGTGGGCCGTTGCGTATTGCCACAGGAACCCGCACGGCCATTGAGCTTTCGGTCAGCGGCGTTTGGGCTTACGCCGGGTCTTTCCAGCTAGGAACCGTCTTTGCGTTCAGCACCCAAGTGCCGCGTGATGAACTGGCCTACTGGGCCAGTGATGCCTCACGGGGCCAGACGCTGAAACTTTGGTTGGCGCCCGCCATGGCAGGCGGCAAGCCGCTGACGGCAACCTTCACATTGCCGGCAAACAACGATGGGTTAAAAAAAGTTATCCAGCCGTGTTTGGGTAGTCGTTAACGCTGGAAGATCAAGTGTGGGAGCTGGCTTGCCTGCGATAGCGGTGGGTCGGCAGCCTTCCTGTTACTGAAAGACCGCTATCGCAGGCAAGCCAGCTCCCACATTGGGTGTGTGGGGTTTGATGAATGTGGCGCCAACAAAAAGCCCCCGCCTCTCACGAGGCGGGGGCTTTTGTTTTACCGAGGGATCAAGCCGGTTGCAGCACCGACTGACCGCTCAATGCCAGGTCGAGCAACTCACGGTTGGCGACCGCATACATGGCGTAGTCCGTGCCGACGGCTGCACGGATTTCGACCATCATTGCGCGCCAGCGATCGGCCATGTCCTGGTGCTGCTCAAGCCACAGGGCCACGCGGGCTTCCATGTCTTGTGGCGCATCGGCCATTTGCAGCACCGAGATGGTGATCGCCCGTTGCTGCCAGTCCACGTCGTCGCGGAACGCTTCGCGGGCCTGAGCCTGCCAGTTGTTGGCCACCGGCAGATCACTGATCTGCTGCAGGTACCACGGCAGGTCCAGGGCGCTGCCGACGGCGAAGTAGGCCTTGGCCACTTCGGCGGCGTCATGCCCGGTCACGTCGGCGGCTTCGATGATCGGCAGCAAGGTGTACAGGTGAGTCGTACCGGCAACCATGCGCGCCAACAACTCCGGTACGCCGGCTTCGGTGTAGGCCTGGTAGCGGTTCTGCCAGCCTTCGCGGGTCGGGCCTTCCAGCAGTTCGTCGAGCTTGAGGCCCAACGCCGCCAGGTGCGGACCAAAGTGCGCGGTGTCGCGGCCAGCGTCCTGCTCGTTGCGACGGCTGCGCAGGAACCAGCGCGTAGCGCGACGGCCCAGGCGCATCAGCTCATCCATCAGCTCCAGTTGCACGTCGGCGGACACCTGGTGGTCCAGGGCTTCGATCTGACGGAACCAGTGCGGGAGGTGGAAAATGTCACGCACGATCACGTAAGCGCCGGCCACGTTCGCCGGGCTCATGCCGGTCGACTCTTTGAGTCGCTGAACGAAGGTGATGCCCATGTGGTTGACCAGGTCGTTGGCGATCTGGGTGCTGACGATTTCGCGCTTGAGGCGGTGACGGCGCATGGCTTCGCCGAACTTGGCCACCAGGCTCGGCGGGAACGCGGTCTCCATGTCACGGGTCAGGTAATCGTCATCGGGCACCAGCGACTTGAGCAGGGCTTCCTTGAGGTCGATCTTGCTGTAGGAGATCAGCACCGACAGCTCGGGACGGGTCAGGCCCTTACCGGTGGAGGCACGCTCCACAAGCTGCTCTTCGGTCGGCAGGTACTCGATGGCGCGATCCAGCTTGCCACGGCCTTCCAGGTCGCTCATCAGGCGCTTGTACTCGGCAGCACGCTCGTAAGCCTTGCGCGCGGCCAGGGACAGTGCCTGGGTTTGCTTGTAGTTGTTGCCCAACACCAGGTTGCCGACTTCGTCGGTCATGCTCGCCAGCAGCTGGTTGCGCTGCTTGTCGGTCATGTCCCCGGCCTGCACCACTTCGTTGAGCAGGATCTTGATGTTCACTTCGTGGTCGGAGCAGTCCACACCACCGGCGTTGTCGATGAAGTCGGTGTTGGAACCGCCGCCATTGAGGCCGAATTCCACACGGCCCAATTGGGTCATGCCGAGGTTACCGCCCTCGCCCACGACCTTGCAGCGCAGCTCGTTGCCATTGACGCGCAGCGCGTCGTTGGCTTTGTCGCCCACGTCGGCGTGGCTTTCGGTGCTGGCCTTGACGTAAGTCCCGATACCGCCGTTCCACAACAGGTCCACCGGCGCCTTGAGCAAGGCGTTGAGCAGTTCGGTCGGGGTCAGCTTGTCGGCCGAAATATCAAAGCGCTCTTTCATCTGTGGCGAAATAGCGATGCTTTTGGCGCTGCGCGAGAAGATCCCGCCGCCTTCGGACATGATGCTGGTGTCGTAGTCGGTCCAGGCCGAACGCGGCAGCTCGAACATGCGCTGACGTTCGACGAAGCTGGTCGCCGGGTTCGGGTTCGGGTCGATGAAGATATGCAGGTGGTTGAAGGCCGCGACCAGTTGCAGCTTGTCGGACATCAGCAAGCCGTTACCGAACACGTCACCGGCCATATCGCCGACGCCCACCACGGTGATGCTGTCTTCCTGCACGTTGATGCCGCGCTCACGGAAGTGACGCTGCACACCCACCCACGCGCCCTTGGCGGTGATGCCCATTTTCTTGTGGTCGTAACCGGCAGAACCACCGGAAGCGAACGCATCACCCAGCCAGAAGCCGTAATCAATGGCAATGCCGTTGGCGATGTCGGAGAAGGTCGCAGTGCCCTTGTCCGCCGCAACGACCAGGTACGGGTCATCGTCGTCATGACGCACGACATTGACCGGCGGCACCAGGGCGCCGTCCTTGAGGTTGTCGGTAATGTCCAACAGGCCGGAAATGAAGATGCGGTAGCAGGCGATGCCCTCGGCCGCGATTTCGTCACGGGTGCCGCCCAATGGCAGGCGACGCGGCAGGAAGCCGCCCTTCGCACCGACTGGCACGATGACCGAGTTCTTCACCTGCTGGGCTTTTACCAGGCCAAGCACTTCGGTGCGGAAGTCTTCTTCACGGTCGGACCAGCGCAGGCCGCCGCGTGCCACGTTACCAAAGCGCAGGTGCACGCCTTCAACACGCGGCGAGTACACGAAGATTTCAAACTTCGGCACCGGCTTGGGCAGCTCGGGAATCGCACGCGGGTCGAACTTGAAGCTGAAGTACGACTTGTTCTGGCCGTTGGCGTCGGTCTGGTAGAAGTTGGTGCGCAGGGTGGCCTTGATCAGGTCCAGGTAGCGACGCAGGATGCGGTCTTCGTTGAGCACCTGAACATCGTCCAGGGCTGTGAGAATCGCTTGCTCCAGGCGTTGCTGCTTGTCTTCGAGGTCGTCGGCAGTGAGCTTGCGCGCCAGGTAGAAGCGGGTCTTGAACAACCGGGTCAACTCGCGGGCGATGTCGGTGTGGTTGTTCAGGGTGCTGGCGATGTAACCCAGGTCGAAGCCCAGGCGGATCTGCTTGAGGTAACGGGCGTAAGCACGCAGCAACGCCACGTCGGGCCAAGGCAGGCCGGCGGTGAGTACCAGGCGGTTGAACGCATCGTTTTCGGCATCGCCATGCACGATGTGCACGAACGCGTCCTGCAGGGTGTCGTTGAGCTGCTGAATATCCAGGTTCACGCCTTCGGCGGCGATGAACGCAAAGTCATGGATCCAGAACTCACGGCCATTGGCATGACGCAGGCGGTACGGGAACTCGCCCAGCACGCGCAGGCCGAGGTTTTCCAGGATCGGCAGCACGTCGGACAGCGCCAGCGGCGTGTCGGCGTGGTAGAGCTTGCAATGCAGCTCACGCTGGCCGGAGACCTGGCCCAACGGCTGATAGAAGCTCATGACCAGCGGGTTGGCTTCGGTCAGGCTGTTGAGGTGCTGCATGTCGACCACGGCCGAATGCGCGGCAAAACGCTCGCGGTAACCTGCCGGGAAGCCTTTCGGGAAGTCCGCCAGCACGTTGGTGCCCTGGGCTTCGCCGAAGCTTTCCACGACCAGGCTGGCGTAGTCGTCCTGCCAGCTGCGGCAAGCCTGCACCACTTCTTTTTCCAGTTGAACCGGGTCGATGTCCAGGCGGTTCTTCGGGTCCACCCGCAGAATCAATTGCACACGGGCCAGTACGGACTCGGAGAAGAAGGTCCAGAATTCGCAGTCCGACGCTTTCAGGCGGTCCATCAGCACTTGCTGGATCTTCTGGCGCACTTCGGTGGAATAGATATCGCGCGGCACGTAGGCCAGGCAGTAGCAGAAACGACCGTACGGGTCTTTGCGCAGGAACACGCGGATCTTGTTGCGCTCCTGGATCTGCACGATCGACATCACGGTGTTGAACAGCTCGTCGACCGGGGTCTGGAACAGGTCATCACGGGGCAACACTTCAACCACCTGGGCCAGCTCTTTGCCCAGGTGCGCCTTGGCCTGGAAGCCCGAGCGACGCTCGATTTCCGCGACTTTACGGCGAATGTAAGGGATAACCCGCACGCTTTCGCCGTACACCGACGAGGTGTAGAGGCCCATGAAGCGGTGTTCCTTGATGACCTTGCCGTCGGCGCTGATCTCACGGATCGACACATAGTCCGGGTAAGCCGGGCGGTGCACGCGGCTTGGGTGCGCGGCCTTGGCGAACGACAGCACGGTCGGTTCACGCAGGTAGGCCACGGCATAGTCTTCGATGCGCGTGTCTTCGGCGGTGAGGCCGGCACGCAGCAATTTGGTCAGACCGAGGAAGGAGCCGGTGTCATATTCGATATGACCGCCGTCCGCCTCGTCACGTACCACGAACTCTTCATAACCCAGGAAGGTGAAGTGGTTGCCCACCAGCCATTCCAGGAAGCTCTTGATCTCGGCTTTCTCTTCGCCGTCGATGCTGAACTCGCTGGCGTCGATACCGGCCAGCAGGTCCTGGACCTTGGCTTTCATCGGTTCGAAGTCGGCCACAGCCACGCGCACTTCGCCCAGCACCTGCTCAAGCTCTTTGCTCAGCACGTTGAGTTCGGCGGCATTGGCGCAACGGTCGATTTCCAGGTACATCAGCGATTCTTGCTGAATGCCTTCGCCCTGGGTGCCTTTTGGCAGGATTTCCAGCAACTCGCCTTTGTTGCCGCGACGCACACTGAGCACAGTGGTTTGCAGGGTGTGGATGCTGTAGCCACGGCGGTTGAGCTCGGTGCGTACCGAGTCGACCAGAAATGGCAGGTCATGGTGCAGCACTTCAACCGCGGTGTGGGTCGACTGCCAGCCATGACGTTCGTAATCGGGGTTGTAGACCCGCACTTGCGGTTGAGTGTGGTCAAAGCGCTCAAGCAGGCGCCAGGCAGACAGGGTGCAACCGGCCAGGTCGGAAAGGCGACGTTGGGTCAGTTCGTCCAGGGAAATAATGCCGAAAAATTGCTCAGCGAACAGCGCCACTTGTGGCAGTGCCTGTTCACTGATGTGCTGCGCCAGTGCCGCTTGCAGTTGATGCTGGAAGTCGGCCTTGCTGGCTGCGGTGAAGAACGCCATCTGTGGTACTCCGCTTGGGCTTGTTATTGATGGAAGCGTCGCGTGTTATCCCCTTGCAGGGAGACCGTCAGCGCTGTTCGTCGGTACTGATAACAAGCACCTTAAACGAATCAGGGTGACAGGTGGGTGAAGCTGGACAAGACAATGAGGTCACATACAACTTCCATAAGATGCACTCCACGCCAGACGACGGTAAGACGGGCAGGTCAGGCTCCCGGCACAGGGCACATCCGTTGCGCAGCTTAACGAGTGTAGGAAGACAGCTGCTTGCGACGCTGCGACATATTCGGTCATCGGTACGCAGGCTTGGGGTTGCGACTTGGGCAACCCGAATTTTTCCGAAGAAAAACCGGCTATTTCCAACCTGTCGAGTATCAAAAATGACTGATGTTGCCCGTCAAGTCATGCATTGGTTCTGACACAGAATGCAGCACAAAATTCGCCGCAATGGCACAATTGCCTCGCTGCGCCCTCCCCCCTACAGGATTTCCCATGCTGCAAATGAACACTGATGCGTTGATGGCCACTCCGTGCGACGACGAAGAAGACAACATGGCCATGCTGTGCTGTCACGGCAAAAATGGCGAGATGTTCATGCTCAGCCGCTACCCGGACGAAGATGAGGTTGAACTGACCTGGGACTATGAGCCGTCGACCCTGGACGGGCTGAAAGTCGCCCTGAGTGACACCACCCTGGTGATTGAACTGGCGGCCGGCGATGCCGATGTACTGGGCGGCAAGGACTGCCTGGCGATCACCCACACCACCGCTGCGGCGGATATGGCTGAAGTCGAAGAAACCTTGCAGAACATTCTCAAGGGCACCGGCACCTTTACCCGTATTTAGCCAGCTCCACCGCTCAAATGTGGGAGCTGGCTTGCCTGCGATGGCTTCAATTGGGAGTACCTGATACACCCAGGTGCCTGCATCGCAGGCAAGCCGGCTCCCACAGGGACCGAGTAACCTTTGGTGAAATTTGTACGCTGCACACAAAAATCCTACACGTTTTGCTAAAAATACCGCCCGCGCCGTTAGTCGCCGCACCCCGCGATGCATTAAAGTAGACGCCCCAGGCCCGGCGGTTTTTTTCGACGTTGGGGCTCATCTCTCCAGGAACCGTCATCGATGGAACATCGTGAAGCGCTGCTTGCGCTGCGAACCTTTCTTTCTACGCAGATTCTCGGCCAGGAAAAACTCATCGATCGCCTGCTGATCGCCCTGCTCGCCGACGGCCATATGCTGGTCGAAGGCGCACCGGGCCTGGCCAAGACCAAGGCCATCAAAGAGCTGGCCGAAGGCATCGAAGCGCAGTTCCATCGTATCCAGTTCACCCCCGACCTGCTGCCCGCCGACATCACCGGCACCGAGATCTATCGCCCGGAAACCGGCAGCTTCGTGTTCCAGCAAGGCCCGATCTTTCACAACCTGGTGCTGGCGGACGAAATCAACCGCGCCCCGGCCAAGGTGCAATCGGCACTGCTCGAAGCCATGGCCGAACGCCAGGTCAGCGTGGGCCGCAGCACCTACGACCTGTCGCCATTGTTTTTGGTGATGGCCACGCAAAACCCCATCGAGCAGGAAGGCACTTACCCGTTGCCCGAAGCCCAGCTCGACCGTTTCCTGATGCACGTCAAAATCGGCTTCCCGGACGCGGCCGTCGAACGGCGCATCCTGCAACAGGCCCGTGGCGAAGCACTCAATGGCGAAACCAAGCCTGAACGGCGCGTAAGCCAGCAGGCGATTTTTGCCGCGCGCAAGGAAATCCTAGGCCTGTACATGGCCGATGCGGTGGAGGAATACCTGGTGCAACTGGTCATGGCCACACGCACCCCGGCCAAGTTCGACCCGGAAATGGCCGAGTGGATCGCCTATGGCGCCAGCCCGCGCGGCTCCATCGCCCTCGACCGCTGCGCCCGCGCCCATGCATGGCTGGCCGGGCGCGATTTTGTGAGCCCCGAAGATATCCAGGCGGTGCTGTTCGACGTGCTGCGCCATCGCATTATTCTGTCGTTCGAGGCCGAAGCGGCCGGCATTGACCAGGACCGCGTGGTGCAACGCATTCTCGACGTCGTAGCCGTCGCTTGAACCCCATGAATGCCGGCGATGGAATCCGCGTCACGCTCAGTGAATTGATTGAGATGCGCCATCGCGTTCGCGAAGTGCAGCTGTTTTCCACACCCAGCCAGCGCAGCCCGTTGATCGGCCTGCACCACTCCAAGCTGCGTGGGCGCGGGGTCGACTTCGACCAGGTGCGCGTGTACCAGGCCGGCGATGATGTGCGCACCATCGACTGGCGCGTCACGGCGCGCACCCAGGAGCCGCACACCAAGCTGTTCCACGAAGAACGCGAACGGCCGATTTTCATCATGGTCGAGCAAAGCTGCCGGCTGTTTTTTGGTTCCGGACAGATGTTCAAATCGGTGCTCGCCGCCCAAGCCGCCAGCCTGATCGGCTGGGCCGCGCTGGGGCATAACGACCGTGTCGGCGGGCTGGTGTTCGGCGACAGCGAACACTACGAAATCAAACCCCGGCGCAGCAAACAAAGCCTGCTGCAATTGCTCAACCGCCTGGTGCGGGTGAACCAGAGCCTGAACACCGAAAGTCGCCCCGAAGCCGACGCGTTGGGCATGGCCCTGCGCCGTGGCCGCGAAGTGCTGCGCCCGGGCAGCCTGGTCATTGTGATCTGCGACGAGCGCGCCCTGACCGAAGGTGCCGAGCAGCAACTGAGCCTGTTGTCACGGCATTGCGACCTGCTGTTGCTGCCTATTTCTGACCCGCTGGACCACGCCCTGCCCGCTGCGGGGCTGCTGCGTTTCGCACAAAGAGGCGCGCAACTGGAACTGGACACCCTGAACTTCGATTTGCGCCAGGCTTACAAAGCCCAGGCCGAGGAGCGTATTGCGCGCTGGGAACTGCTTGCACAGAAGCTGCGCATTCTATTGATGCCCTTAAGCACCCAAAGCGAAATGGTCGAGCAACTGCGCGAATACCTCAACCCGCAACGCCCGGTTAAAAAGCAATGAGCAGCCTCGACCAACTGCAGCCCCTGATCGCCCCACCGGCCATCGGCTTCTGGCCGCCTGCGCCGGGCTGGTGGTTGTTGCTGCTGGTGATTCCATTGTTGGGTTGGGGCCTGTGGTGGTTGCGCCGGTTCCTGCCCACACGCCGCCCCGTGGCCCGTGCCGAACAACCACTGGACCCGCTGCGCATCGCCGCCCTGGCCGAACTGGCACTGATGCCCAAACCCTACGACGGCGCGCCCGCCGGTGCCTGGCTGCAACAACTCAATGGCCTGCTCAAGCGCCTGTGCCGCAACGACTACCCCTACAGCCAGAGCCACACGCTCAACGGGCGCAAATGGCTGGCGTTCCTCGACAACCGTTGCCCGGCCGCCGGCCTTACGCGCTGGATGGTGTTGGTCGAAGGCGCCTACAAACCCGAATGCAAACTTGACGACAAGGCCATCGCCGGCCTGACCCAAGCGGTCGATACCTGGATTCGCAAACATGTTTGAGTTCGCCTGGCCGTGGATCTTCGCCCTGTTGCCCTTGCCGTGGTTGATGCGCTTTATCCTGCCGGTGGCCGACAGCGGCGAGCCCGCGCTGAAGGTCAGCTACCTGGCCGACCTTGAAGGCCTGGCGCGCCGCCGCGCACGGGTCAACCTGCCCGGCTGGCGTCAGCAAGCGCCGTTCGTGGTGCTGTGGTTACTGCTGTTGACCGCCGCCGCGCGCCCGGAATGGCTCGGCGAACCGCTGCCGATTGCCGCCAGCGGCCGTGACCTGCTGGTGGCCGTGGACGTGTCCGGCTCCATGGACTTTCCCGATATGCACTGGCAGGGCGATGACGTCAGCCGCCTGAGCCTGGTGCAGCATTTGCTCGGCGACTTCCTGGAAAGCCGCGAAGGCGACCGCGTGGGCCTGATCCTGTTCGGCAGCCAGGCGTACCTGCAAGCGCCGCTGACCTTCGACCGGCGCACCGTGCGCACCTGGCTGGATGAAGCGCGCATCGGCATCGCCGGTAAAAACACCGCCATCGGCGATGCGATTGGCCTGGCGCTTAAACGCCTGCGCCAGCGCCCGGCGCAAAGCCGCGTGCTGATCCTGGTCACCGACGGCGCCAACAACGCCGGGCAGATCGACCCGCTGACCGCTGCGCGCCTGGCGGCCGAAGAAGGCGTGAAAATCTACCCGATCGGCATCGGCGCCGACCCGGAGCAAACCGGCTCATTGGGCATCCTGGGCGTCAACCCGAGCCTGGACCTGGATGAACCGGCCTTGAAGGCCATCGCGGACGCCACCGGTGGCCGCTACTTCCGCGCCCGCGACGGCGATGAGCTGCAAAAGATCAAGCAAACCCTCGATCAGCTGGAACCGGTGGCCCAACAACCGACCCAGGCACGCCCGGCCCAGGCGCTGTACAGCGCACCCCTGACGCTGGCCCTGATACTGAGCATGCTGCTGGTGGTGCAGGAGCGCTGGCCCAATAACGCATTGCAACGCTGGTTCAATAAGCTCTCGACCAAAGGCATTTTTTTGCAGCAACACCCGCAATGGCGCCAACGCCTTAAACGCCTGCGCTTGCGGAGGCGTCGATGATCGACCTGTGGCCGCACTGGTTCCGCCCCTGGTGGCTGTTGCTGCTGCCGTTGCTCGGCTGGCTGCTGTGGCAGCTGTGGCACCGGCAAAAGCGCGCCGGGCGCTGGCAGATGATTTTGCCGCCGGCCTTTCATGCGGTGCTGCTCAGTGGCGGCAACGGCCGCGAGAGCAAATCGCCGTGGGTGGTGCTGGGCGTCGCCTGGCTGCTGGCCGTGTTGGCGTTGCTCGGCCCCAGCTGGCAAAGGGTTGAACAGAACAGCCAGAAACCCGCCGACCCGGTGGTGGTGCTGCTGGAACTGACCCCGGAAATGCTTGCCACCGACAGCCCGCCCAATCGCCTGGAACAGGCGCGGCGCAAGCTCTACGACTTGCTGCAAGCACGTGACAACGCGCCCACCGCCATCGTCGTGTATGCCGGCAGCGCGCACACGCTGGTGCCGCTGTCGGACGACCTGGCCACCAGCCGCAACCTGCTCGAAGCGTTGCGCCCCTCGATCATGCCCGAGCCCGGCCATCGCGCCGACCTGGCGGTGGAAAAAGCCCTGAGCCTGCTCAAGCAGGCCGGCCTTGGCCAGGGGCGCCTGCTGCTGGTGGGCTCGTCACTGTCGAAACAGGAGCGCCAGGGCATCCGCCTGCAGTTGCAGAGCGCCCAGGCCCCGAGCCTGTCGATCCTCGGCATCGGCAGCCGCGAAGGCACGCCGGTGACCCAGGAAAGCGGCGAGTTCCTTAAGGATGACCAGGGCGCCATCCTGGTGCCGCGCCTGGACAGCCCGACCCTCAAAGCCTTTGCCAGTGAGATGGGCGGCCGTTACCGCGCCGCGCGCCTGGACGACAAAGACCTGCGCCAGCTCAACCTGCTCGACGGCCCGCAACAACTGCGCAATGACGGCCAACTGCTGCACCTCGATACCTGGGCCGACCAGGGTTACTGGCTGCTGCTGCCCCTGTTGCTGCTCGCCGCCTGCGCGGGCCGCCGTGGCTGGCTGTTCTGTTTGCCGTTGCTGCTGTTGGGCGCGCCGCAGCCCAGCTATGCCTTTGAACTTCAGGACCTGTGGCTGCGCCCCGACCAGCAAGGCCAATACCTGCTGAAGAAAAAGCGCCCCAGCGAGGCCGCCGAACACTTCGAAGACCCGCAATGGCAAGGCGTGGCGCTGTATGAGGCGGGCGACTACGCCGAGGCGATCAAGCGTTTTGCCCAGGGCAACGACGCCTATTCCCACTACAATCGCGGCAACGCCCTGGCCAAGTCCGGTGAACTGGAAGCCGCCATCGACGCTTACGAGCAAGCGCTCGAAGCCCAGCCAGACCTGCAACCGGCGTTGAAAAACAAAGCCCTGGTCGAAAGCCTGATCCAGGAAAAAGCCCAGCCGGAACCGGCCAAGCCCGCCAAAAATGAGGATGACGAAACCACCCAACCCGGCCAAACTGCGCAACCGGGCGCCAGCGGCCAAAGTGCCACGGGCGGCGAGCAATCGCCTCAAGGCCAAGGCCAGGCCAGTGCCGGCGACAACCAGACGGGCGCCACCCCCAAAGCCGGCGGCAATGACGTACCCGGCAGCGAACTGGGCGACGAGCACACCACCACCCCGCCCTTGCGCCCCGCCGATGCCAGCCTCGATGGCGAGCATCGCCAGGCGCTGGAGCAATGGCTGCAGCAGATCCCGGACAACCCCGGCGAGTTGCTGCGGCGTAAATTCTGGTACGAACAGCAACAACATCAGGACAAGACTCGATGAGCCGCCGCACCACCCTTCTGCTCCTGTTTGCACTCTCGGCAGGCCACGCCCAGGCGGCCAACCTGGTGGCGAGTGTCGACCGCAGCCGCGTCAATTCCGGGGAAACGGTGGAGCTGACGGTGGAGTCCAGTGACGTCACCCAGTTCGGTAAACCCGACTTGTCACCGCTGGATGCGCAGTTCGAAGTCAGCGGCACGCGTCAGATCAACCAGCTCACCACCTTGGGCGGCGATAACCACGCCACCACGCGCTGGATCATCACGTTGCTGCCCAAGGAAAACGGCACCGTGGTGATTCCGCCGCTGCAAGTGGGCGAACTCAAGACCCAGCCGATCAGCCTGCAAGTGTTGGAAACCGCCAGCCAGAACACCAGCGCCGAACTGGCCCCGGTGTTTATCGAAGCCAACCTCGACCAGAGCAGCGTGTACGTGCAGGCCCAGGCACTGTTGACCGTGCGCGTGTACCACTCGGTGTCGCTGTATGACGACAGCAGTCTCACGCCGTTGCAAATCCCGGATGCGCGCATCGAGCAATTGGGCGAGTCGCGCACCTACGAAAAGGTCATCAACAGCATTCGACACGGTGTGATCGAAACCCGTTATGCGATCTACCCGCAGCGCAGCGGCGCCCTGGTGATACCGGCGCAGACCTTCAGTGCCACCCTGGTGGAATCGCGGCCGCACCAGGAGAACACCCTGCAAGGCACCAAACCGGGCAAGTTGATTCATGTCAGCTCGGCCGAGTTGCCACTGACGGTAAAGCCCAAGCCGGAATTTTACCCCGCCGACGTGGCCTGGTTGCCTGCGCGCAGCCTGACCCTGAGTGAAGCCTGGAACCCTGAACCCGATCACGTACAAGTCGGCGACTCCCTGACGCGCAGCCTCACGGTCAAGGCCGAGGGTTTGTCCAGCGCACAACTGTCGGCACTGCCCACCAGCGAGGTCAACGGCCTGCGCCGTTACCCGGACCAGCCGGTACTCGCCAACCAGAACAGCGACCGAGGCCTGATCGGCAGCCGTGAAGACCGCGAAGCCCTGGTGCCGACCCGCGCCGGCAGCGTGGAAATGCCCGCCGTGGAAGTGGTGTGGTGGAACACCCACGAGGATCACCTGGAACGCACCAGCCTGCCCGCGCGCACGCTGCAAGTGGCGACCAACCCAAGCCTGGTGGTGGACACGCCCGCCACGCCAACGGTGATTACCGCACCGGACGATAGCCGCCTGTGGCTGTGGCAACTGAGCACCTTGATACTCGCCTGCACCACGCTGTTGGGTTTCGGCCTGTGGTGGCGCGCGCGTCGCCAACCTGCCGTGCAGCGCGCGGCCCAAACCGGCCCGAGCCCACGCTCGCTGCTGGACGACCTCAAACGCGCCACCCAGGCCAACGACCCGCAAGCCACACGCCAGGCGCTGGATGCCTGGGCGCGGCAACAGCCGGAAACCCTGGCCGACATGGCGGCGCGATTTGTGCCGTTGTCGGATGCCCTGGATGGGTTGAATGGCGCGCTGTACAGCGAGAGCGGCCAGTATTGGCTGGGTGAAGATTTATGGCGTGCGGTCAAGGCGATTCCAATGGTCGAGCGCGAGCAAGACCCGGCGACGGATACCACCAGCTTGCCGCCGCTGTACCCCAAGTAATCTTGATCCAGCTCACACCATAAAACCCATGTGGGAGCTGGCTTGCCTGGGCGACATGCATTGTTAAAGGCCAGCAGTCCATATCCCTTTAATTTGCGGGAAGTTTCCTAGACAATCCCTTGGCCTTGCGCCTGCTCAGTTCAGTGGCTAGCCTTCGCTCCGTCGCTGCATATCAGCGATCAGGAGTGAGATCCTGTGAACGGAGTGCCAAGTGCCACAACCGCGAGCAACATGCTCTATGGCGGCTGTGTGCGGGCAGACTTAGGTCTGGCCGGGTGCTCCTGACCGGTTATCTCACCCCGCACATAGCTGCCACCTTTTGTTGAGTGAGATCTGCAAAAGAATGGCTCCCAACCTTTTAGGAGTTTCATTCATGACCAAAATCGTCCCAGACCCACCCCGCTTCACCCCCGACCGCGAACTCTTTGAGCGCGCCCTGCGCCACTACCTGCAACCTGCCCCACCGCCGTCCTTCACCGTGCATCACGACCTCAGCTTCGAAGACGCCCTCGCCCAAATCTGCGATTTGCTGCGCTGTGCAGCCGCCACTGCCGCAGGCACGCGCCAAACGCTGACAGGCGATGAACACCACATGGCCGGCGCCACCGAGCACTTGATCAACCAGGCCAAAACCCTTGCCGACCGCGCACTGGAGTGCCTGCACGCCGCCTAACCCTCAGTAGGAAGTGGCTTGTGTGGGAGCTGGCTTGCCTGCGATGGCATCAACTGGGTTTACTTGAAAAACCGAGGTGTCTGCATCGCAGGTAAGCCAGCTCCTACATTTGATCAGGGTTGTCCGCGAGAACGGTGTTTTACAGGTAAACTCCCCTCCTTTTCATCTTCTCCACGGAGTTCGCCTTGCGTCTGTTCCACACCTCCGACTGGCACCTTGGCCAAAACCTTCACGGCCAGGAACGCGACTACGAACACGCCTGTTTTCTCGACTGGCTGCTGGGCCAGTTGAAAGCCGAGCAGCCGGATGCGCTGCTGATCGCCGGCGATATCTTCGACACGGTCAACCCGCCGCTCAAGGCCCAGGAGCGCCTGTATGACTTCATCATCAGCGCCCACGAACAAACCCCCAAACTGACCATTGTGATGATCGCCGGCAACCACGATTCCGGCTCGCGGATCGAGCTGCCCGCGCCGTTGATGCGCCGTTTGCGCACCCACGCGCTGGGCCGCGTGCTGTGGCTGGATGACGGCCAATTGGACGCCGAGCGCCTGCTGATCCCGCTGCCCGACGCCAAAGGCAAGATCGCCGCCTGGTGCCTGGCGCTGCCGTTTTTGCGCCCGGCGGAAGTGACCGGCGCACATCTGGGCGACGACTATCTGCGCGGCATCGGCCAGGTACATGAATGGCTGATCGCTGCCGCCAATGCCAAACGCAAAAAAGGCCAGGCGCTGATTGCCATCAGCCATGCGCACATGGCCGGAGGTTCGGTGTCCGAGGATTCCGAGCGTAGCCTGATTATCGGCAATGCCGAAGCCCTGCCTGCCAGCCTGTTCGACGCCAGTGTGAGCTATGTGGCACTGGGCCATTTGCACAAGCCGCAGCAGGTCAACGGCGAGGAGCGCATCCGCTACAGCGGCTCGCCCATTCCCTTGTCTTTTTCCGAAATCGGCTACAAACACCAGATTCTCGATGTGACGTTCCAAGGCCAACGCCTGGTGGGTGTCGAGCCGCGCCTGATCCCACGCTCGGTCAACCTGCAACGCCTGGACGCCGCGCCACTGGCGGATATCCTCGCGCAGTTGGCCGACCTGCCCGACATCGACCTGCTCGCCGAAACCCAGCGCCACCCTTGGCTGGAAGTGCGTGTGCGCCTCGACGAGCCGCAACCGGACCTGCGCCAGCAAATCGAAACCGCCCTGCAAGGCAAGGCCGTGCGCCTGGTGCGCATCGCCGCCGAATACGCCGGCAAACGCGGCAGCGACGACACCGACGACGAGCGCCTGGTCGAACTGGACCAGCTCACGCCCCAGGAACTGTTCAGCCGCGCCTGGCAGGACAACTACGGCAGTGAGGTGGATGAACAGACCTTGAAGGACTTCGCCGTGCTGCTCCAGGAAGTGCAACAGGAGGGCGAACAGCCATGAAGATCCTCGCCATCCGCCTGAAAAACCTCGCCTCACTGGCCGGCCCGTTTGAAATCGACTTTACCGCCGAGCCCCTGGCCAGTGCCGGGTTGTTTGCAATTACCGGCCCCACCGGCGCGGGTAAAAGTACCCTGCTGGATGCCTTGTGCCTGGCGCTGTTTGGCGCCGTGCCGCGCCTGGGCGATACCGGCCAGGCGAAGATGCCGGATGCCGACAGCGATATCTCCATCGGCGACCCGCGCACCCTGATCCGCCGCGGCACCGGCGGCGGGTATGCCGAGGTGGATTTTGTCGGCGTCAACGGCCGTCGCTACCGGGCACGCTGGGAAGCCAACCGCGCGCGCGACAAGGCCAGCGGCAAGTTGCAAAACAGCCGCCAAAGCCTGATCGACCTGGACAGCGACCAACTGCTGGCCAGCCAGAAAACCGAATACAAAACCCAGCTGGAACTGGCCCTGGGCTTGAACTTCGAGCAGTTCACCCGCGCCGTATTGCTGGCGCAAAGTGAGTTCAGCGCGTTCCTCAAAGCCAACGACAATGAGCGCAGCGAACTGCTGGAAAAGCTCACCGACACCGCGCTGTACACCCAGCTCGGCCGCCGCGCCTTCGACAAGGCCAAGGATGCCCGGGACGCGCATAAACAGCTGCAAGACCAGGCCACCGGCCTGGTGCCGCTGGCGCCTGAGGCCCGCGCCGAACTCGACCAGCAATTGGCCGAGGCGCAGCTGCACCTCAAGACCCAACAGGCTCAACTCAAACAGTTGGAATTGCAGCACACCTGGCTCAAGGAGCTGCGTGAGTGGCAGGAGCGCCAGCTCAGTGCCACCGAACAGTTGCAACAAGCCCAACAGGTCTGGGACAGCCAAGCCCCACAACGTCAGGACCTGAGCCGCCTGGAGCAGTTAGCGCCACAACGCCATCAGTTCGCGCGCCTGGCTGAACTTGACACCCTGCTGACGCCGCTGGCGGTGCAGATTCAACAGCACCTCGAGCAGCAAACCACGTTGCAAACGCGCCAGGAGCAGGCGCAACAGCAGCAGTCCGCCGCCCAGATTGCCTTGGCTGACGCCTTGAAACACCAGGCCGACGCCGTGCCCTTGCTGCGCCAGGCGTTCGAACAGCAGAGCACCCTCGCCCACCTGAGCAAAGACCTGGCCAAACGCAACGACGACAAGCAGCAACAGGACACCGCCTGCGCCGAAGGGCAATCGTTGCTCAATGGTTTGCTGGAGAAGCAGGCCCAGGTTACCGGGCGCCTGCAACGCCTGGCCGCTGAACTTGAGCGCAGCGCCGCGTTGGCGCCGCTCAGCGACGCCTGGGCCGCCTACCGCGACCGCCTGCAACAGCTGATGCAGATCGGCAACCGCCTGAACAAGGGCCAGGCCGAACTGCCGCAGCTCGAACACAAAGCCACCACCGCTGCCGAAAAATTCACCCAGCAACGCGAGGCCTTGGACCTGTTGTACCAGGAAGCCGGTGCCGAACCGCACGCTGTGGCCGAACAAATCCAATTGCTCGCCGGCCTCTTGCAAGACAACCGCAAGCAGCAACGCGCCTTTGAAGACCTCACCCGTTTGTGGGACAGCCAACAGCAGCTGGATCTACACAGCGCCGCGCTGACGCAAAAACTCGCAGACGCGCAGCAACAGCGCGAGCAGCTGAACCAGACCGGCCTGCAAACCAAGGCCGAACTGACCGTGGCCGAGCAAACCCTGTCGGTCACCAAGCAACTGCTGGAGCGCCAGCGTTTGGCGCGCAGTGCCAGTGTCGAGGAGTTGCGCGAGCAGTTGCAGGACGACCAGCCGTGCCCGGTGTGCGGCAGCCATGAGCATCCGTACCATCAGCCCGAAGCCTTGCTGCAAAGCCTTGGCCGCCATGATGAAAATGAAGAAGCCACGGCGCAGAAGGCCGTCGACACCCTCAAGGAAAAACTCACCGAACTGCGTGGCGTAGTGGGCGGTTTGATCGCCCAGCAAAAGGAGTTTCTGCTCCAGCAGGAGCAGTTGGCGGCGCAACAGCAGAGCCTGACGCCGAGCCTGCAAGCGCACCCGTTGTCCGCCTCGCTGTTCAACCAGGATGCCGCCAAACGCAGCGCCTGGCTGGGCCAGCAGCTGAGTCAGCTGACGCAGAACATTGCCCAGGATGAGCAACGCCAAAGCGCCCTGCTCAACCTGCAGCAAAATGCCGGGCGTTTGCAGCAACAACTGCAAGCGGCCCAGGATGCCAGCCAGCAAGCCCGTCAGTTGCTGGTGGACCAGCAACGTGAACTGTCCAACGACCGTGAGCGCCTGGACGAAGAACTGCATGCCTTCGCCGGCCTGCTACCGGCCGACACCCTCGAGGGTTTGCGCCGTGAACCGGCAGCGACCTTTATGCAACTGGACCAGCACGTCAGCCAGCGCCTGGAACAGTTGGGCCATCAGCGCGATGAGTTGGCCGAACAGCAAGAGCGCCAGCAGGCCATCGAGAAAGAACAGACCCATCAGCAGCATCGCCAGCAGCAGCTGGAAGCCTTGCAGCAGCAAGTCAGCGAGCTGACCACGCAGCAACAGGCCGCCCAGGCACAGCTCAGCGCATTGCTGGGCGAGCACGCCACTGCCGAACAGTGGCAACAGCAGCTGGATCAGGCCGTGGCGCAATCACGCCGCAGCGAGAGCGACGCCAGCCAACAGCTGCAAGACAGCCGCGATGCCCTGATCCAATTGGCCGCCGACCTCAAGGCCTTGCAGGAACGCCAACAGGCGCTGACCGCCGAGCAGCACACCCTCGCCGCGCGCCTGGGTGAATGGCGCGCGCTTCATCCAGAACTCGATAACGACGGGCTGACGCGTTTGCTGGCCTTTGATGACAGCCAGGTCAGCGCCTTGCGCCAGCAGTTGCAACACAGCGAAAAAGCCGTGGAGCAAGCCAAGGTGTTGCTGCAAGAGCGCGAACAGCGCCTGGCCGAACACCAGGCCTTGCACAATGGCAACCTGGACGCCGAACAGCTGGACAGCAGTCTCGCCACGCTGAATCAGCAACTGGCCGAGGGCGACAGCCGCTGCGCCGAATTGCGTGCGCGTCAGTCTGAAGACCAGCGTCGCCAGGACGCCAACCATGTCCTGGGCGAGCATATCGCCAAGGCCTATGACGAATGGCAGCGCTGGGCACGCCTGAATGCGCTGATTGGCTCGGCCACCGGCGACACGTTCCGCAAGATCGCCCAGGCCTATAACCTCGACCTGCTGGTGCACCACGCCAACGTGCAACTGCGCCAACTGGTGCGCCGCTATCGCCTCAAGCGCGGCGGCAGCATGTTGGGGCTGTTGGTCATGGACACGGAGATGGGCGACGAATTGCGCTCGGTGCATTCGCTATCGGGTGGTGAGACGTTCTTGGTGTCGCTGGCGCTGGCGTTGGGGCTGGCGTCGATGGCGTCGAGCACCTTGAAGATCGAGTCGCTGTTTATCGACGAAGGTTTTGGCAGCCTCGACCCCGAGTCGCTGCAATTGGCAATGGACGCGCTGGACGGTTTGCAGGCCCAGGGCCGCAAGGTGGCGGTGATCTCCCACGTGCAGGAAATGCATGAGCGCATCCCGGTGCAGATCCAGGTCAAGCGCCAGGGCAATGGCTTGAGTACGCTGGAGGTCAAGTGAGCGAGGCGCTGCTCTATTCGTTTCGGCGCTGCCCGTACGCGATGCGGGCGCGCCTGGCCTTGCGTTACTCGGGCGTGCCCGTGCACATCATCGAAGTGAGCCTCAAGGCCAAGCCGGCCGAGATGCTCGCGCTGTCGCCCAAGGGCACGGTGCCGGTGCTTTGCGTGAACGGCCGGGTGATCGAGGAAAGCCTGGAGATCATGCAATGGGCGCTGGCGCAGCACGACCCTGATAACTGGTTGCTACAGGGCGACCCGAGGGTTCAGGCACTGATTGCTGAGAACGACCAGGTGTTCAAACATCATTTGAATCGATACAAGTACGCCGAGCGCTACCCGGAGCAGCCGATGGAGCACTATCGGGCCGAGGGCGAGGTGTTTTTGCAGAAGCTGGAAGGTTTGCTGGCGGGAAATGACTACTTGCTGGCCGAGCATTTGAGCCTGGCAGATGCGGCACTGGCGCCATTTGTGCGCCAGTTTGCGCATGTGGACCGCGAGTGGTTTGCTCAGACGCCGTACAAGCGCTTGCAGCATTGGTTGCAGCGCTTTCTGGAATCGCCGCTTTTTGTGGCGGTGATGGCAAAACCCTGAGATCCACACAATCAAATGTGGGAGCTGGCTTGTGTGGGAGCTGGCTTGCCTGCGATGCCGACGACTCGGTGCAACTGATCCACCGCATTGATTTCATCGCAGGCAAGCCAGCTCCCACATTTGACCGTCGCTTGGCTCAAGCTCAGTGCTGGGCTTTGTGATCCAGTGCGGCATAGAAGTTGGCGCTTTGTTGCAGGTATTTCTGGGTGTAGGCGGTGGTGTTGGATTTTTTGCCGGAGACTTCCACGCTGGCGGCAGCTGGCAGGGCCACGGTGGCGGAAACGGCGGAAGCGGCGATGATGGAGAAGAGGTTCAAGTTCATGGCGGTAACCCTTGTGTTCGTTTGGTCAGGTGGCCGGGAAGGCCTTGGAACCAAACTTACGCCCGAGGGTTGAACCTTAGAAATGCTTTGAAACAGTAGCCGCTATCAATAGAATTAATACAAAGGGTCAGGCCCCGCACTGCGGGGCCTGTGGCTTATTGACGCACCAGGAACTTGAGGTCGCTGGGCGCATCGATCGACTGTTTCTGCACGGTTTTACCCAGCAGGCCGGTCTTGGGGTCACGCTCGACCACCACGATTTCATTGCTTTTCTGGTTGGCGATCAGCAAAAACTTGCCGCTCGGGTCCAGGCTGAACTCGCGCGGGTGGTCGCCTTCAACGGAACGCCGTTGCAGTTCCTTGAGGTGCGCGGTGGCCGGGTCGACGCTGAACACCAGCATCTGGTTGGCCGTGCCGCGGTTGCTCACATACAGGAATTTGCCGTCGCTTGAGGCATGTACCGCTGCTCCGGCCTTGTCGGACACCGGCTGCCCGGCGGCAAAATCGACCAACTGGGTCTGGCTGAGTTTGCCGTCGCTGTAATCGAACACCGCGATCTGGGCGCTCATTTCGGTGGTCAGCCAGGCATGCTTGCCATCGGCGCTGAACAACAGGTGACGCGGGCCGCTGCCCGGTGGCAATTGCACAAAGGCCGGATCGGCCGGGGTCAAGGGCAGTTCGTGGTTGGCCTTGGGGTCGTAGTGGTAGGCAAACATCTTGTCGGCGCCCAGGTCCTGCACAAACACATACTTGCCGTCCGGCGATGACACCACCGAGTGCACGTGGTTGGAGGCCTGACGCTCCGGGTTCACGCGGCTGGCCGGGTGCCCGCTCAGTTGCACCGGCGCCGAGAGCTTGCCATTGGCATCAACCGGCAAAACCGCCAGGCTGCCGCCCGGATCTTCCAGCACCGAATAGTTGGCGACAAACAGGTAACGGCCATCAGCGGCCAGGCTGGAATGGGTCGGTTCGTTGCCCAGGCTTTGGACCTGGTTGATCAGGCTGAGCTGATGATTCTGCGGGTTGATGCTGTAGCTGCTGACGCGGCCGACCGGGTCTTTTTGCCCTGGGCCGTTTTCGTTGACCACAAACAGGTGCTTCTGGTCTTTCGATATCGTCAGCCACGACGGGTTGGCCGCCTTGGCCGCCAGCACCGGTTTACCGCTGAACTGGCCGGTACGGCTGTCAAATTGCAGGCGGTAAATACCTTCGCTGGTGCCGGCGGTGTAGCTGCCCACCAACAATTCATAGGTGTCGGCCGGCGCGGCTTGCACCGACATCGCACCGACACTGCCCGCCATCAGCAGGGGCCAGAATTTACGCATCATCATCCGCTTCGTCCTCGTCGTTATTGTTGTCGCCTTTGATAGCGCTTAAGCAGACCAGCCGGTACTCACCGTCTTCGTTGCTCAAGAGCCAGCTTTGCAAGCTTTCATCAAAGGTGGCGGCACTCAGTTGTTCTGGACTGAACTTCCAACGCTTGAGTTCCCGACCGTCCATGCTCTCGATCAGCAAATGCTGGTCAAAGCTGAACTCGAAGGCATGCAGGCCGTTGATGATCAGCATGTCGCTGTCGGTCAGGGCACTGCTAAGGTTTGGTTGTGCGTCGGTCATGGTGTGAGGTCACTGCGGGGGGAAATGACACATGATAGGTCAAATCCCCCGCCGTGCCTCGCGGCGATGGTTTAAATACTCAGTGCGCAAACAACGAATTGCCCTTCTGCCCCGCCAGCTTCTCGGGTTTGATCAGGAACCGCGCCAGTGCTGGCAACAGCCACAGCGCACCGAACATGTTCCACAGCAGCATGAAGGTGAGCATCAGGCCCATGTCGGCCTGGAACTTGATGGCCGAGAAGATCCAGGTACACACACCGATGGCCAGGCACAAACCGGTGAACAGCACGGCCTTACCGGTGGACTTGAGCGTCTGGTAGTAGGCTTCTTGCAACGGCAGGCCGGCGCGCAGGAAGCTTTCCAGACGGCTGTAGATGTAGATGCCATAGTCCACGCCAATCCCCACACCCAGCGCCACCACCGGCAAGGTCGCGACCTTGACGCCGATGCCCATGAACGCCATCAGGGCGTTGCCCAGCACCGAGGTCAGCACCAGCGGCAACACGATGCACAGGGTCGCCGCCCAGGAGCGGAAGGTGATCATGCACATGGTCGCCACGCACAGGTACACCAGGATCAGGATGGTCAGCTCCGACTCCTTGATTACCTCGTTGGTGGCGGCCTCGATCCCGGCGTTACCGGCGGCGAGGATAAATTCCAGGCCGTCCCGGTTGTTTTCCTTGGCGAAGTCCTGCACCGCATGCACCGCGCGGTCGAGGGTTTCGGCCTTGTGGTCGTTGAGGAATACCAGCACCGGCGCCAGTGAGCAATTGTTGTTGTACAGGCCGTCGGCGCGGGCAATGGAGTTGTTCAGCACATCGGGGTTACGCGACAGGGTTTCCCATTTGAGGTTGCCCTCGTTCATGCCCTTGATCATCTGCTTGGACACGGTCACCAGCGAAATCGCCGACTGCACGCCCTCGGTGTTCTGCATCTTCCACATCAACTGGTCGATGGGCGCCATGGCTTCATAACGCGAACAGCCCTCGGCCTTGGTCTTGACCATCACCACCAGCACATCAGAGCTGGTGGAGTAGTTGCTGATGATGAAGTTGTTGTCTTTGTTGTAGCGCGAATCCGGGCGCAGTTCCGGTGCGCCCTGGTCCAGGTCGCCGATCTTGAGGTTCTGGCTGTACCAGAGGCCGCCGCCGAAGGCGACCAGCGCGAGCAGGATCGAGACGGGCGCAACCTTCGCGCTGGCGAACTTGGACAGCAGGCGCCAGAACGGGTGTTCGCGGTGCGCGTCCTTCTTGCTCCTGGCGATGGCACGTTTGCTGATGCCGACATAGGAGATCGCCACCGGC
This sequence comes from Pseudomonas sp. 2822-15, assembly GCF_002742515.1. Lineage (NCBI taxonomy): Bacteria > Pseudomonadati > Pseudomonadota > Gammaproteobacteria > Pseudomonadales > Pseudomonadaceae > Pseudomonas > Pseudomonas sp. 2822-15. Next base: position 165,804 of record NZ_LJRY01000199.1, on the reverse strand, counting down.
AGCAGGATCAGGTTGGTAAACACAATCACCGCCACGCCGATGGACGCGCCGATGGCCAGCTCGCGGATCACACCGATGTCGATGATCAGCAGCGTGATAAAGCCCACGGCGTCGGCGAGGATCGCAATCATGCCGGGCAGGAATAATTGCCGGAAGGTGCGCCGCGCCGCGGTCAGTGCGTTGTCCGCTTCACTCGATTGCAGGGCGATACCGTTGATCTTCTGCACGCCGTGGGAAATACCGATGGCAAAGATCAGGAACGGCACCAGCATCGAATACGGATCGAGGCCGAAGCCGAAAAAGTGCATCAGCCCCAATTGCCAGATCACCGCCACCAGGGTGGTACTCAACACCGCGACGGTGCTGCGCAGGCAGTTGGTGAACCACAGCAGCAGGATCAAGGTGATGACAAACGCGATGCCGAAGAACATCACCACCATCACCAGGCCGTCGATCAGGTCACCGACCTTCTTGGCAAACCCGACGATGTGGATTTTGACGTTGGGGTTCTGGGCTTCGAATTTGTCGCGGATCTTGTCTTCGAGTTCATGGGAGAACTTGCGGTAGTCCAGGGCCAGCAACTTGCCTTGGTCCTGCGGGTCCGGGTAGGACTCCAACAACGGAATATCGACGATGCTCGACTTGAAATCGTTGGCCACCAGACGCCCGACCTGGCCGGACTTGAGCACGTTGTTGCGCAGTTGGTCGAGGCTTTGCGGCGAGCCGTTGTAGCTTTGCGGGATCACTTCACCGCCGGCAAAGCCCTCTTCGGTGACTTCGGTCCAGCGCACGCTGGGGCTCCACAGTGACTTGAGGCCCGAGCGGTCGACGCCGGAGATGTAGAACACCTCGTCGTTGATCTGACGCAGGGTCTCCATGTACTCCTTCGTGAAGATGTCGCCATCCTTGGCCTCCACCGAGATACGCACCGTGTTGCCCAGGTTGGCCAGGTCGTTACGGTGCTCCATCATTTTTTCGATGAAGGGGTGCTTGAGGGGGATCATCTTTTCGAAGCTGGTGGACGGGCGGATCAAGGTCGCCTGCCAGAACAGGAAAATACTCACCAGCAGGCAGATGACGATCACTGCCGGGCGGTTGTTGAAGATCAGGCGCTCAAGAAAGGTCGCTTTATCGTTGTGATGACTGCTCATTCTTTCCCCGCCTTCTTATTGTTTTTCGAGTTCAGCGCCGGTTGGCTGGGCAACACGAACGCCGCCCTGCCCCGCCAGAATCAAGTTGCCATTGCCCGCCGCCGTGACCGAGGACAGTGAAATGCGGTCCGGGCGGTTGAACACGCTGAAGGTCCGGCCGTCGTCGTGGCTGACCACCACGCTGCCGCCGTTGCCGACCACCACGATGGCGCCGTCATCGAGCAATGCCGCGCCCGACAAGCCAAATTCCAGGGCACCACGGGCCGCATTCAACTGGACCTGCTCCCATGTGCTGCCAAAATCGCTGGAGCGGTACAGATTGCCGCGCAGGCCATAGGCCAACAGCGTCTGCGGCTGGGCGGTGCCGATCACACCGAACAGCGAGCCTTCATACGGGCCTTCGAGTTTTTCCCAGGTCTGGCCGTCATCGCGGGAACGAAACATGCTGCCCTGCTCGCCGACGATAAACAGCCCGGCCCCCTTGATGGAGGCGATGGCATTGAGGTGAAACTGGTCTTCGTTGTCGAGGCGATCGCTCACATCGTCCCAGGTTTTGCCGCCGTCGGTGGTTTCGATCAGCGCACCGTAGGCACCCACGGCCAGGCCATGCGCGGCGTCCTTGAACCACACATCGAGCAATGGCGCTTCGCGCTTGAGGTCCTGAAACTGCTGGGCCCAGGTGGCGCCACCGTCGGTGCTGGCGAGGATCTGCGCGTCATGGCCCACCGCCCAACCGTGTTTATCGTCGACGAAATACACCGCCGTGAGCAGTTGCCGGGTCGGCACTTTGGCTTGGGCCCAGGAACGGCCCTGGTCATCGGAATACAGGATGTGCCCGCGATCGCCGACCGCCACCAGGCGCTTGCCGGCATGCGCCACATCGATCATCAGGCCCTTGGCGGCCTTGGGGGATTCAATTGCAAATACCGGCTGTGCGCCGCTGGTGTCGCCGGCTGCCAGCGCGGGTGTCGACAACACCCCAAGCAGCGAGAGCGCTGTGGCCAGCATCGCAACCTTGCGTGCGGCGCGCGGGCGGCAAACAGCCCAACCCATGACAGGCTCACTCATAGACCTTTCTCCCCATTTATTATTGTTAGGTGGTCTCGCCTTCCCGGGCTCTGAAACCTGCAATCTAGAGCGCCTGGAGGAAGCAGGGGCCATCCTATCGGGCTTTGGAATCGTCTGACAATCGGCGCTACGTTATCTTTTGTTAACTGAGGGTGTTTGGCGTTGGCCTGAATATGTCTGCATTACGCAGACTGATGCCCGTTTGATGCTCGTTCCCACGCTCCGCGTGGGAATGCGGCCTGTGACGCTCCGCGTCACGACTTCAAGAGCGAACGCAGAGCGTCCTTGGCTGCGTTCCCACGCGGAGCGTGGGAACGAGCGAGCTTAATGAATTTTTATTCTATCTATTGAATTTAGCGAATTTTTATTCCATTAATGATCTTCCTGACAACAATAATCCAAAGGACCACGGCGATGCGTGAACTCGGAATCGGCTTGATCGGCACAGGCTTCATGGGCCGCGCCCATGCGTTGGCGTTCAACAATGCCCGCGCAGTATTCGAACTGCCGGTACACCTCAAGCTGGCAGCGCTGGCCGATGCCGACACCGAACGCGCCAAGCGTTGCGCCACGGCCTGGGGCTTTGCCCAGGCCCACGGTGACTGGCAGGCGCTGGTCAATGACCCTAATGTCGATGTAGTGGCCATCACCACGCCCAATCACTTGCACTACCCCATGGCCATGGCGGCCATTGCGGCGGGCAAAGCGGTGTATTGCGAAAAACCCTTGGCGGTCAGCCTGGAGCAGGCCGACGCCATGCGCCGCGCCGCACATGCGGCCGGCGTAGTCACGCGTGTCGGTTACAACTACCAGCACAACCCGATGATTGGCCTGGCCAGGCAGATGATTATCGACGGCGAACTGGGCGAGATCATCAGCTTCCAGGGCGAATTCAGCGAAGACTTCATGGCCGACCCGGCCTCGCCCTGGTCGTGGCGCTGTGAAGTGGAACATGCCGGCGGCGCACTGGCGGATCTGGGCAGCCACTTGCTGTCGATGGCGCGTTATCTGGTGGGCGATGTGGTGAGCGTGTGTGCCGACACCCACACCGTGCATGCGCAACGCCCGGCCGTCAAAGGCGGCAGCGACCTGAAATCGATCGCGGTGGACGACCAGGTGCATGCCCTGCTGCGCTTTGCCAACGGCGCCCGTGGCACCGTGAGCAGCAGTTGGCTCAAGCAGGGCTACAAGAATCACTTGAGTTTTGAAATCAGCGGCACTCAAGGCACCTTGGCATTCGATCAGGAACGTTTGAATGAACTGCGCGTATGCCGCGCCGGTCAGGACGGTTTCCAGCGTGTGCTCGCCGGTCCCGTCCTGCCCGGCTATGCCGCATTCAGCCCTGCCGCCGGGCATCAGTTGGGATACAACGAGTTGAAGACCCTGGAAGTTCAGGAGCTGGTCATGGCGCTGGCGGGGCAAGGCGCTGCGGGTACTGACTTTGAAGCCGCGTGGGCGGTCGAGCGGCTGGCCACGGCGATTCGTCTGGCCGCCCGCGAGGAGCGCTGGGTCAACGTAGGTGAGGTCTGATCAAGGGGAGCGGCGCGCTCCCCCGTGTGCTCGATTCAGATAACGAACCGCGCGACCATCCCATTCAAATCCACCGCCAGGCGCGACAGTTCATGGCTGGCCGCGCTGGTCTGGTTGGCGCCTGCCGCCGATTGAGTCGCGAGGTCGCGGATATTGACCAGGTTGCGATCCACTTCACGGGACACCTGGGCCTGTTCTTCCGAGGCGCTGGCGATCACCAGGTTGCGCTCGTTGATCAGGCTGATCGATTCGGTGATCTGTTCCAGGGCCACACCGGCAGCGCGCGCCAGTTCCAGGGTGGTCTGGGTGCGCTGGTTGCTCTGCTGCATCGACTGCACGGCGTCGCCGGTGCCACTCTGGATGCCGGCGACCATTTTTTCAATTTCCTGGGTCGATTGCGCGGTGCGGTGCGCCAGGGCGCGTACTTCATCGGCCACCACGGCAAACCCACGCCCGGCTTCACCGGCGCGTGCGGCTTCAATCGCAGCATTAAGTGCCAGCAGGTTGGTCTGTTCGGCAATCGCGCGGATCACGTCAAGGACCTTGCCGATATCACGGCCCTGGGTCGCCAGGCCTTCAATCATCCGTGCGGTGTTTTGCACATCCTGGGTCATGGTCTGAATGGCCCCGACGGTTTCCACCACACGGTCACGCCCTTCCCGCGCCGCCTGGTTGGACTGGCTGGAAGCTTCTGAAGTAGACACCGCATTACGCGCCACTTCTTCGACGGCGGCGGTCATTTCGTTGACGGCCGTGGCGGCCTGGTCGATTTCGTTGTTCTGCTGTTGCAGGCCTTTGGAGGCTTCTTCGGTCACCGCGCTCAATTCTTCGGCGGCCGAGGCCAGTTGCGTGGCCGAGCCGGCGATGTGCTGGATGGTCTGGCGCAGGTTGGTTTGCATCGCCGACAAGGCGCCCAGCAGGCGCGCAGGCTCATCCTTGCCGGCGTCTTCGATAACGGTTGTCAGGTTACCGCCGGCAATGGTCTGGGCCACTTCCAACGCTTTGCGCAGCGGCGTGACGATGCTGCGGGTCAGCAGCCAGGCGAGCAGGACCGTCAGCACGGCGGCAGCGACTGAGAAGACAATTACGCCGGTAATCGCGCCTTGATAACTCGACCCGGCCAAGGTGTCGGCATCCCTGGCATCGGCGGCATTGATGGCGATCAGCTTGTTGAGCTGCTCACCCATCTGGTCAGTACCGTCCTTGATACGCGTGTTAATTAACGCACGCATCTCCTCGACTTTGTTTTGTTTGGACAAGGCCAGCATTTCGGCCTGTGCCTTGAGGTAGTTGTCCAGCGTACTCACAAATGCCTTGTACAACGCTGCTTCCTCCGGCCCCGCCGGCAGCGGCGCATACCCGGCCTGGGCGGTTTTTACTTTGTCGGTCAGGACGCCCATGCGGGTTTCGGCTTCCTGCAGGCCGGCGGGCTCGCGGTTGACCAGCACGCGAAAAGAGAGGATGCGCAAGCGCAGCACGTTTTCGGTGATGTTGCCCAGGTACGTGACGCTGGGCAGTTGCGTGGAGGTCATCTCCACCGACGACTGACGGATCTGCGTCATGCGGCTGACCGCAAACACCCCCAACAACACCACTAACAACGCAATGAATGCGAAACCGAGAAACGCGCGAGGGGCAATATTCAAATGACGTAGGGACATAGGGGTTGCTCTCAGAAGGAGTGTTTGCGAGCGTCCATGCCGCGAAACGATCAGTGGGCGTCAACGCGCCGCTCTGATCTTTGGTCACCACTGTTATGGTTGGAATGTGGGCCTATACGAGATATCGGCAGATCCTGAGGTTTTGCGCAGGGCTTTTATAAATATTTTTTTACACTTCTGAGGGCTGGCACTTTCTGGCATCCTGCGCCTCCATTTTCTGACCCGAGCCCGTACTTTGTCTGACGCTCAAGCCCCCCGCCCGCGCTATAAATCCGACCTGATCTATGGCCTGGAAGACCGCCCGCATTTCACCGCAGCGATCTTTGCCGCGCTGCAACATGTGCTTGCCAGCTTCGTCGGCATCATCACCCCGACGTTGATCGTCGGCGGCGTGCTCGGCCTGGAAAGCGAGGTGCCTTACCTGGTAAGCATGGCGCTGTTCGTGTCCGGGCTCGGCACGTTTGTGCAGGCGCGTACCTTCGGCCCAATCGGTTCCGGCCTGTTGTGCCTGCAGGGGACGAGCTTTTCGTTTATCAGCGTGATCCTCAGCGCCGGGTTCATGGTCAAGGCCCGGGGCGGCGGTACCGATGAGATCCTCTCGACGATTTTCGGCATCTGCTTTTTCGCCGCGTTTATCGAGGTGGTGCTCAGCCAGTTCATCGGCAAACTGCGCAAGCTGATCACCCCGGTGGTCACCGGCACCATCATTACCTTGATGGGTTTGTCGCTGATCAAGGTAGCGGTCACCGACATGGCCGGCGGCTTCGGGGCCAGCGACCTGGGTGCCGCGGGCAATATGGGGCTGGCCGCCCTGGTGCTGTTGACCATCGTGGTGCTCAACCGCTTCAGTAACCCGTTCGTGCGCCTGGGTTCGATCGTGATCGGCCTGACCCTGGGTTTTGTGGTGGCCTGGTGGATGGGCCGCGTCGACATGGCCGCGCTGCCCCAGGTGCCGCTGATCAGTGTGCCGGTGCCGTTCAAGTATGGTTTTTCGTTCGACTGGGTGGCGTTTATCCCGGTGGCGGTGATCTTCCTGATTTCACCGCTGGAAGCGGCCGGTGACCTGACGGCCAACTCGATGATTTCCCAGCAACCGGTCAAGGGCCCGCTGTACATCAAGCGCATCAAGTCCGGCCTGCTGGCCGACGGCCTCAACTCGGCGATGGCGGCGACGTTCAACAGCCTGCCCATGGTGACCTTCGCTCAAAACAACGGCGTGATCCAGCTGACCGGCGTGGCCAGCCGCTACGTCGCATATTTTATCGCCGGCCTGCTGGTGCTGCTGGGGCTGTTCCCGATGATCGGCGCAGTGCTGCAACTGATGCCCAAGCCGGTATTGGGCGGCGCCACGCTGATCATGTTCGGCACCGTGGCCGTGGCCGGGATCAAGATCCTCGCCGAAGCCGGGCTGCACCGCCGCAATGTGCTGATCGTGGCGATCTCATTGGGCATGGGCCTGGGTGTGGCCGCCGTACCGGAAGTGCTGCGCGACCTGCCCAAGGCGCTGCACAACATCTTTGAATCGCCGATCACCGTGGGCGCGTTCTGTGCAATCGTGCTGAACATTTTCCTGCCCGAGGAGTTCTTAGAGCTGGAAGAGGATGAATTTGATCCGGAGTCCTCTACTCTCAAGGTCATGCAGGATCCGGACGTCACGAAATAGGAGCACCTTTGGTATGCGCAAGCTCATGGTTCTATCGCTGCTGTTGCTGACCTTGAGCGCCTGCGCGCTGTTCCCCAATCGCGACCCGGTCAATATGAGCGTGGTGGGCATCGAACCGCTGCAAAGCCAGGACCTGGAAGTGCGTTTCGCCGTGAAGTTGCGGGTACAAAACCCCAATGAAACGGCGATCGACTACAGTGGTGTGGCCCTGGACCTGGACGTCAATGGGCGCCCCTTGGCGTCCGGGGTAAGCGACCAGGCCGGCAGCATCCCACGGTTTTCCGAGAGGGTGCTGATGGTGCCGGTGAGTGTTTCGGCGTTCTCCGTGTTGCGTCAGACCTTGGGGCTGAGCCAGACCCAAAGCCTGAACAACCTGCCCTACACACTGCGCGGCAAACTGGCGGGTGGCCTGTTCGGCACCATGCGCTTTGTGGAGCGTGGCACCCTGAACCTGCCCAACACCGCAACCTGGTAATGGCCATGCAACCGACGTTGTTTACCCAAAGACTGATCCTGCGCCCGCTGACCCTGGACGATGCCGAGGACATCCAGGCGCAATTCGCGCATTGGGATGTGGTGCGTTACCTGACTGCCGAGGTGCCCTGGCCGTACCCGGCCGATGGCGCGCGCCGCTACCTGGAACAGGTAGCCTTGCCGGGCATGGCCCGTGGCGACCAATGGCATTGGTCGATCCGCCTTAAAAGTGCGCCGCAACCAATGATCGGCAATATCAACCTGACGGACGAGGAAGACGATAACCGGGGCTTCTGGCTGGGCCCGCAATGGCAAGGCCAGGGCTTTATGACCGAAGCCAGTGCGGCGGTGACGCAATACTGGTTCGAAGTGCTCAAGCGCCCGCGGATGCGCGTGCCCAAGGCTGCGCCCAATCTGGCATCGCGGCGGATCTCCGAGCGCACGGGGATGCGCTGGATCCGCACGCAGATGGGTGAGTTTGTAGAAGGCACCTTCCCACGCGACATTTGGGAGATTACCCGCGAGGAGTGGTTGGCATTCAGATCTCCCAATCGCTGAAGACCTGATGTGGGAGCTGGCTTGCCTGCGATGGCGGCGTGTCAGGCGACCTATGTGCTGCTGAGCCGACGCTATCGCAGGCAAGCCAGCTCCCACAGTTTTTTACCGCATTCAGTCAGTGACGTAGCGCACACCCGGTTTGGCGCGTTCATCCACCACCAACTCGAATATGTCCGGCCGCGCGTAATGCCCCACCACGTCATAGTCATAGCGCGCCCGCACCAGATCATCGGTGTTGATCTGCGCAGTCAGCAACCCTTCTTCCCCCACCAGCGGCCCGGCCAGGATGTCACCCATCGGCCCGACAATCACACTGCCGCCCGCGATCAACGGGCGCTCTGACGGCCAATTGGCAACCTGCGTGCCCAACGCCGCCGGCGAAGCCTGCACCTGGCAGGCGCTCACCACAAAGCAGCGGCCTTCATGGGCGATGTGGCGCATGCTCACTTGCCACATCTCGCGCTCATCCACCGTCGGCGTGCACCACACTTGCACACCTTTGGCGTACATCGCCGTGCGCAGCAGCGGCATCATGTTTTCCCAGCACACCGCGCCGCCCAAGCGCCCGACGGCAGCGTCGATCACCGGCAAGGTCGAGCCATCGCCCGTGCCCCATATAAGTCGTTCAGTGCCGGTGGGCATCAGTTTGCGGTGCTTGGCCACCAGGCCGCCGGTGGGTTCGAAATACAACACGGTGCAATACAACGTGCTGGCACTGCGCTCGATCACGCCGAGTACCAGGCTGGCACCGGTGCGCGCGGATAGCCCCGCCAGCGCCTCGGTCTCGGCGCCCGGTACATCGATGGCATTGGCAAAATAGTGCGCAAAGGCTTCACGGCCTTCCGGCAAGCGGTAGCCCAACTGCGTGCCGAAGGTTTCGCCCTTCGGATACCCGCCGAGCAATGCTTCGGGCATCACCACCAATTGCGCGCCACTGCGCACAATCGCCTCCTCGTAGGTGAGGATCTGGGCCAGGGTGTCAGCCTTGCCACCCGGCAAGGCTCCGATCTGCAACGCCGCTACGGTAGAAATGGGCATCAGGTTCTCTCCAGAGAAAGGGGGTTGCCCATTCTCCGGCGAGGGGCAATCATGAATAAAGCCCACTTCAGTGCTAAATGATATGAGCCAAATGAATATCGCCCAGGTTGACCTGAACCTGCTGAAAACCTTCGAAGCCTTGCACGACGAGTCCAGCGCCAGCCGCGCAGCCTTGCGCCTGGGCGTCACGCAATCGGCGATCAGCGCCGGCCTGCGACGTTTACGTGACGTGTACGACGACCCACTGTTTGTGCGCACCGGGCGTGGGCTGGCGCCGACCTTGCGCGCCAATCAGTTGAAACCGGTGATCAGCGAGGCGCTGGACCGTTGTCGGCAGAGCCTGGAAATGGTCAACCCGGCCAACCCGAACTATCAGGGCCGCTCGGTGGTGCTGGGCTTGTCCGATGACTTTGAGATTGCCCATGGCCGGCGGCTGATGGCAGAAATTGCCCGGCGCGCGCCGAAACTGCGGGTGATCTTCCGCCAGACCCACAGCCAGATCGTGGCAGGCGCCCTGCTCGAGCGCAGCCTGGACCTGGCGATCACCGCCGGCGGCTTTGCCGAGCGCAGGTTGAGCCGGCACGTGCTGGGCGAAGGCGACTACCGCTGCCTGGTCGACCCGCACAGCCTGGCGCCGGGGCAACACGGCATCAGCCTTGCGGAGTTCGTGGCACGCGAGCATGTGCTGGTGTCGTCGGGCGGGTTTATCGGGATTACCGATGAAGGGTTGGCGGCGCACGGGTTGAGCCGCCAGGTGTGTGCGTCCACCAGTCACTTTGCCGGGCTGCCGTTTTTGCTCAAGGGCAGCGCGGCAGTGGCGACGATTCCCGGGCATGCCGCCGAAGCGATTGCGCAGATGACCGGCCTGCGTGTGCTGCCCTGCCCACTGGCGCTGCCGCGCTACCCGGTGGAGTTGGGCTGGCGCACCCAGGCGCAGCTCGATCCGCTGTTGCTCAAAGTGCGCGAAGCGATTGTGGCCAGCTTTACTTAGCAGCGGCCATCAGTTTGTTGACTTCGCTGCGCACCATGTTGGAAAACTCCGGCGGCGACATGCCATCAAGCTCGGCACGTACCCACTCAGCCCACTTGCCTTTGCGCTTGGCACGCTCGCCGAACAAACGCGCCGCTTCGCCCTTGGCCTTGCCCAGGTTGGTTTGCCACAGGTCGTAGAGGCGGGACTTTTCATCTTCCAGCTCGGCGCGTTCGGCGAGGGTTTTGTTGGCCAGATTGAAGCTCATGTTGAATTTCCTGCTGCACAAATAGGCGACATCTTACACTGTAGGTCGAACCATCCTGATCCGGATTTTACCTGCAAACCGCTCACGGCAAAAAAACTGCAACTTTTAGCCAAGCCCGACACTCCATTGTTCACTGTCACATTCACTCGCAAGGAGTCACACAATGGCCCGCAAAACTGCCGCCCAAGCTGTCGAAGATCAAATCAAGGATCAAGCTTTCAGTGAACTGACGGCCTTGATCGAAGAGTCGGACAAGCTGCTCAAAAGCAGCGCTTCGCTGGTAGGCGAAGAAGGTGAGACGCTGCGCGAGCAGGTTGCCATCAAGCTCAAGCAAGCGCTGGACTCGGTGTCCAACGTGCGTGAACGCAGCAAGCCGGTGGTGGATGCCACCGAAAACTATATCGGTGGCCACCCATGGCAGACCGTGGCGATTTCTGCAGGTTTTGGCCTGGTGGTAGGCCTGTTGCTGGGTCGTCGTAACTAAACCATCGAGACTACGCCATCTAGATTACGCCATCGAGACCAACCCATCGAGGCTGCGTGATAAAGGCTGCGCCATTGGCGCAGCCTTTTCTTTTACCCTTCGGCCAGTGCCTGTAACTGCTTGAGCTCCTGCGCATCGATCTCGATGCCGGTTTCCTGCGACTTTACCCGCGTGCGATGGCGCCGATCCCCCGGCAAGCGCCGCAACCCCGCCGCATGCATCTGCCGCACCAGTTCCTGGCTGCGCTCGGCAAAGCCTTGCCCGGCGGTTTTGCTCGGGTCGATCACGATCAGCAATTGGCCGGTCCAGGGTGTACGCGCCCCTGGATGATCGGCCCAATTGAACTCGAATGAGAAATTGCCGCCCGTGAGTGCCGCCGCCAGCAACTCGACCATCATCGACAGCGCTGAGCCCTTGTGCCCGCCAAATGGCAGCAGTGCGCCCCCTTCAAGAATCGCTTTGGGGTCCTGGGTCGGTTGGCCCAGGCTGTCCACGCCCATGCCCGGTGGCAGGCGCTCGCCCTTGCGCGCCGCGATTTGCACGTCGCCATGGGCGATCGCGCTGGTAGCCAGGTCAAACACGATGGGCGGCCCATCGGCACGCGGCGCGGCAAAGGCAATGGGGTTGGTGCCGAACAAGGGGCGATCCGCACCGTGGGGCACCACGCAGGTCATGCTGTTGACCACGCTCAAGGCCACCAGGCCTTCTTCGGCGAAGGGCTCGACATCAGGCCATAACGCCGCAAAGTGATGAGAATTGCGAATCGCCAGTAACGCGATTCCGGCGCTGCGCGCCTTCTCTACCAACAGCGAGCGCGCGGCGTCGAGCGCCGGTTGGGCAAACCCGTTATCGGCATCTACACGTACAAAGCCTGCGGCGACGTCCTCGACCACGGGCACAGCCTTGCCATTGACCCAGCCGCTGTTGAGCGTCGATACATACCCCGGAATGCGGAACACGCCGTGACTATGGGCGCCGTCACGTTCGGCGCTGGCGCAGTTGTGCGCAAGGATCGCCGCCACCTGCGCGGATGTGCCGTGCAGCACAAAGACCTGTTGCAGCAGCGCGACTAACTCGGTGAAGCCGATTACGGTTGAAGCCTTGGCAACTGTCGGAGACTGCGCAGACATTTGAAGCTCCGTTTTTATGATTGCGTTTTTATGATTAGGAGAGGCAACGAATGGACATTCAAGTGCCCGATTAAACACCACGCACTGTGCCTGCTGTCAACTTGCGACGGGCCTCAATAGTTACCCCCGCCCGCCGCTCATATGGCCTTAGCCTGTCATTCCCCTGCCCTTTGGAGCAAGCCCATGACCGGCGTTACCCCGGCGTATTTTTTTGACGAATTTTTACTGCCGATTAAAAGAAACTCGCCGAGCGCACGCGAGCGTGCGCTGGGGCTGACCGTCAAAGACCTTGATTGGCTGCATACGGTGTATCAGGCCAACGATGCCGCGCGTAAGGACCCCGAACGGCAAACCTACCCCATGAGTGTCGAAAGGCTAATGATCAATGTGCCGGGCCAGGCGCCCTTTCCACTGGCCGGCGCCTTTGTGATGAGCCCCACCCCGGACGCCGGCAAAGCACTGCTTTACACGCCTTATGGCGGTATTCAGGTGTTTGACGACCCTGCCAGCCTGCTTGTCGATGTCGCCGAGCAATTGGCGAATACGGTGCAGCGTGTCGATTTGATGAGCTTTCTGTCGGTTGCGCAGCGCAACGCCTTGCCCGCCGGCACGCCGATAACGCTGACCACCACGGTTGTCGAAGGCGCCGTCATGCAAGACCAGGAGCAAGCCCTTGAGGCCTGCCAGCTGGATAACGTGCGCACCGTACTCGAGCACCTGCAAAAGACCCCGACGTTGTACGGCATGCTCGACACGCTGCTCGGCATCATGGCGCGCTCGTATTTCCCCAACCTGGATCAACGCGATACACGGGTGAATTTTTTTATCCAGGACCCGGCGGGCGGTCAGCGACGCTGGGCCAATTCCCTGCCGCTGAGCGAGGCGTTGCTGCAGTTTTATGTGAAACATGCCTGGCCCAAGGACCAGACCCGTGAGTATTTCAATCCGAAACACATCACCAGTACCTTCACCTCGGCAGAACGCGAACAAGATCAGCAGTATTGGGAAACCCTGATCAAGGAAACTTCCGGTAGCCTCTCGAAACTGCTGGACAGCCTGCTGAAAACCTATTGGAACGAAGACATCGGCAATGAAACCTCACGCCTGGAACTCTTTACCCAGGTGATGGCAGATAAATTTCGCCTGGATGTGTTGCTCAAGCGCCAGGAGCAAATCCTCAGCGCCGACGAAAGCCACACCCTTCAAGCCTTGTTCCTGCCAGACCATCACGCCCGTAATGCTCACGCCAGGAAACTGAGCGTGGAAACCGTACGCCTGCATGCGCCCTATCAGCACTACGTGGAACTGGCCAGCACACTGTTGATCAGCGAGGGCCACGCCTACCTGTACACGCAATCGCGTGGGGTGCAGGTGCTCAAGGACATGCAGGCGCTCAAAGATACGTTGTTGAGCATGCTCAAGGCCGCCGGCCACGAAGATGAGCTGCTCAATTTTCTGTCTCTGGACGAGCGCGACACGTTTACAGGCCTGGACCAGATAAACATCACCGCCCTGCCCGTTACGGGCAAGGTTTTCGGCGGCATGCTCGAAGACATTGCGACCAAGCAAATCAGCAATATGAACCACGCACTGGACCTTTACCGGCGCAGTGATGGCCAGATCAACCTGGACGCGCTGCTCGATTGCGCCCTGGACATACGCACGATGCTCGACAGTCGCCTGGCGGCAATGGAAACCGCCGGGCGCTGGACGACGCACCTCGTTATCAGCGGCAACGACAGGCCCTCCACCGTGCAGGCCGAACACGCAAAACTACATCTCAAGCGCTTGCGCGCCGCCGAGGATGCGCTGGCCAACGAGCGCAAGCACCAGCCGACATTGCGCTCAATGGTCGCTGTCGCCTTGAATGCAGAGCTGCAATCACAGCGCCTGCCGCTCAAGGCCGAAGAGGTCTATATCAACACTTACCCAACGCATGCCCAGGAGCGTGAAGAGCGCCCGCCATTGAGGTCGGTGAGCATGGTTGAACACTTCATCGAGCGCCTGAGCGGTGAAGCACCTCCCGCTCCCCGCGTCCCCACAACCGGGTTTTACAGGAAGCTCGAACCACACGTGGCCCTGAAGTTGCCGAGCATGACCTTAAGTACCTTCAATATGATCAATAACCAGGTCTTGAAGGTATTTGCCAACCACGAGATGCGCCGGCTTCCAAGGCTGTTCCTCAGCAACATGAGCAACAAACAGGCGCACTCGATGCTGCTCGGCCTGCGCAGTGAAGCCGAACTGAGGCTGTTAGGGAAAACACTGTTGTCCGGCAGCCACGCGGTGGTGGATACCCTGCTACGCACCGAGAGCCTTGTGCGCCTGACCCGACATGGCCTCAACGGCTTTCTGCCGGATGCCTACGCCTTGACCCTGAACCTCGGCACCTGCGACACCGCCCAACCCCTTGCCAACCTGTTTGTACTGACTGAGCGCGGTGGTATCGACCCGCAGCGTTCGGGGCAGGCCGTGCTCTGGACGCCGCGGCGCGGGTATGAGGTATTTGCTTCGGTGCAGGCCTTGCACAAGGCGATGACCGGGCGCCTGCAGCACCCGATCAAACGCCTGGTCCTGCTGGAAAACCTGCCGATTTCGTTGCGCGCGCCCCACCAGGCATATCGGCTTGGCCCCCTGCAACGCATTGACGACAACCTGCTGGACAATCGCCTGAAAACTTACAACGACCAGGTCATGCACAGTATCGATCAGTTGCTTTCGACCCCATTGGCCGCTCGTCCCCTGCAAGACTGCATTGAAACGGCGCTGGAGCAGCCTGCCCCCACCAACCTGGCACGCGCCACGGCGGTGGCGAGTGCCATGGCCCATCAACAGGCCCTGCCGGTCTGGCTGGGCATGGCGCCCCCCAAGGAGCAGATCCATCAAGCAGAACTGCTTGAGCAATATCACAACAGCGCCCCAGACACAGAAGACTACCTGCATGGCATCACGTCGATGCGCGCACACACGCACGCGGCACTGCTGAAATTGCTTAAGGCGCGCTTCCCCGATCACACGCTGGACCCCGATAACGTGCTGATCCCGGTGCATCAGGCGCTCGACGTGCACGTCTTCAGCCTGACCGATTTTACCTTGCGGCATTGGCCGGATCTGGATGCCGAAAACATCCGTTTACGCTCACGGACCGCCACCGCCCTGCCAGCTGCACTCGATGCCAGCGCCGTGGTGCAAATGGTCCGCCAGCTGGACCTGAAAACGGCTTACCAAAAGCTGTTGCAAACGCAGCTGGACACCAACACGGATGAGGGCCTCAAGCGCCGGCGTTTGTTTTGCCGACAGCTGCCCTGGCAAACGTTGCAATTTGCCCATGAGCAAAGGCTGCAGGAACGGCTGACAGCCCAAGGGCTGAGTTACGTGCAACAGGTGTTTGACATGCCCGACGCCCTGGCCCGAGCTGAGCTGGACAGTGCAGCGGCCACGCTTCGACCTTTGGAATTGATTGCAACCGAAGGCGCCACGCCCGCCAGGGTGCCGGGCGTTTACCTGATAGGTCCAACGACCGGCAACGCTGGCCCGTTGGTGATGTATGCACCTTATAGCGACAACCATGCCCTCAAGGAGTACACGAACGAGCAAGCCTTGCTGGATGAATTGGGCAGGCCGGGAGCGCTTCAGGAGTGGATCATCCTGCACCTGGAGGCGCCGCATCAAGCTACCTACCGCAATCTACTGCAAGACAACCGTCATCGCCCCGTCGATATCCGCACAGCCTTTAACGCCGTCACCGGCAATGCCCTTCACTTCTTGTTCAATGACAACACCCTGCTATTGCTCAAGATGCTGGCCGGGCAGTTCGAGGAAGGCGCCAAATCACTCTGGGACCGAATCAGGGTTCTTTTGGGCGAGGGCATCCCTACGGCTGTGCAGTTCATGGCCGGAAAACTCGCGTACCCGCTGATGGTGTGGCGCAGCTACACGCTGTTCAAGCGCTCAGCCGATGAATTGCAGTTGCACCAATGGAAGGCCGGTCTGAAGCACTTTATCAAGGGCGTGGCGCAAATGGCCGCGTTGCGCAGTGAGCTTGAGGGCACCGAAGCCGCGCCACCCACCGAAACCGAAGTGCCGGACGCTGACCTTTCAGATGAGACTTTGCCTGCCGCCACGAGCCTGGCTGCCCTGGATATCACCGCGCCCTCGCGCACTCGTTTGCAGGCTTTCGAAGAGCATGATGTCGCGCTGAAGGACTTGCAGCGCAGTACTTTCAGCCATGTTTACACGGACAAGACGACCTTGAAAGACTATGTGCCGCTGGCAGGCAAGGTGTACTCAGTGAAGAAAACCCGCGATCGCTGGCGACTGGCCAAGGATGAACACGTGGGCGCCTACGTGGGCCGTAACACACAGGGCAAATGGGTGCTGGACCTCAGCCTGCACAACCCGCGGTTTGGTAAAGTCATGTCGCGCATGCAGACGCGGGCCGGCGAACGGGAGGCGATTAATATTGAGGCAACGGGCATAAGGGAAATTGCCGCACTGTCCAGCTGGAAAGCGCAGGTAATCAACGAAGCGCTGAATGTTGCGACGTATTACACCGTCACGTGCAAGCGCAACATCGTTGAGTTTGCAAAACAGCGCGCTCCCGATAGCCGAGTCGGCCGGTTTTTGGGTGAGCTGTTCGGGGTCATCCGTTTGACGCCGGGTCACGTGAGCAAAATCGAGAGAATAGTCGACCTGATATTGGATGAGTTAAGCGACCCCACCCTGACCAGTCCCGACTCCAAACGTTTTGTCAGCGGGACCAGCCGTATCGGCGCAGCGCGCCAGTACGCCTTTATCATTCCTGAAGACAGGGAGCGCAAGCTGTATCTGCTCAACCGGTTCTTCGACCCGTGTATGGATAACTACCAGAACCGCCTGAACTCCCCCTTCGACATATCGGCCCACGCCAGAGCCAGTACCCTTATCCACGAATTGACCCACTTGAAGCTCGATACCGAGGACATCGCCTACCTCGATTCGATGCGGCCTTTCCATGACCTGATCAACGCGGCCAAACCGGGCGCCCGTATCCTCAAAACAACCCTGGAGGACCTGCAAAGTACGGCGCTCTCCACCCTGACGCCCGCAACGATGTTGTTCAAGACCTGGGATGATTACTCGGCGCAATGGGAAGACTACGGGCCTGACACTGCAACGGCTCACGTGCGACAAAAAGTCCTGAAAACCACCGGCACCAAGGACCTCAAGGATGCCCGCGACGTCTTCATGAGTAACGCCGACAAACGCATTGATACGATTTTGGCCAATGCCGACTCGGTGACTTACTTGATTACGCAGTTGGGCCGTGTTTTGGATACGGGGGCTTGAGCAGCCCCCGTCAGGCGCATCAGTCTTTCTGATCGCGCAAAACGTTGCCGGAAGCGCCATCGATACGCGCTTCATACACGATGCCATCGGACTTGCGCCCTTTGACTTCCCAGTAACCATTGTCATCGGCTTCGGCGCTGTAGACCTCGACATAGCCGGCCTTGGTCTTGGCGGTTTCAATGGCCTTTTCGACGGTGATCCAGCCCGCGCCCGGCTTGTCGGCCAGGGCGGCGCCGGCGCTGAGCAGCGCGGTGGTTGCACACAGGGCGGCTAAGGTTTTCTTCAACATATTCGTTCTCCATTGTGGGAATGACGGACTCGTGTCCTGTGGTTTCTGATGTTTTCAAACGAGAATAAGTTCCAATTGATGTGCAATCGCCATGACGGCTGTTCTCGTCATCCGCCTCGGGAGGTTAGAATGTTGGAAATCAGGACGGTTTAATGACTCAACAGCCCCTTTCAGAAGACGAATATGACGCGATCACCGATGCCGCCGCGCATTGGTGCATGCGCCTGCACGCCAGTGATTGCACGGCGGGCGAACGTCGGGCTTTTGAACAATGGCACGACGCCCATCCGCTGCATGCCTTTGAGTATGCGGCCATGCTGGAAATCTGGGACGTGGCCGACCACCTGCCGCGCAGTGAGCCTGCTGCGGTGGTGCTGCCGTTCAAACCGCGCAGCCGCTTGCGCACTTACGCGGTGGCCGCCGCGATATGCCTCGCCGCCCTGCCGCTGGCCGTCTTTACCGGCTGGGAAGCGGGCTGGTTGCCCAGCGCCTATGAGCATTTCGAAGCCGGCACTGGCTTGCGCAAGGTCACCCTCGGCGACGGCAGCCAGGTTGAATTGAACCTGGGCACCGAACTGGTCTACAGCCGTTACAAGAACCAGCGCCGCGTGACTTTGAACAAGGGCGAAGCGTTTTTCAAGGTCAGCCATGACAGCCTTCACCCGTTTATCGTCAAGGCGGGCGAAGGCCAGGTTCGGGTCACCGGCACTCAGTTCAACGTCTGGAAATACGAAGACCAGGTGCGGGTGATGTTGCTGGAAGGCTCGGTGCAGATTTCCAGCGACAAGGAGCACGCCAGCGTGCCCCTGACCCCAGGCATGCAGGCCAGTTACAACCTGGGCGACGCCACCCCGCGAGTCGCTGCGATTAACCCCAATGACTCGGCCCTGGCCTGGCGCCAGGGCAAACTGGTACTCGACAACCTGGCATTGACCGACGCGTTGCCGCTGATCAACCGCTACCTGAGCAAACCGGTGATGCTGGCAGATGCCAGCACCGGCGCGATTCGCATCGGCGGCATCTACAACATCAACGAGGTCAACAACCTCGTGCCTTCCCTGCCCAAGGTGCTGCCGGTCTACCTGACCCAGAACCAGGACGGCAACCCGGTACTCAATTCCATCCCGCGTAAAACGCCCAAGGGCTGAGCCTGCCTGCAACAGCAGGTTCGCTCGCGCTCAATGTGTCCATTTTTGAAACACCGCCCTCGCCTGAATCGCCCGCCGGGTGCGCATTCATGAGTTTGTCATGCGCAGTGTTTCATCGCTGAGACAGCCTTGAGGCGGGGCCGGGCATGTCCCTTGATGGCGGCACTGTTTCAACCATGAAACAGTATCGCCAGCACGTTGCCTCGATTTAACTTCAACCCTCTGAATACAAACAATAAATAAAAAGCGGCACGCGTTCTGCTCTGTTCCTGACAACGCTGTTTAGGGTCAGCGTGAAGAATAAGGAACACTGCCATGGACACACACAATCCAGGCTCACTGAGCCTCCTGCTGATCGGCTGTGCACTGAGTGCCAGCGTGAGCGTTCCGGTGCTCGCGGCGGGTGATGGCGTGATCGTGGTTGAACGCCAGGTTCAACCTTATTCAATCGGTCGCTCACGCGGCCAGGACCCCTACCCCAACACCGTCAATGCCAACCCGTCGGTTCAAGTCAATCGCGCCATGAACCATGAGCTCAGCGATAACGACATCGCCGGTATCAGCAGCGGCTCCAGCATCACTCGCAGCATCATGCCCAATGGCGACATTACCGGCCTGAACACTATCGGTGGCGCCAGCAACCTCGGCGCAGCGGGTGCAGCCGGCCACGGCAGCAGCGGCAGCAGCATCGCCGGCACGGTCAACGGCGCGATCTCCAGCGGCCTCGCGCCGCTGAACAACATCAGCGGCATGGTCGGGGGGGCAATGAAATGAACCACTCCTGGATGTTGCTTGCAGCGTTCGGTTGCACCGCGGCGATGGCCGACAGCAACAACGCAACCCTTGAGAACTCGGGCCAGCAGTACAACGGTGTAGTGACGATCAACCAGGCCGCCGGTGACCAGCAACAACTGAGCAACAACGTTGCCATCGCAGTGGGCCACAACGCCCAGGCAAACATCGCCGTCACGCAAAAAATCAGCGGCGCGCCCGCCGACCGCTCCCTGAACGCCAACGCGGCGATCCAGGGCAACTCCTTCAGTAATGGCAACGGTGCACTGAGTGTCAACCAGTCCGCCGGGGCCCAGAACCAGATGATCAATGCCGTGCGCATCAGCGTGAATGCTGGCCCGCAAAGCATCGACGACAGCGTCATGTCGCAACAGAACGTTGCGCTTGCAACCGACTCAGGGTTGACCCCTACCACTGGCAGCCGCCAGGTCGTTACCAGCGACCAGGCCTTCACCGGCAGCCGTGGAGTGGTTCAGGTCAACCAGAGCGCCGGGGTGGGGAACCGAGTGGCTAACACCCTGAACTTACGACTCAACTGATGGAGCTGAGTCCATAGCTAGACCGTACCAACACTTAACCAACTAATTAGAAGCAAGGAGATACACCATGAAAACTTCAATGGCTCTTAAACCACTGGCTTTTGCTCTGGCTGCGCTCATGGCTGTTGCTGCTCAAGCGGGCGGTTATCACGCGCCTACCACAGCTGCCGCGACCACACTGGACGGTCAAAGCAACCATGGCAACGTGGTGCTCAATGACAAAACCAAAAACAACGCCTCGGCTAATGACTCCTACAACAACATCAGTGGCGTGGCCAACGGCAACGTGCTGAGCGGCGACAACAACCAAGGCAAAAACGACGTTGCCATCGTTTCCGGGGATGCGGATTTCGTGTTCGCCACCACCGGCACCGCTCAATCGAACACCGGTAACTTTGTGGCCAACAGCGGCACTAAAAACAACGCTTCCCTTAACGACAGCGGCAACCACGCTTCAGGCGTGATTCAGTTGAACGCCGCATCGGGCACCTCCAACCAAGGCAGCAACAGCGTTGCAATTGCTTCTGGGAATGGCGACAGCGGTGCTGCTGCCGTCACTGGCGTGCAGGATGTGTCGGGCAACCTGACCCTCAACCTGGCCAGCGGCCACGGCTGGGGCAGCACCAAACCGGTGGTCAACAACGCCAGCGTGAACAACTCGATGAACTACAGCTCCGGGGTCTCGAACTCCAACGTTCTGTCGGGCAGCAACAACCAGGGTCAGAACAACGTAGCAATCACTCGCTTCTGATCCAGATCGGGCCTTGGCAACAAGGCCCTTTTTATTTCCAGAGTCCAGCAGGTCATACGATCATGCGCCTCACAGCTGCCCTCCTCTTGTTCGCACTCACCGGCCCAACCTGGGCGGCGCAAATGGCCGTTGTCATGCCTAACGGTGCAGTGGTCTACAAGAAGGTCGAAAGCATCCGCGAGCGCAAATTCGCCAACCTGGTGGAACAGAAAACCGATTTCAGCTGCGGCGCCGCCGCGCTGGCGACCATCCTGCGCCAAGCCTATTGGATGGACGTGGATGAAGACCACGTGATCAAGGGCATGCTGGTCAACGCCAACCAGGACCTGGTGCGCACCCAAGGCTTCTCGATGCTCGACATGAAGCGCTACCTGGAAAGCATCCACATGCGCGCCAAGGGCTACCGGATTACGCCTGAAGTGCTGGTCACCGTGAAAGTGCCGGTGGTGGTGTTGCTGGACATTCGCGGCTACAAGCACTTTGTGGTGCTGCAACGGGCCGACAAAGACTGGGTGTATATCGGCGACCCCGTACTGGGCAACAAGCGCTATGCCAAGGACGATTTCGTCAAGGGCTGGAACGGCATCGTGTTCGCGGTGATTGGTGAGGGTTACGACAAGGCCAACGCCTTGCTCACACCCCGCGCGCCGCTGACGGCCAAGAACCAGTTCAACGAGTTCAGCCCGGTACGCGACAGTGAATTGATGGACTTCGGTTTTATCCAGAGCGACTTCTTCTAGAAGCGCAATAAGGAGCAGGACGCTCCAGGAGCAAACGATGAACACTCGACGCTGGCTGACGGTGATATGCCTGGCAGCCGCAGCACCTGCCTATGCTTCTTCGGCATTCAAGCCGATCGAGCTCAAGGACGCGGAAATGGCCGAGTTGCGCGGGCGCTATGTGATGCCCGGGCGGATTATCAGCTTTGGCATTGTGATGAGCAGCACCTGGACCAATGCCGCCGGCGCAACCGTGACCGGCAGCGCCAACATGCAAGTCAATGCCTCCACCGTCACGCCACAGTTTTATGTGCAAATCGCCGGTAACGATGGCACAGGGGTGATCAAACAGCCTGACGGCAAGGGCACCGTCGTCGGCGGCGCCGGCCTCGGCACTGGCCAGGGTGTGACGCAAAGTGTGCGCGCGGCGGGCGATGGCAACACGGCCAACAATGGCGTGGATATCAACGTGACGAAAAACGGCCTTGCGCCTGCCAATTACGTGCAGTCCGGCCAGGCACTGATTGCCGGCCAGCCGATCACGGGTGGTACTGCCGCCGGCCAGGTCACGGTCACGGCTAAAAACGGCGGACTGCAAATGGCCCTCCAGGCCAATAACAATCAAGGCAATGTGGTGCAGCAAATCGGTGCCGGCAATGTGCTGCAAGGCACGGTTATTCAAGGCAACAGCAACTTCGTGAACAACATGACCCAACTTAATGTGGTCATGGGCAACAACGGTTTGAACAACATCACGCAGAACCTCAACCTGGATCAACTCAAAGGCCTACGCCCCTCCGGTTATTGAACTACGCTGAGCCTCGACACTTACGCATTAGAAAGGGACGGCTTATTTCATGCATCGATCTTTATCGTTACGTGCCGTGATTTGTTTGAGTACACTCCTGCCCGCGTCGGTGCTGTACGCCGCGCCGGATGCCGATATCGAAACACTGAAACAGGAACTGCTGGAGCTCAAGCAACGTTATGAAGTGCAGCAAAAAGCACTGGCCGTCTTGGAGCAACGTGTAAGGCAAGTCGAAGATCAGCCCGCAACACCAACGCCCAAACGCCTGGCCAAATCCCCTGCCGACTTCCAAAAAGGCGGTACGGCGGTGGCCGGCGTCGGTGCAGCCGCCGCGTCCGGTGGTGCGGCGGGTAGCAGCTCCTACGGGCAAAACCTGAAGGACGATTCCGCTCCGGCCCAAAGTGTTAGCAACTTGTACAACGAAGCCAGCGGCTTTTTCGGCAATGGCAAGTTCAGCTTTGAAACCGGACTCACCTATGCCCGCTACGACGCGCGGCAATTGTCCCTCAACGGCTTTTTGGCACTGGACTCGATCTTCCTCGGCAATATCAACCTGGACCGGATCAAGTCGGACAGCTGGACCCTGGACCTCACCGGCCGCTATAACCTGGACAACCGTTGGCAGTTCGACCTGAACGTGCCGGTGGTGTATCGCGAAGCGACGTACCAATCCGGTGGTGCCGGCGGCGATGCCAAGAATACGTCGGAAGCCTCCGTCAGCCGCGACCCGACCATTGGTGATGTCAACTTCGGCATCGCCTACAAGTTCCTCGATGAGAGCGCCAGCCTGCCGGATGCGGTGGTGTCGCTGCGGGTCAAGGCACCCACCGGCAAGGAACCCTACGGCATCAAGCTGATCGAGCAAGCCAGCAACAACAACCTCGCCGTGCCGGAAAGCCTGCCGACCGGCAACGGGGTGTGGTCGGTAACGCCAGGTATTTCCCTGGTCAAGACCTTCGACCCGGCGGTGCTGTTCGGCTCGCTCTCCTACACCCACAACTTCGAAGACTCGTTCAGCGATATCAGCCCCAACCTCAATCAGAAGATCCCTGGCAAAGTCAGCCTGGGTGACAGCTTCCAGCTTGGTGTTGGGGTGGCCTTCGCGCTCAACGAGAAGATGAGTATGTCGTTCTCGGTGTCCGATCTGGTGCAACGCAAAAGCAAGGTCAAGCAGAGCGGCCAGGACTGGCAATCGGTGGTGTCCAGCGATGCCAACGCCGGGTATTTCAACGTGGGTATGACGATTGCGGCGTCGGATAACCTGACGATCGTGCCGAACCTGTCGATTGGGATGACGGATGATGCGCCGGACTTTACGTTCAGCCTGAAATTCCCGTATTACTTTTAGTGGTATGGGGACGCGGAGCGTTCCTGGCGGCCTTCCCACGCGGAGCGTGGGAACGATCAGCCCCGCAACGATAAGGGTCGTTGCGGGGCTTTTCGGTTTACCCGCCCTAGCGGATCTGGTGTTTGTGCAGCAACCGGTAGAAGGTCGGCCGGGACACGCCCAGCACGCGGGCCGCGATACTCAGGTTATCGCTGTGCCGGTTGAGCACATCGCACAACGCCTGGCGTTCGGCGCGGTGCTTGTAATCTTCCAGTGTAGCCATTGGCGGCGCAATTGCCTGCTGCCCCTGCAACCCCAGGTCACCGGCTTCGATTTGGCGCCCTTCTGCCAGCACCAGGCCTCGTCGCACGCGGTTCGCCAATTCGCGCACATTGCCCGGCCACGGGTGTTGGCCCAGGGCAACCAGTGCATCCTCGCTGAAGCTGCGCGGCCTGCGCCCGGTTTCCTGGCTGTAGAAGCGCGAGAAATGGTTGGCCAACATCGCCACGTCGCCATGCCGCTCGCGCAGTGGCGCGGTGATCACCTGCAGGACATTCAGCCGGTAATACAAGTCTTCGCGAAACGTGCCCTTCTCAACCGCCGCTTCAAGGTCCACGTGTGTCGCCGCCAGCACCCGCACATCCACCGGGATAGGCTGGCTGCCACCGACGCGCTCGATCTGCTTTTCCTGCAGGAAACGCAGCAGGTTGGCTTGCAGTTCCATGGGCAAGTCGCCGATCTCATCGAGAAACAGCGTGCCACCGTGGGCCGCCTCGATACGCCCGACCTTGCGCTGGTGAGCGCCGGTGAACGCGCCTTTTTCATGGCCGAACAGCTCGGACTGGATCAGGTGCTCGGGAATGGCGCCGCAGTTGATCGCGACAAAGGGCTTGGCATGACGCTGGGATTGGCGATGCAGGGTCTTGGCCACCAGCTCTTTGCCGGTGCCGCTGTCGCCGCGAATCAGCACCGGCGACTCTGTAGGGGCCAGCTTGGCGAGCAATTTACGCAGTTCACGAATGGGCCGGCTGTCGCCCAGCAGTTCATGTTCCTGCGCGTCAATCAGCGCATGGCCTTTGCCGCGCAAACGCGCCATGCCGAATGCACGGCCCAGGGTGACCTGCACGCGAGCCACATCAAACGGCAACGTGTGGAAGTCAAAAAACCATTCGCAGACAAAATCACCGACATTTTGCAGGCGTAAAACGTCCTGGCTGAGCACGGCAATCCATTCGGTGCCGCTGCGGCTGATCAACTCCTTCACCGCCTCGGGGCGCTCCAGATGATAAGGCTGCAGGCGCAACAAGCCCACATCACACGATCTGTCGCCCACGGCGCCGAGCGCGCAGCTGTCCACTTCCCACCCTGCACCGTGCAGCCCAGGCAATAGCTGGTGGCAGTCGTCGCACGGGTCGACTACGAGCAAGCGTCGTTGGACAGGTGTAACAACCATGACTATTCCTTGGCGCCAAATTATTAAAGTTATTTATAAACAACGGTTTGTGCAGCCTGTCGCTCACACTAGCAAGTTATTGACGCAGCCTTTGTATCGTTTCGCTATAAGTCTGGGCACAAAGCCACCTCGGCGTCGCTGCGGACAAAAAAATCAGCAACCACCCGCACACTCAATGCGCTTTCAAAACAGCCGCTTACATGACGCCAATCACGAAAAGTTGAAATTTCTTGCTCTAAGATGTGACCCGTACCCTGCCATCGTGCATCAGTACAAGTAACTCACCGTCTGGCTCGCCCAACCGACGGGACTTAACTGACTGGGCATTTAGAGAGAAGACCCACATGAACGCCCCGCTGCGCATCAACGAAGCTCTTTTGATTGCAGACCGTGCCTTCCAGCCCTTTCAGTGCGTGGCCTGGCACGATGGCAATGGCGCCCTGAGCCTGAGCGTCATCGACCGTACCAACACCCGTATCGGCAGCAAACAGCTGTCTTCGAGTACCTATACCGATCCGGCTCAACTGGAAGATTTGTTGTTGCAGGCGCGTGCCGAACTCGACAAAGATGGCCATCAGTTGTTGTCGTGGGCCATGCCCAAGTAAGACGCGGCAGTAACTTCCGATCATTGCCTGACAATGATCGGAAGTTGAGCATCACAACTTAAGCGACTTATCGCGGCGCAAGAATAAAGCGCTCGATCGCTTCGGCTGCGCCGTCCTCGACATTGCTGCCGGTGACCACACTGGCTTGGCGCTTGACGGTTTCTTCCGCCTGCCCCATCGCGATCGACAAACCCGCCACGGCAAACATCGCCGGATCATTGCCGCCATCACCGATAGCCGCCGTTTGCTGCATCGGCACGCCGAGGTGCGCAGCCAGGGTTTTCAAGGCCTCGCCCTTGTTGGCGAGCATGGCCGTGACGTCCAGGTACACCGGCTGCGACCGCGATACCTGTGCGAGCCCTTGCACCTTGGGCTGCAGCTGCGCTTCCAGCTCGATCAACAACTGCGTGTTGTTGCTCGCCGCGACAATCTTGTCGACCCGGTCCAGGTACGGCTCAAAACTCTCCACCACCACTGGCCCGTAGCCCAGGCCATCGGCTTCGCGCTGCATCATCGGCCCAGGCGGGTCACGGCGCAGCCAATCGCCATCGGCGAACACCCAGACTTCCACGTCCGGCTCGGCCGAAAACAGCGCCAGGGCCACCAGCGCGGCTTCTGCCGGCAGGTGATGAGCAACCAGGATGCTGCCATCCGGGTTGATCAACGTACCGCCATTAAAACCTGCGACCGGCACATCAATACCGAACGTTTCGATAAGGTGCAGCATGGCTTTGGGCGGGCGCCCGCTGGCCAGGCTGAAAAACACCCCGGCGTCACGCAACGCCCGGACCGTATCGGCGGTGCGCTGACTAAAACTGTGGTCAGGATGCAACAAGGTCCCGTCTACATCACTGAGCACCAACTGGATGGGATGAATCGCTGCATCACTCATCCGAGGCTATGCCAGCTGCGGCCATCGCGGGCCAGCAATTCGTCGGCGGCCGCCGGGCCGTCTTCACCGGCCTTGTAGGTCTGGATCGCGTCATCCTGCTTCCAGGCATCCAGGAACGGCTGCACCGCACGCCAGCCATTTTCAATGTTGTCGGCGCGCTGGAACAAGGTCTGGTCACCGGTCATGCAGTCGTAGATCAGGGTTTCATACCCGGTCGACGGCTGCATTTCGAAGAAGTCCTTGTAGTCG
Organism: Pseudomonas sp. 2822-15; assembly: GCF_002742515.1. Classification (NCBI taxonomy): domain Bacteria; kingdom Pseudomonadati; phylum Pseudomonadota; class Gammaproteobacteria; order Pseudomonadales; family Pseudomonadaceae; genus Pseudomonas; species Pseudomonas sp. 2822-15. The sequence goes on along the minus strand of NZ_LJRY01000199.1, from coordinate 138,909 downwards.
AAACCCAATTCGATATTGGCCATTTCCAGGGCCGGCCCGGGCTTTTTGGCCAACAGGTCGAACCACATGCCTTCGTTCGGCTGGATCTGGATTTTAAGGTAAGTAGGCTTGAGCTCATCCACGTCCGTGTCGCGAAACTGCGCATACGGCGCGTGCTTGAAGCAGATCACGATTTCGGTGTCGCGAATGCTCATGCGCTTGCCAGTACGCAGGTAGAACGGCACGCCGACCCAACGCCAGTTGTCGATCATCACCTTGAGGGCGACAAACGTCTCGGTGCTGCTGTCGGGCGCAACGTTGGCTTCTTCACGATAACCGGGCAACGACTTGCCGCCGATTTCGCCGGCGCTGTACTGGCCGCGTACCGAGTTGGCGCGCGCATCTTCCAACGACCACGGGCGGATCGCCCCCACGACCTTGGCCTTTTCACCGCGCACCGCATCAGCGCCAAACGCCGCCGGCGGCTCCATGGCTACCATCGCCAGGAGCTGGAACAGGTGGTTGGGGACCATGTCGCGCAGGGTGCCGGTTTTCTCGAAGAAATTACCCCGCGTCTCGACACCGACGGTTTCCGCCGCAGTGATTTGCACGTGGTCGATGTAATGGTTGTTCCAGAACGCTTCGAACAGCACGTTGGAGAAACGGCTGATCAGGATGTTCTGCACCGTCTCCTTGCCCAGGTAATGGTCGATGCGATAGATCTGCTTCTCGCTCATCACCTTGAGCAGGCACGCGTTCAGCGCTTCGGCGGTGGCAAGGTCCGACCCGAACGGTTTCTCGATCACCACACGACGGAAACCGTCATCGGTTTCGTTAAGCAAACCGGCACTGCCCAGGCGCTGCGCCACTTCACCGAAGAAGCGCGGTGCCGTGGCCAGATAGAACACCGCGTTACCGGTGCCGCTGTCGGCGATCTTCTTGCCGATGTCGGCGTAGGTGCTGTCGTCGAGGAAATCACCCTCTACGTAGCTGATGCCTTTGGCCAACTGCGCCCACAGCTCGGGATCCAGGGCGTTTTCGGCATTGCCCCGGACTTTGCTGGCGGCCTCGGTGCGGATGAAGTCCTCAAGTTTCTTGGCGAAATCGGCATCACTGATGGCGTTGTGGTCAACGCCGACAATACGCAGGCCGTCGCCCAGCAGCCCGTCACGACTCAGGTTGTACAGCGCCGGCATGAGCAGGCGCTTGACCAGGTCGCCATGGGCGCCAAACAGAAACAAGGTAGTGGGTGGAGCGGGTTCGGCCTTGGGTTTCTTGCCGTTAGCGGTCATTTTTTGGAAGTCTCCACATGGCCACCAAAGCCGAAGCGCATGGCAGACAGCATTTTGTCACCGTAGGTGCTCTGCTGACGGGAACGGAAGCGGGCGAACAACGAGGTGGACAGCACCGGTACCGGCACGGCCTGCTCCATGGCGGCTTCGATGGTCCAGCGGCCTTCGCCACTGTCGGCCACGGAGCCGGAGTAACCGTCCAGTTTCGGGTCGGTGGCCAATGCGTCGGCGGTCAGGTCCAGCAACCAGGACGAGACCACGCTGCCACGGCGCCAGACTTCGGCAATATCGGCAACATTGAGATCGAAGCGCTCATGCTCCGGCAGGTTCTCCGAGTTTTTGGTCTTGAGGATGTCGAAGCCTTCAGCAAAGGCCTGCATCATCCCGTACTCGATGCCGTTGTGGATCATCTTCACAAAGTGCCCGGAACCGGCTGGGCCTGCATGGATGTAACCGTGTTCGGCGCGGCTGTCGGCAGAGGCCGAACGGTCCTTGGTGCGCGGGATGCTGCCCAGGCCCGGTGCCAGGCTGGCGAAAATCGGGTCGAGGCGCTGCACGGTCTCGACGTCGCCGCCGATCATCATGCAGTAGCCGCGCTCCAGGCCCCAGACGCCGCCGGAGGTGCCGACGTCGACGTAGTGCAGGCCTTTTTCCGACAGAGCCTTGGCACGACGGATGTCATCTTTATACATGGTGTTGCCGCCGTCGATGATCACGTCACCGTCTTCGAGCAACTCACTGAGTGTATTGATGGTGTCTTCGGTGGGCGCGCCTGCCGGCAACATCACCCAAACAGCGCGCGGCTTTTGCAGGCCGGCTACCAGGGCCTTAAGGTCGGCGACGCCGGTGGCGCCCTCCTCGCTCAGGCCTTTGACGAATGCTTCGTTACGGTCGTATACAACGGTGGTATGCCCATTGAGCATCAGGCGCCGCGCAATGTTACCGCCCATGCGGCCTAGTCCGATAATCCCCAGTTGCATGTGCTGATGCTCCTAACTACTAAATAAATGTGTGACATAGTTTATAGCGCAATGAGGCTAATGAGGGTTAGTCCAGAGCGGATCCGTGTAGTTTCATGACAAAAAAATGCCATCGTTTCAGCATCACCGCCAAAAAAGTCACAGCGACCACCAAAAATAAAAAAGTTCCATTGACCTAAAAAAGAATTCAGAATTGCTTCCGACTGTTGCCGAGAACTTCGATTGACGCGTTCCGGCACCGCGATCTACCGGCTATTTGCGAGGTAAGCAATGAGCACAGCACAGATGACCCGACCGCCACAGACCCTCTACGTGAGCGTGCGTCGCGATGAATTGCGCCAATTAAAAGAAGAACGCGATCAACTGCAGCAGGAGGTTCTGCGTCTGCGCGCACACCTTCAAGCACAGGTCAATCAGGCATCCGGCACCCATCCTGCGCTTTGCTGAACCTGAGCTGAACGAAGCCTTCAGAAATAACTCACAAAGTTTTCACATCCTCCTCCCGATACTCCCGCCGAATAGGGCCACGCACACGCGGCGGCCCACTGTCGCGTGCATTCCTGCGCAGCGACTGAGCAATTATCGGGTTGGAGTACTGGATGGCGATGTTCAAACGCAGCACCAAGTCTGCGAAAGGCTTTGATTGGGCCGGTCTTGGCTGGTTGTTCCTGTTTTTCTGGTATTTCTCGGGTATTACCCAACTCCTGATCCAACTGACCGGCACCTCCGGTTTCAGTGGCTTTCGCCAAGCCTTCTTCCTGAGTGCGTTCTGGCTCGCGCCGATGCTGCTGTTCCCAAAGCGTACACGCTTGCTCGCGGGCTTGATCGGCGTGGTGCTATGGGCCTGCTCGATGGCCAGCCTGGGTTATTTCTTTATCTACCAGCAGGAATTTTCACAAAGCGTCATCTTCATTATGTTCGAGTCGAACATCTCTGAAGCGGGCGAATACGCGACCCAGTACTTCGCGTGGTGGATCGTGTTGGCGTTCATCGCCCATACCGCCGCGGCCATTTTCCTGTGGACCCGCCTGCGCCCGGTTTACCTGCCGCGTGGCCAGGCGCTGCTGGCAGCCACCGCGATTGTGCTGGCGGTGGTCGGTTACCCGCTGGTCAAGCAGATTGCGACCAACCCGACCATGGAACTGGCCATCGACGGCTTCGAAAGCCGCGTCGAACCGGCCGTGCCATGGCAGATGATCGTTGCCTACCGCCGCTACACCGAACAGCTCAACAGCATGCAGGGCATGCTCACCAGCGCCAGCAAAATTCCGCCCTTGAAGAACCTCAAGGACACCATGGTCGACCAGCCGTCGACCCTGGTGCTGGTGATCGGCGAATCCACCAACCGTCAGCGCATGAGCCTCTACGGCTACCCGCGTAACACCACGCCGGAACTGGACAAGCTGCGCGACCAGTTGGCGGTGTTCGACAACGTCATCACCCCGCGCCCCTACACCATCGAAGCGCTGCAACAGGTGCTGACGTTTGCCGACGAAGAAAACCCGGACTTGTACTTGAAGACGCCGTCGATCGTCAGCGTGATGAAACAGGCCGGCTACAAGACCTACTGGATCACCAACCAGCAGACCATGACCAAGCGCAACACCATGCTCACGACCTTTTCCGAGCAGGCTGACGAGCAGGTGTACCTCAACAACACCCGCAACCAGAACGCCCGCCAATACGACGGTGATGTGCTGGCGCCGTTCGCCAAGGCCCTGGCCGAGCCCGCCGAGCGCAAGTTCATCGTGGTGCACCTGCTGGGCACTCACATGAGCTACCAGTACCGTTACCCGCCGACCTTCGACAAGTTCACCGATCGCCAGGGCGTACCGGCCGGCATCAGCGATGATCAGTTGCCGACCTACAACAGCTACGACAATGCGGTGCTGTACAACGATTTCGTGGTGTCGAGCCTGATCAAGGATTACGCCAAGACCGACCCGAACGGCTTTTTGCTGTACCTCTCGGACCACGGCGAAGATGTGTTCGACTCGGCCGGCCACAGTACCTTGGGCCGTAACGAAGGCAAGCCGACGGCGCCGATGTACACCATCCCGTTCATGGCCTACGCCTCGCCGAAGTGGCGTCAAACCCACGACTGGAGCTTTGCCGGCGACCTGCAACGGCCTTACAGCAGTTCGCAGTTGATCCACACCTGGGCCGACCTGGCCGGGCTGAGCTTCGATGAATGGGACCGCAGCAAGAGCCTGGTCAACGACAGCTTCAAGCCGCGCCCGTTACTGATTGGTGACCCTTACATCGGCCAGAAAAAGGGTTTGATTGATTTCAGCCTGATCAAACCGAAGAAGTCGGACACCGCCGAAGTGGTTGCCAAATAGACTGAGCCTTGTAACAGAAAGATAACAATCATTCTCGTTTAAGCCTAAAGTCCCGCGCCTCCTTTCGTCTTTGAGCCATGGCCTTCCCTTTTGGAAGGCCGCAAAGACGACAAGGAGTCTGCTGCGATGTTCGCGCCCTTTACCCGTTCCATGACTCTAACCATTGGCCTGTTCAGCGTCGCGCTGAGCCCGGACCTGCTGGCTGAAACCGACCCCGAGCGTGCCCCGCCACGCGCCCTTGAGCTGGGTGCCACCAGCATCACCGCCGAAGGCCTGGGCGCGACCACCGAACACACCGGTGCCTACACCACCGGCTCGATGAACACGGCCACCAAGCTGAACCTGTCCATCAAGGAAACCCCGCAGTCGGTTTCGGTGATTACCCGTCAGCAGATGGATGACTTCAACCTCAATACCCTCACCGAAGTGCTGCGCCAGACCACAGGTGTCAACGTCCAGCATTATGACTCCGACCGTGTCTACTATTCCGCCCGTGGCTACGGCATCAATAACTACCAGATTGACGGGATGCTCAATACCTTCGGCTACATGAAGTCGGATTCGGACACCATCATTTACGACCACATTGAAGTGGTACGCGGCGCCACGGGGTTGACCACGGGTGCAGGCGACCCTTCGGCCACCGTCAATATGGTGCGCAAGCGCCCCGCCGCCCAATGGCAGGCGCGAACCGGCGTGAGTGGCGGCAGCCATGACAACTATTACAGCTACGTGGATGTCGGCGGGCCGCTGGCATTTGACGGGCGATTGCGCGGACGCACCGTACTGGCTTACCGCGACAGCAAATCGTTCCGAGACAACTACGGGCTGCAGCGGTCGGTGGGCTACGGCATTCTGGAAGGCGACCTTTCAGACGATACCGTGCTGGCTGTAGGGTTTGATTACCAAGACAAGCATGTGCAAGGCACCTCCTGGGGCACTGTGCCCTACTGGAACAGCCAGGGCGGCAAGGCCGGTCTCTCGCGCTCAACCAACATGGCGGCAGACTGGAGTTCGTGGCCGCTGACGGACAAAACCGCCTTCGCGACACTGGACCATCGGTTCGCCGGTGACTGGCATTTGAAGGCAGCCTACACCCATCGGCAAAGCGACACTGACGGCAAGGTTTACTACGGCGGTGCGGGCTTCCCGAATGAAGATCGCAGCGGCATGTATTCTTGGTCCAGCCATATGCTCGGCAAATCAACCATGGAAGCCATCGACCTCAATCTCGCCGGCAGCTACACGCTATTGGGCCGCGAACACGCGCTGATGGTGGGGTATGGCGAAGCCGCCCAACGCGATGTATCACCCTTTCTGCGTAGAGGCCAAAACCCTGCGGGTTACGAAACTATTCCAGATTGGAAATACATGGGCGGAATCGGCAAATTTCCCGACACCGTCACGGGCCTCAAGGGTGAGCACAGCAGTAAGGAACAGAAAGCTGGCTACCTGGCCACGCGCCTGAGCCTGACAGATCGTTTGCACGCCGTGCTCGGCAGCCGCTACGGCAGCTGGTCGCTGGAAAGCGCAGAACCGGCCTACAACGCCAATGATCAACTGACTGCTGCCAACAAAACCCGCCAGACCCACAATGATATGTGGACCCCCTACGCCGGGCTGCTTTATGACCTGACGCCGCACTACACGGTCTACGCCAGCTACACGGATATATTCAAGCCACAAAGCAACCGGGATGCCAACAAGAAATACCTCGAGCCTGTGGTGGGCAGCAACTATGAGGTGGGACTCAAAGGCAGCGTGCTGGACGAACGCTTGAACCTGGCGGCGGCGTATTTCTGGAGCAGTCAGGACAATGTCGCAGAGCTGGACGACTCGGTGCCACCCAATCCAGTCACGGGTGAGGAGTACTACAAAACCGGTGGAAAAGGTAACAAGGTCAAGGGCTTCGAACTGGAGGCCGCCGGTGAAATCATGCCCGATTGGAATGTGACAGCCGGCTACACCTACACCCACTCAACGTACGGCACGGGCAAACGCAACAATACCGAACAGCCCCTCAACCTGCTGAAAGTCTCCAGCGCCTACCGGCTGCCAGGCGAATGGCGCAACCTTACCGTGGGTGGTGCGGTGAACTGGCAGAGCGATTTCTACGGCCTCAGCAATCGGCCGACGGGCGCCCGGGACGACAACGGCAACCTGATCACCACACGAGCCAGGATCACCCAGCAGGCCTACACCGTGGTCAACCTGATGTCGCGCTATCAATTCGACGAGCATGTTTCCGCGTCAGTTAACGTCAACAATCTATTTGATAAAAAATATTACGAGCGCGTCGGCTTTTATAATGGTGTGTATTGGGGAGACCCACGCTCCATCACACTGGCACTGGATTGGCAGCTATAAACTGCAACCCCGAAGTTAACAAAAACGTTAACTTCGGGGCAGTTCCATGTTAATTCCCACTTAATAAGATGGCGGCATAGTCGCGCCATGAATCGGATCACGGAGCGATCAGACACCAATCACTCTTAATGGGAATACTGCCATGAAACTTTCGACCTTGATGCTTGCCGGCCTGATGAGCCTGACCTCCGTAGCGGCCTTCGCAGAGGGCGGCTCAGAGCGCTCCAAGGAGTTTTATAACAACTTCGCCTTCACCCAGCAGCAAATTCACGGCACCACGGATAACACCGCACTGGCCGACGGCAAGAGTGTTAAGACCGAACAGTCCCGCGCGGAGCAACAACCTAACAGCTGATTTAATCTTTAGTTAATCCGCATGCCCCTGTGCCAATCCGCTCCTTTGGCAAAGGTTAATTTGGCGCCAGTTAATGGCGCCTTTTTTTATGCCGCCGATATTTATCGCCGTGATTAAAGCGCTTTGCTCCAAAACAGCATGCGGCCATGGGCGGGATCAAAGATCGAATCATCAAAACCGAACTTGCGATAGGCCGCTTGCGCCACGTCATTGCCTTCGAGCACCTCCAGGGTGATCTTGCAGCAACCGCGCTGACGGGCGATCTCCTCGACCTTGAGCAGCATTTTCTGGCTAAGCCCCAGGCCACGAAACTGATTCATCACCGCCACATCGTGCACGTTGATCAACGGGCGGCAGGCAAACGTCGAGAACCCTTCGAAGCAATTGACCAGACCCGCCGGCTCCCCGCCGACAAACGCCAATACGCTGAATGCGTGGGGGCGCTTGGCCAGTTCGGCTGGCAGTTGCAGCAACAGATCGGCCGGCAGCGCGTGGCCGCCGCCCATTGGGTCTTCAGCGTAATGGTTGAGCACCAAGCCAATGGCGTCAGCGTGCACAGGGTTGGTGTAGCTGGCTTGCAGCACCAGGATGTCTGGGGTATCCATTTCCTTCCTCAATCACGACAACAAGGGAGTCTGTTCCCTTTGAGAGGATGATTGTAAGCGGGGAGCCAGTCGCAGATGAAGGAGATTAGCTACAAATACCTGACGGAAATGACGAGGCTTGTGCCGCCCAACAAGCGCTTCTGGCCTGGGATATTTCCTAGGCGCCGAACCGCTGCAGTTGCATTTCTTGTAAACGGCTCAGGGTGCGCCGGAACGCAAACTCCAGATAACCCTCGGTGTAAAGGCTTGCCAACGGCACCTGTGCCTCGATAAACAACGGCACCTTGCGGTCATAGCATTCATCGACCAGTGCGATGAAGCGCCGCACACTGTCATCGTGTACCGACAATTCAGGCAGCTCTCGATCCCCCGCCACCACACGTTGAGCCGCATCCTCGGTGCCACGGGCAATCCGCGCCGGGCGTTTTTGTGCGCTCAGGTTGGGCACCTCGCCCAGCAGGATCGCCTTGTAGCGATCGCACAGCAGCATGAAGTCCATCGCCGCCAAAGGCTGCTCGCACAGATCGGCGTAACGACACCAGAGTACCGAATCGCAGGACTGTACCGCCGTGATCGAGCGAAAACCGACGGCGACCGCCCCGCAGCTGACCACCTGCCCTTGACTCAATTGCTTGAACACCGAAGCGAGTGCCTCCGGTTGATTCACCCAATAGCGCTGCAACCCCACACCAGGGTGCAAACGGTGATCTTCACCGCCGTCTACCGCCACCACGTGCATATGCCGCTTGATAGCCTCGATGCCCGGCACGAATCGCTCGCGGTTGAAGCCGCCCGCGTACAGCTCGTCCGGCGGTTGGTTGGAGGTGCAGACCATGACCACGCCTTCCTCGAACATCACCTGGAACAGGCGGCCGAGAATGATCGCATCACCAATGTCGTTGACGAACAGCTCGTCGAAACACAGCACGCGCACCTCCCGGCTGAGTTCCCGCGCCAAAGCCTGCAAGGGATCCTGGATGCCGCTGAGCTGGAAAGACCGCTGATGCACCCAGCCCATGAAGTGATGAAAATGCTGGCGCCGCGCGGGAACGCGCAGGCTCTGATAAAACTGATCCATCAGCCAGGTCTTGCCCCGGCCCACCGGCCCCCACAGGTATACCCCGGGAATCGGCGAGCGGCCTTGGTGCAGGGCCTCAAAGCAGGTTTGCAGGGCTTGTACCGCGCGGCGCTGGGCGTCGTCGGGCACGAAGCCTTGCTGGGCGATGGCGTGTTGGTAGGCGGCGAGCGGCGAGTCGAAAGTCATGCCTGCCAGTATGACTTACAGCGAGATATCCAGCCGTGAAATCTTGCCCTGCTCGTTCAGGCGGAAGGTATAGCGCAGCTCCAGTGGGCTACCGGGGAAATTGCCCGAGACCCGGTTACTGACCAATACCTTGCCGGTGCGGTGCTGCACGTTGAGCACTTCTACACGGGGCTGATAGCGCCGCCCGGTGTCTTCGACCCAGCGGGCAATGGCTGTCGGACCGACCTGATGCTCGCCTTCATCGAACACATTGGCATCGTCGGCAAAGTACTGGGCAATAGCAGAGGTGTCGCCGGTATTGGTCGCGGTTATGTAGGCTGCAATGGCAGGGGCCAACGCTGGAAATGACATGGCACAGCTCCTTTTTAGTGATTTATGGCGCCATGCTAAGCCAGCCCTGTGTCAGTTTTTGTCAGGAGTAAAGGGTCCTGAATCGTTTTGTTCCATCAACTTGCGCCAGCCGCGCAGCAGGTCGCTGCGCCGGCCAGGGTAACGCTCACCGTGGGCGTCAGCTGCGGCCACCCGGTCGGTGCGAAACGTACGATAGGCACCACGCAACTCGCACCAGGCCACGATCACACGCACCTCATTGAGAAACCCCAATGCCAGCGGCCAGATCAGCCGCTGGCTCTGGGTTTGGCTGGCGTCGGCATAATCGATATGCAGCTTGGCCTGGTTGCGAATCGCCTCACGAAACACATTCAGCGGCACGCGGTTTTCCGGGTAGCCAAACCCCGGCGGCCCTGGCAGCAGCGTGGGGTTACGCAAGGCTTCCTGCGCCGCCGGGTCGAGCACATCGGCAATTTTTGCCAAGGCATTGGCCGCCGCACGGCTGAGCACGTCATCGCCGCGCTGGTCCACATAACGCAAGCCCAGCACGATGGCTTCGGTTTCCTCGGCGTTGAGCATCAATGGCGGCAGGAACAGCCCACTGCGCAACACATAGCCCACCCCGGCCTCACCAAAAATCGGCGCGCCGAGGGCCGTCAACTCAGCGATATCGCGATACAGCGTGCGCTCGGACACTTCCAGTTGCTCAGCCAGTACGGCCGCGGTTACCGGGCGCTTCTTGCCCCGCAGGGCCTGCAACAAGGTCAGTAAACGAGTAGTGCGCGACACGTGGACCCCGCCGAAACAGCCAAAAGTGCCGCAGCTTAGCAGAGCCTCCTGTCAGAAAACGTCAGCAGTATTTATCTCGGAGCGCTTCGCACTCGACCAAGGCGCAGACATACCGCGACCACCGGTTATTTGAGACAAAAAAAACGGCCTGAACAGGCCGTTTTTTTTATGCGCCCAACTTTTATGCAAGGCTCTTGCTGACCACCTCGAACACATCGCTCGACAGCTCGCCGGAGGCGCGAATGCGCTCCAGCTCCGCCTTCATCAGCGCCTGACGGGCGCTGTCGTATTTACGCCAGCGGGTCAACGGCGCCAACTGGCGCGAAGCGATTTGCGGGTTGAAGCCATTGAGCTGGATCACCAGGTCCGCCAGGAAGCGATAACCCGAGCCGTCCGCCGCATGGAAGTTGATCAGGTTCTGCCCGGCAAAGGCGCCCACCAGTGCACGCACCTTGTTCGGGTTCTTGATGTTGAACGCCGAGTGTTCCATCAACGCTTTGACCCGCGCCAACCCGCCCGGCAACGTGCTGCCCGCCTGTACGCTGAACCACTGGTCCATGACCAACGGGTTATCCTTGAAGTTCTCGGCAAACACCGCCAGCGCCTGGGCTTTTTCCGCTTCGAACGGCGAGTTCACCAACACCGCCAATGCCGTGAGGCGCTCGGTCATGTTGTCGCTGGTGTCGAACTGATCCAGGGTGGCGGCCAACACTTCGGGTTTGCCGCTGAGCATCAGGTACGACAGCGCAATGTTCTGCAAGGCGCGCCGGGCAAAGTGCTCGGCCGCCGCCACATAAGGCGTCTGCTTGGACAGCTCGCGATTGGCCTGGTAACGCAGCCACAGCGCTTCGAACAGGTTGTCGGCCAGTTGCTTGCGGGCGTACTCACGGGCGGCGTGGATAGCCTCCACATCCGCCACTTCGCTGATTTCCGTGAGGTAGGCTTCGCTTGGCAGCGAGAGCATTTCGGCGACCATGGCCTGGTCCAGGCTTTCATCGCTCAAGACCGTGCGCAGTGCGTCGATCAGGCGCTGGTCGAGCTTCAACGCCTGCCCCGCCTGGTGCTGGGCGATCAGCTCCTGCAACACTTGCACCGACAATTGCTGGCCGGCATCCCAGCGATTGAAACCATCGCTGTCGTGCTGCATCAGGAACATCAGCTGGTCGCGGTTGTACGGGAAGCTCAGTTTCACCGGCGCGGAGAAGCCACGCAGCAGCGAAGGCAACGGCTTTTCGGCGATATCGACGAAGGTGAAAGTCTGCTCGGCCTCTGTCACCGAAATCACCCGTGACGTGCCGCCAGCTGCCGCTTCACCGGCCAGGCGCAAGGCGACAGCGGCGCCCTGCCCGTCCAACAAGCCCAACTCCACCGGAATCACGAACGGCAGTTTCTCAACCTTGTCCGGCGTTTCCGGGCAGCTTTGACGGAACGTCAGGCTGTAGGTTTTGGCGGCGGCATCAAACGACTCGCTCACCGCCAGACGCGGGGTACCGGCCTGGCTGTACCAGCGTTTGAACTGGCTGAGGTCGGCACCGTTGGCGTCTTCCATGGCCTTGATGAAGTCGTCGCAGGTCACGGCCTGGCCGTCATGGCGCTCGAAGTACAGGTCGCTGCCTTTACGGAAGCCTTCAGCGCCGAGCAAGGTGTGGATCATGCCGACCACTTCCGAGCCCTTTTCGTACACGGTCAGGGTGTAGAAGTTGGAGATCTCGATAAAGCTGTCCGGGCGCACTGCGTGGGCCATCGGGCCGGCGTCTTCGGCGAACTGATGGGTGCGCAGGTACGCCACATCCTGGATGCGCTTGACCGTGGCCGAGTTCATGTCGGCGGAGAAGCCCGAGTCACGGAACACGGTGAAGCCTTCCTTGAGCGACAGCTGGAACCAGTCGCGGCAGGTCACGCGGTTGCCCGACCAGTTGTGGAAATATTCGTGGGCAACAATCGCCTCGACACGCTGGTGCGCGGCGTCGGTGGCGGTTTCGGCGCGGGCCAGCACGGCGCTGGAGTTGAAGATATTGAGGCCCTTGTTCTCCATGGCTCCCATGTTGAAGTCATTCACGGCGACGATCATGAAGATATCGAGGTCATACTCGCGGCCGTAGGTTTCTTCGTCCCAGCGCATGGATTTTTTCAGGCTGGTCATGGCGTGCTGGCACTTGTCGATGTTTTCCGGCTCGACGTAGATGCGCAGCGCCACTTCGCGGTTGGTCATGGTGGTGAAGCTGTCTTCAACGCACCACAAATCGCCGGCCACCAACGCGAACAGATAGGCCGGTTTCTTGAACGGGTCTTCCCAGGTCGCCCAGTGGCGGCCGTCTTCACCAGGGCCGCTGGCAATCGGGTTGCCGTTGGACAGCAGCACCGGGTAGCGGTGTTGCTCGGCGATCACCGTGGTGGTGAAGGTGCTCATTACGTCCGGGCGGTCGAGGTAATACGTGATCTTGCGGAAACCTTCGGCCTCGCACTGGGTGCAGAACATGCCGCCGGATTTGTACAGGCCTTCCAGGGCGGTGTTGGTTTCCGGGTGGATACGCACGCTGGTGTCGACCGTGAAGGTTTCGCGGGTCGGGTGCAGGGTCAGGTGGCTGTCGGTCAACTGGTAGTCGGCCTCGGTCAGCTCCTTGTCACCCAGGTTGACCGTCAACAGCTCCAACTGCTGGCCATCGAGCACCAGCGGCGGCAGGCCGGGCCCGCGCTCAGGGTTGCGGCGCATCACCAGCTGCGCATGGACCAGGCTGTGGTCCTCGAACAACTCGAAGGTCAGGTGCGTCTCTTCGATCAGGTAGTCCGGCGCCTGATAGTCCTTCAGGTAGATCATCTTCGGTTGTTCGGTGCGCATGGATAGCATCCTTTTTACTGATGCACGGCGAGCTGGTAGGCCGTGTACTTACGAATGTTGATAACGCCGGTGTCGAAGATCAGGTATTGGCCCTTGATCCCCAGCAACGTGCCTTCGGCAATCGGGTTCTTGTCCAGGTTGAAGCTGACGATCTTGGCCGGGTATTGCTCGACCGGGTAACGAATCTCGATCGGCTCAATGTCGGTCACCGGTTGGATGGCCTGCAAGCCAAAGCGTTCCTGCAAACCCAGCAGGCCCCCGGCGCAGCTGGCGAACAGCTCATCGCGTACCTGCTTGAGGTCCACCGATTGCGCATCGCCCTTGAGTAAAGCACGCCAGTTGGTTTTATCGGCCACTTGGCTGCGAAACAGGTCTTCAACGAAACCGGATTGCTGACGGGTCGCCACGCGCATGATCGGCAGCGCCTGGCTGGCGCCCTGGTCGAGCCAGCGGGTCGGCAACTGGGTAGCGCGGGTGATGCCGACCTTGATGCCCGACGAATTGGCCAGATACACCACGTGGTCGGTCATGCAGAATTGTTCGCCCCAGCCCGGATCACGGCAGGTGCCGGCGTCGTAATGGCAACGCTCGGGGCTCATGATGCACAGGTCACACTGGGCCAGTTTGGTCATGCACGGGTAGCAATAACCCTGGCTGAAACTGGTCTTGGTCTTGCGGCCGCAATGGCTGCAATGGATGGCACCGAGGTACTCCAGGCGCACGTGGGTACCGATCAACGGGTTGACCGGCACCTCGGTGTCGCCCAGGCGAAACGCATATTGAACAGTCGGCTCACCGAGTTGCGCCGACATTTTGTTGACTGCACCGCGACCAATTTCAATCAATGGATCGCATCCGACTTGAACAGAATGTTCGGCACCGGCGCCGACTTCGACGCGCATTCCTGCGGGCCCATGTAGCCGGTGCGCTGCTCCTCGGGCAGGTTCTGGATTTCCCAGGCGATCACCGCTTGCAGCGACAGCTCACGCTGTTCGGCGGTGAGCTTGCGGCCATCGGACCACTTGCCGATTTCCACGGCCAGCTTGAGGCTCTCGTAGATGTCCGGGGTGATGTTTTCGATCATTTCAGCAAAAGAGGACATAAGGCTCTTCCTTATCAAATAGAGGCTTTGCGGCGGTTGTACAACCCGCCCAGCAAACCCGTCAGGCAACCGATGACCAAGCCGCTCAGGTGAGCCGCGTTGGCGATTTCGCCGAAACCGATCATCGAGATCAGCCCCGACATGCACAGCACCAGCCATATCAGCATCATCGCCAGCACGCCGCGCGGCAGGCGATAAGCCGGGTTGGGCGACAACAATTGGAAGATCCAGCAATGTCCGAGCAAGCCATACAACACGCCGGACAGGCCGCCAAACAGGCTCGGGCCGCCATAGGCGTATTGCGCATAATTGGACACCAGGCTGAACAACAGGGTCAGGCCCAGCAGGTTGATACTGCCCTGGCGCACTTCAATGCGCCGCCCCAGCTCCCAGTACCACATGCCGTTCATGGCCAGGTGCAGGATGCCGAAGTGGATCAGCATCGGCGTGACCAGCCGCCACCACTGCCCCGACGCCATGGTCTCGGCAAACGGGGTGAACTGGATGTAGTCGCCCATCACGTGAAACGGCAGGAAGGTCAGCCAGCTCATGGTCTGCAGGTTTTCACCCAGCAAGGTCACTGCGCCGACAATCATGCTCGCCAGCAGCACCAGCGCCGTCACCGGGCTGAAACGCACTTGCTGAACAAAGCTTGGCCGCTTAACCGGCGCCTGCTCGGGAATATCCAGTTGCTGGTCCGGATCACCGGCGGGAAAGCGTTGATACAACACTTGTACGTCGGCACTGATGTTCTCGGGCACCCACAATACTTGCTCGCCTGCTTCTTCACTGACGCGATGGGGCACTTGCATGCGTTGCAGCAGTTTGACGAAACCGCCCAGGTCGACACTCAGCGGCAAGCGCAATACAGCTACGGAACTCATGCAATCACCTCAGGCCGCTCAACGTCGACCCATACAAATTTACGCGGATCCAGGCGTGTTTCCTGGTCCAGTCGGTACGCCACCAGCTTGCCGTACAGCACCGCGCTGTAGTCCAGGCAGGCCAGGTTGTCGCGGATCGGCGCCGGTTTGCCGCTGCGCCAGTAATGGCCGACGAACAGCAACGGTTCGTCGACGCCATAACGCAGCAGGGCATTTTTTTCGGTCGACGACAACGGCGTGCGCGCCACCGGCTCCGGCAGTGCATCGGGTTGAAACACGATATCGCCGTAGGTTTTCGGGTCGTCTTCCCAGAACTTGGTGCGGAAAAATGAGCGCGTCAGGCCATCGCCACCCGTGAGCGTCAAACCGTCCGGCAGGCGCATGTCGGTGCCGCGCAGCAGGCGGTCGAAGGCGTTGCAGGCAAAGCTGCCCGGCACGGCGGCCGCCTGCAAAAAGTGCTGGTCGATGCAGCCATCCGGGAACGTTGCGCGCAGCGGCTGGATAAAGCCTTCGTCCCAGCACGCATGCACCACGCGAAACCGCCCGGCGTCGACAAACAGCGGCATGTCGTAGAACCAGCCGAGGAAGTCGTGCCAGTCGGCCGGGTGGTGCTCGAACTGGGTCAGGGTTTCGTGGATCAACCGCGCATGGCGTGGGTTGTGCTCGCGCACGAACTGCTTGCCACTGCCCGGCGGCGCCGGTGTGGTCCAGCCCAGCGCATTGAACTCGTGGTTGCCCATGATGCACAGCGCCTGGCCGGCCTCGGTCATATCGTGGACGATATGCAGCGCCTCGCGGATGCGCGGCCCACGGTCGATGATATCGCCGAGGAACACCGCCATACGCGTCGGATGGCGCCAGGTTCCAGCCTGTTTTTGGTAGCCCAGCCGGTCGAGCAAGTGCTCAAGGGTATGAGCGCAACCGTGCACGTCACCGATCAGGTCATAGCTACGCGCGGGATCGAGCATCAGTCGCCTCCACCCCCCAAGCGGCTGCCCCAGCCCAGCTTGGTGCGGCACACTTCGTAGTAGTTGTGGTCCAGCGGGTGGATCAACCGCAACTTCTGTGCCTTTTTGCTCACGGTGATGGTGTCACCGGGGGCGCAGGTGAAATGGTTCTGCCCGTCGCAGGAGACTTGCGGGTAGATCTGCATATCTTTGGACACCACAATTTTCAGCTCACTGTTGCCATCGACCACAATAGGCCGGCTGGACAACATATGGGGGTACATCGGCACGATCACAATGGCGTCGAGCTTGGGGTGCATGATCGGGCCGCCGGCCGACAGCGCGTACGCAGTGGAGCCGGTCGGCGTGGCCACGATCAGCCCGTCGGCCTTCTGGCTGCACACGAACTGGCCGTCGATATACAACTCGAACTCGATCATCCGCGTGGATTTGCCGGGGTGCAGCACCACGTCATTGAGCGCGTCGCCCTGGCCGATGGCCTCGCCATGGCGGCGCACTTCGGCTTGCAGCAGGAAGCGGTTTTCCACCAGGTAATGGCCGTCGAGCACCTTGGCGACTTCGACTTCCAGGTCATCCGGACGGATATCCGTGAGAAACCCCAGGCTGCCACGGTTGATCCCCAGCACCGGCACGTTGTGCCGCGCCAGGGCACGGGCGGCGCCCAGCAGGCTGCCGTCGCCGCCGACCACAATCAC
Source organism: Pseudomonas sp. 2822-15 (assembly GCF_002742515.1). Taxonomy (NCBI): domain Bacteria; kingdom Pseudomonadati; phylum Pseudomonadota; class Gammaproteobacteria; order Pseudomonadales; family Pseudomonadaceae; genus Pseudomonas; species Pseudomonas sp. 2822-15. The sequence continues at coordinate 122,118 of NZ_LJRY01000199.1, read as the reverse complement.
CATGTCACAAACTTCGCCGAGCATCTTGCGCGAGGAAGTTTGCAGGCCGTGGCCGGGGAGGATTTCGGCGATGGTGTCTTCGAGGATCACATGCAGGTGGCGTTCCAGCAGGAACTTTTTCAGTCGGCGGACGGTGTCCAGCACCTGAGTACTGCCCAGGCGACCGATAATGCCGATATTGCGAAATTGCTCCATGGGGCTCCTGCGGGATGTGGGGTGTGGCGAAAAGAACGATTATGGGCGAAAGGCCGCGTCAGGCAAAACCCTTTGTCGCCTCAAGGCCTTGATGACAATGGTTCTCAGCCACCCGTAGGCGCTCTAAAAGGCTATGCTCGGACCATGACTGTGTTCCCCGCCCTGCTCAACCTGCCCCGCCAATTACGGCACCCCGAGGTGCGCGACCTGGCGTGGGTGATGCTCGCCCCACCGATGCTTGCGCAAACGCCCTGGCCCCAGCGCCATCCGCTGGCCGGCAGCGACTGGGTGCAGGCGCCGCACCGGCTCGAACAGTGGTTACGCACCCTCGACCAGGACAGCAGCGCCTTGCAGCACTGGCTCAGCCTTTCGCGCACGCGGCGCCTGGGCCTGTACTACGAACGCCTGTGGCAATTTGCGGTGCGGCATGCGCCGGGTGTGGAGTTGCTGGCCGCCAACCTGCCGATCCGCCGCGCCGGGCATACGCTGGGTGAGCTGGACATGCTAGTGCGCGACCGCGACGGTGTGCACCACCTGGAACTGGCGATCAAACTGTATTTGGGGCCGCAGGACGGCAACGGCCAGGACCCCGCGCAATGGCTCGGCCCCGGCTGTCATGACCGGCTGGACCGCAAGCTCGCGCACCTGGCCCAGCATCAATTGCCGATTTCAGCCCGCCCGGAGAGCCGCGAAGCCCTGGCGGCGCTGGATATTGCGCAGTTCGATGCACATTTGTGGCTGGGCGGGTATTTGCTCTATCCATGGCCCGGCACCGCCGAATCCCCGCTGGGCGTCGACCCACAGCACCTGCGCGGGCGCTGGCTGCATCAGCGTGACTGGCGCGATTTCGTCAGCCAGAGCCCGCCAGGGCGCTGGCAACCCCTGCCTCGGCATGCCTGGCTGGCGCCGGCGCATTACCCGGCGGATCAGGTGTGGAGCGAAGACCAGATGCAAGCCTGGCTGGCAGACCTGGACCCGATGGCGCCGGCCCAGTTGCTGGTGCGACTGGTGCAGACGGGAGAAGACTGGGAAGAAGCCGAACGTTTGTTCCTCGTTGCAGACCTGTGGCCAAACGTCCCGGGCATTACTTGAGCTTCAAGTGGCGTGCATACCAGGGCCGTTTCGGCACGCGCTTGAACAAGCCCTGCAATCCTTCGTCTTCGGCGAAGGTGATGCGCAGCGCCAGCTTCATGGTCTCCGGGTCCATCTCCATCGACCGCCCCATCTGCAGCCCCGGCGTGGTGCTGCAACCGTGGGTGTCCGGCCCCAGCCACGGGTCAGCGACTTCCACCCAGCGGCCCTGGGCAAACCAGTTAACCCCGTTGACCTGCAGCCGGCTGACCTCGCCTGGATTGAACCGCTCATGGGCGCGAAACCAGTCCTCGATGCGATCATCGATCCAGCCGTGAAAGTGCCAGAACACCGGGTTTACATGGGATGAGAACGGGTCGCCCAGGAAGTCGTTCTCCGGCGCGTACCAACGCGCGGCAAAGTCCGCCGGGTCACGGGCGAACGGCACCGGCGCGCCGTTGGACGGGTCGCGGGGCACCGATGCCCAGCGCATGTGCAACCAGTCGTGCAGGCCCAGCTCCATCTCGGAGCCCAACTGGCCCAAGGTCAGCTTGGCCAGGTAACGCGGGTCACGGTACTGCGACTCCCACACCTGGAAGTTGCTGTGGTAGGTCTCGGCTGCCTTGATATCGCTGACCCATTGGGTGTAGTCGCTGTCATCGGGTGCCGACCAACAGGGCGGCAGCGCAAAGCCGTCGTGGTTGTCGAAATAACGCAAAAACCCCAGGCGGTCGCGCTCCAGCGCCGGCTGTGGCTCCGGGAATTGCGGCCAGGATGGCAGCTCTTGCAGGGAGCGCGCAGTGCCGAGCATATGCCGGTGCATGAAAAAGAAGTCGATACCCGAACCGTTGCGGTCTTTGCGTTTGCCCCGTGCGTCGCGCTCCTGGCCGCGTGGGCCTGGTTGCCAGCCGATACCGCGCAGGGCATCACGTTTTTCCTCGGACAGCTTGTGCCATTGGTCGCGGGTGGCATGCCACAGCTGATGAAACAGCCGGTGTTCGGGGGCGATCAGCCACGCCAGCAGGGTCGGGTCAAGGCCGATACGCTGGCGCGCTTCGGGGAACAGCTGCTTGTGGGCGATAAAGCGGTTGTCGCGCTCGGTCAAGGCCAGGGGGCGTTCAAGGTCGAGAATCTGCCCGCTTAACGTGCTGCTGCCGGCATTGGCGAAGTCGGCCCAGACTTCGTCGAGGGTCATCTTGAACTCATAGGCCGGTGCGCCCTGCACAGCGTCGCGGTCGATCAGGCGCCAGTAGAGTACGGCGCCCTCGCCCGTCAGCAGATCACCGAGCACGCGGTAACGCGGTTCGCCCTCGGCACGCAGGTTTTCAGCGGTGTCCAGATAGCCGCGCAAGCCACGGCCGCGCGGGGCGATGTCGAGCAACAGCTGCAGGCCCTGCAGCGGCAAGCCCTTAAGGCCCGCATCGCGGCCTTCCAGGCGCAAGCTCCACACGCCGCGCAGGGTATCGGCCAAGTGTTGGCCGGCGGTGTCGGCCAGGTCCACCGTGGCCTCGCCCGGCGTGATCGGGAATGCTTCACGCGTCAGCTCGCGGTGGGCATAAAGGGCCGCGGGCACGGCAGCGCCGGTCAGCGCCAGGCCGGCGATGAAGCCACGTCGAGAGAGGGTCATTGTCTACCTTAGGAAACAGCTTGATCAGAGCTAGAACGTTGACGGCCGCGAGAAATTTAGCGGTGCCGCGCCCAGGCCTAAATTTCCCCGGCCATGGCTCGTTCTTTCCTGATAGCAAAGGCCTCAACTGACTGAGATGGCAATGACAAAACCACGTTCGAAAAAGGCGCTGTATATCGGCCTGCCGCTGGCACTGGCCATCGGCGCCGGGGCCGGTTTCCTGGTCTGGGATCACTGGTTCAAAGGCAATGCCGGCTACCCGCTGGAGGTGATCAAGCAGGCCAATGAAATGCAGGACCGCTTGTTGTCGTTCGACAGCCATATCACCGTGCCCATGGATTTCGGCACGGCCGGCAACGAAGCCGACAAGGATGGCAGCGGCCAGTTTGACCTCGCCAAGGCGGCACGCGGGCGCTTGTCGGGCGCGGCCCTGACGATTTTCGGCTGGCCGGAAATCTGGAATGGCCCCAACGCACCACACAAACCCACCGACGGCTTTGTCGAGGAGGCCCGTCACGAGCAGGAGGTGCGCTACAAGATCATCTCCGGCATGGTGCGCGACTTCCCCAACCAGGTCGGCATCGCCTACACCCCGGACGATATGCGGCGCCTGCATGGCGAAGGCAAGTTTGCGATCTTTATCAGCATGCTCAACGCCTACCCGCTGGGCGACGACCTCAACCAGCTGGACCTGTGGGCCGCACGCGGCATGCGCATGTTCGGCTTCAGCTATATCGGCAACAACGCCTGGTCCGACTCGTCACGCCCGCTGCCTTTTTTCAATGACACCACCGACGCACTTGAAGGGCTGTCACCCATCGGCCAACAAGCCGTGCACCGCCTCAATGACCTGGGCGTGATCATCGATGTGTCGCAGATGTCGACCAAGGCGCTGGAACAAGTCGCGCAATTGAGCCGCACCCCGATGATTGCCTCGCACTCGGCGCCGCGTGCCTCGGTGGATATCCCGCGCAACCTCAGCGACAAAGAACTGCAACTGATCAAAAACAGCGGCGGCGTGGTGCAGGTGGTGGGCTTCCCGGCCTATTTGCGCCCATTGAGCCAACCCACTCAGGACAAGCTCAACACCTTGCGTGCGCGCTTCGATTTGCCGCCGCTGCCCAACCTGGCCATGGCCTTGATGCCCGGCGACGCCATCATCGCCGCCTGGTCCGAGCAGAAGTTCGGCCAGTACGCTCAAGGGCTGTACGCCATTCTTGAGGAAGAACCCAAGGCCACCCTCAAGGATTGGGGCGATGCCATCGACTACACCGTGCGCAAGATCGGCATCGACCACGTCGGCATCGCCTCGGACTTCAACGACGGCGGCGGCATCCAGGGCTGGGAGAACGTCGGCGACGTGCGCAATGTCACCGCCGAACTGATCCAGCGCGGCTACTCCGAGGCCGACATCGCCAAGCTGTGGGGAGGCAACTTCCTGCGGGTGTGGGACCAGGTGCAAAAAGCCGCCAAGCCGTTGGCCAACCGCTAATTACCCAGAAGCCAGTCCATGACCGACCGCCGTACATTCCTCAAGCAGGCCGGGGTACTCGCCGCCAGCCTGCCTTTGGGCAGCGCATTGCTCGCGCACGCCCAGGCAGCCACTCAGGCGCCCGCCACCAACGACCCATGGACGGGTTTCAAACAGCTGTTCACTCAGGACCCGGACTACCTGCACTTTTCCAACTTCCTGGTGACCTCCCACCCACGCCCCGTGCGCGAAGCCATTGAGCGCTACCGCCAGCAGATCGACCGCAACCCCGGCCTGGCCATGGACTGGGGCCTGGAAGAAACCTGGAAACGTGAAGGTCAGGTGCGCGAATGGGCCGGTCGTTACCTGAACGCCCAGCCGGCGCAGATCGCGCTGACCGGCAGCACCTCCGAAGGCTTGGCGATGATCTACGGCGGAATCAAACTGCGCCCTGACCAGGAAATCCTCACCACCGAACACGAACACTACGCCACCCAGAACGTGCTGGATTTTCGCGTCGCCCGCCAGGGCACGCAGGTGCGGCGCATACGCTTGTTCGAGCGGGCCAGCCTGGTTTCCAGTGACGAAGTGCTGGGCAACATCAAGCGCGCCATTCGCCCCACCACTCGCGTGCTGGGCATGACCTGGGTGCAGTCCGGCAGCGGCGTGAAGCTGCCGATCGGCGAAATCGGCAAGCTGGTGGAGGAACTCAATCGCAACCGCGACGACAACGACCGCATCCTGTATGTGGTCGATGGCGTGCATGGTTTTGGCGTGGAAAACCTCGACTTCCCGGCCATGCGCTGCGACTTCTTTATCGCCGGCACGCATAAATGGATGTTCGGCCCACGCGGCACCGGGCTGGTCTGCGCCCGCGATGCCGAAAACAAATACGTCACGCCCATGGTGCCGACCTTCTCCGAAGACACCAATTTTGCTACCACCATGACGCCCGGCGGCTACCACGCCTTTGAACATCGCTGGGCGGCGGACGAGGCCTTCAAGCTGCACCTGCAACTGGGCAAGGCCCAGGTTGAGGCGCGCATCCACGCACTTAACAGCGAACTCAAAACCCAGTTGCTGGCGCATCCGCAGGTCGAACTGGTGACACCGCGCAGCGCCGACCTGTCGGCCGGCTTTACCTTCTTTCGGGTCAAGGACCAGGACAGCGAAGCGGTCGTCGCCCATATGCTGAAAAACCGCGTGGTGATCGATGCCGTCGACCGTGACGTTGGCCCGGTGATCCGCACTTCCCCCGGTTTGCTTAACAACACGGACGAAATCCAGCAGTTCATGGCCCTGTTGAGCCAACGCCTGTGATGCCCACTTTTTCCTTTGAACGAGATGCCCCCATGAATCCATCCCGACTCAAACCCCTGACCGCCCTGGCGCTGACGGCCCTGTGCACGGCATGGCTGCCCAACCTGGCGCAAGCCGCCACGCCACAACCCGGCAAAGTGTTCAAGGACTGCAAGGACTGCCCGGAAATGGTGGTGCTGCCCGCCGGCACTTTCACCATGGGCACGCCGGAAGACGAAGTCGGCCGCGAGCCCGATGAAGGCCCGATGCACGACGTGACCTTCGCCAAACCCTTTGCCATGAGCCGCTTCCACATCACCGCCGGCGAGTGGGACAGCTATATCCGCCAGACCGGCGTCAAGATCGCCGACGGCGACACCCGCCCCGGCCGCGAATGCATCGCCAGCAAGCCGCGCTACCCGCAAGGGCCACGCCAGCCGGCGGTGTGCATGGACATGGACGACATCAAAAATTACATCGCCTGGCTGTCGAAGAAAACCGGGCAGAAGTACCACATGGTCAGCGAAGCCCAGCGTGAATACGCCGCCCGCGCCGGCTCCACCGGGCCGTTCCCCTTCCCGTTCGACGAGGGCAAGGGCTACAGCATCGCCCAGCACGCCAACACCTACGGCCCGGCAGATGGCTACAGTTATTCCTCGCCGGTGGGCAGCTACCCGCCGAATGCATTTGGCATGTACGACATGCACGGCAATGTGTATGAGCGGGTGGCAGACTGTGAGCACCCCAACTACATCGGCGCTCCTACCGACGGCAGCGCCTGGCTGGAGCCCCACTGCGAGGGCTACCAGATCCGCGGCAATGACTGGGGCGAAGCGCCGGTATTCTCACGCTCCGGCAACCGCAACACCATCTACCCGCAAACGCGCGGGGACTGGATCGGGTTTCGGGTAGTGCGCGACCTTTAAGCAGCACATCGAGCAGAATGTGGGAGCTGGCTTGCCTGCGATGCAGACACCTCGGTACATCAGGTACACCGAGTTGATGCCATCGCAGGCAAGCCAGCTCCCACACTTGGATCGCCTTAAGCCTGCTTGGCCAACAACTCCAACCCTTCATGCAACGCCGGGAACAGGCTGTTATTGAAGTTGTTCCAGCGCAATTCGAGGATGGTGTCCTCAGGCGAAATCTCGGTTTTCAGCACGTCGTGGAACACTTCGCCCGAATCAATGCCGTTGTCCACGTAATGGAACGAAGCGCCGGTGAGGTACAGCGGTTCGCTGGCCTTGGTTTCTTTGGTCGCCCAATCCACAACGGTCTGCCCGCGCGCGCCGTACAAGGCATTCCAGGTGGCATAGGCGCCACGGCGCTCGTAAGGCGATTCAATACGGGTAATGCCTGGGTGGATGTTCATGATCCGCCGCGCAAACGGCGCGCCGGGCCGCACCAGCTCATCGAGGATCACCAACAGGCCGTCCAGCACCACGATGTCGGCCTTCAACTCCACCAGGGTGTCGTGCAGGCGACGTTCGAAATCCTGTTTGCCGGCGATGTGTTCCGCGCTGCCACGCGGCAGGCGGCGGTAGGTGGACGGCACGCTCAGCAGCAGGTCATTGACCAGGTTGCCCTGCACCCGCAGGTCCGCCGGGTAGAGCCACTGGCGGCCCGGCTGGTAGGCAAAGCCATAGTCGGCGACCAGCTGCTGGTCTCGTGGGTTGTGCTCATCATCGTCGTACACCACGCCGACCAGATTGTAAGCCTGGCCCAACGGTGTGTCGTTCAGCGACCCCACCAGAAACTCCAGCACCGACTTCATATAGCGCTCGTGGTCCTTGTAGGCCACTGGCTGGCCGGCCTTGTCGGCGGCAGCGTTTCTCAGGGACCAGACATACACCAGATTCTTTTTCGTCATTGTTTCGCTCTCGCTGGATAGATCAGGCACGCGCCAATACGCGTGCGCCTACACAACAAGAACGAACCAGCCTGTCGGCAATTTATCGACCCGCTCCACCGCCCGGCATGCCGCGCTAAATAGTCGCCCCGGCACTTCGTTTGTCATGGGTAAGGGTCTGTGTGCCCAGCCCCCTCTTTTCACTTTCCGGGAAGTATTTATGACCGACCCCAAGCGCGGCGCCTTTAACGGTTTGCTCGCATTGCTCAGGCCTTTTCGCACCATCGTGAGCGTCTCTGTCGCGCTGGGCATGGCCGGCGGCCTGGCCATCACATTGCTGCTGGCGACCATCAATAACGCCCTGCACTCTGCCACCGGCATGACCCAGGGCGTGGTCCTGACCTTTGCGGCGCTGTGCCTGTTGGCGCTGACCAGTTCGATCGTCTCGGATATCGGCACCAACTATGTGGGCCAACGGATCATTGCCGCCTTGCGCAAGGATCTCGGCGAGAAAGTGCTATCGGCGCCCATCGGGCAGATCGAACGCTACCGCTCGCACCGCCTGATCCCGGTACTCACTCACGACGTCGACACCATCAGCGATTTCTCCTTCGCGTTTACCCCGTTGGCCATCGCCAGCACGGTGACCCTGGGCTGCCTGGGTTACCTGGCCTACCTGTCGGTGCCGATGTTCCTGATGATGATCGTGGCCATTGTGATCGGCAGCAGCGTGCAATTCATCGCCGGCCACAAAGGCATTCGCGGCTTCGACGCAGCCCGTGACCTGGAAGACGAACTGCAGCGCTACTATTCGGCGATTGCCTCGGGCGCCAAGGAGCTGCGCATCCACCGGCCACGGCGCTACCGGATGAACACCCACCGCATCCAGGAAACCGCCGACCGGATCAGCGACATCCAGGTGCGCTCGGTGAATATTTACATCGTGGCCAAAACCTTTGGCTCGATGCTGTTCTTTGTGGTCATCGGCCTGGCCCTGGCCATGCAGGCCTACAGCCCCAACCCGGACCCGGCGGTGATCACCGGTTTCGTATTGGTGCTGCTGTACATGAAAGGCCCGCTCGAACACGTGATCGGTTACCTGCCGATCATCGGCAAGGCGCGCATTGCCTTTGCGCGCATCACCGAGCTGTCGGATCGCTTCTCGTCCCCCGAGCCGCATTTGTTGATGGACGGCAGTGAAGCACCGTCGCCGGTCGTCAACAGCCTTGAATTGCGCGGCGTCACCTACAGCCCACCGCCGGTGGAGGGCAGCGAGCCATTTCACCTGGGGCCGATCAACCTGAGCATCAAGCAGGGCGATATCGTGTTTATCGTCGGCGAGAACGGCTGCGGCAAGACCACGCTGATCAAACTGTTGCTGGGCCTGTATCAACCCGACGCCGGGGAAATCCGCCTCAACGGCGAAACCGTGACCGACCCGGTGCGCGATGACTACCGCCAATTGTTCACCACGGTGTTCGCCGACTATTACCTGTTCGACGACCTGGTCCAGGGCAGCGCCACGCAATCGCTGGACAGTGCCGCCAAGTACCTGGAGCGCCTGGAAATCGCGCACAAAGTCAGCGTCAAGGACGGCGTGTTCAGCACCACCGACCTCTCCACCGGGCAGCGCAAGCGCCTGGCGCTGGTCAATGCCTGGCTCGAAGAACGCCCGGTGCTGGTGTTCGACGAATGGGCCGCCGACCAGGACCCGGCCTTCCGCCGCGTGTTCTACACCGAGCTGCTGCCCGACCTCAAGCGCCTGGGCAAAACCATCATCGTGATCAGCCACGACGACCGCTATTTCGACATCGCCGACCAACTGGTGCGCCTGCGAGCGGGCAAGGTGGTGCACGAGATGGAACCGGCCTGAAGTTTTTTTTCCGGTTTTTGCGGATAGGAACGTCTCACTAGTGGTAATGAGAATTGACCTCAATAAACACTAAGTATTGCCCACTTAAAACATAGAAGAGAATGCATCCATGCCAGCAACGTTCGGTCTGAGTCCCTTGAGCAAGGCACTCTCCATGCGCCGCCTCTTGAATACCCCTCTGCTGCCAAGCGCGATTGCCCTGGCACTGGCACTGCCGGTCGCAGGTTATGTGCAGGCGCAGGAGGTCGAATTGAATGTGCCTGCACAGCCGCTGGGGAGCGCGCTTCAGGAGTTCGGTCGCCAGACCAACTTGCAGGTGCTCTACAGCCCGACCGACGTTGAAGGCAAACGCAGCCACGCGATCAAAGGCAAATTGCAACCTGGCCAGGCCATGACCACCTTGCTGTCCGGGACGGGCATCAGCTATGACCTGCAGGGCAGCTCATTCACCATCAGCGCGGCGAAAACGTCGGCACTGGAACTGGGCGCAACCCAGGTGACCGCCAACCAGTTGGGGACCATCACCGAAGGTTCCGGCTCCTACACCCCTGGCACCATCGCCACCGCGACGCGCATGGTGTTAAGCCCACGTGAGACGCCACAATCGATTTCCGTGGTGACCCGCCAGGCCATGGACGACTTCAGCCTCAAGTCGATCGACGACGTGATGCGTCACACACCGGGCATCACCGTTGCCACCTACGACAGCGAGCGCACCAGCTACTTCTCTCGTGGTTTCGCCATTCAGAACTTCCAGTACGACGGCATTCCGATCCTGCAGGACGCTCAGTATTCGTCGGGCCACACCTTGACCGATACCGTCATCTACGACCGCGTCGAGATTCTCAAGGGCGCCACCGGCCTGCTGACCGGCGCCGGCGGCCCGGGCGGCACCATCAACATGGTGCGTAAAAAACCCACCTCGGAATTCAAAGGCTATGTCGACCTGGGCGCGGGCTCCTGGGACAACTACCGCTCGGAAATCGACGTCAGCGGCCCGCTGACCGAGACCGGCAACGTGCGTGGCCGTGCCGTTGCGGCCTACCAGGACAAACATACGTTCCTCGATCACTACCAACGCCAGACCAACGTCTACTACGGCATTCTCGAGTTCGACCTGGCCCCGGACACGTTGCTGACCATCGGTGGCGACTATCAGGACAGCGACCCGCAGGGCTCCAGCTGGTCCGGTGCGGCCTCGCTGTTTGACTCTGCCGGTAACCATATCAGCACCCCGCGCTCCTTCAACAACGGCGCCAAGTACAGCAAGTGGAAGCAGTACACCCGCACCGCCTTCGCCACCCTGGAACACACGTTCGACAATGGCTGGGTCGGCAAGGCGCAGTACAACCACCAGATCAATGGCTACAAAGCCCCGTTGTCGGCCCTGCTGTCACCCAATGCCGAAACGGGCAAGGCACCGCTGCTGACCCGAACCTACAATGGTGAAACCACCAGCGACACGGGTGATCTCTACGCCACTGGCCCGTTCAGCCTGTTCGGTCGTGAGCATGAGCTGGTGGTCGGCACCTCGGTATCGCGCTCGCACTGGCTGGGCAGCGATTACACCAACGCCACCAACTATGACAACAGCCACGACTACTTCAACTGGGACGGCGACGCCCCCAAGCCGGACCGTGGTCCTCGAACCAAAAAGAACGACGAGCTGACCCGCCAGAGCGCCAGCTACATCACCGGGCGCTTCAGCCTGGCCGATGACTTGCACCTGATCCTCGGCACTCGGGTCAACAACTACGAAGTCAGCGGTACCAGCCAGGTCAAGGACACCGGCAAAGTAGTGCCGTACGCCGGCATCACCTATGACCTTAATGACAACTTCTCGGCCTACGCCAGCTTCACCGAAATCTACCTGCCACAGGACGACTATCGCGACCGCAACGACAAACCGCTGGAACCGGATGAAGGCAAGAACTACGAGATCGGGCTCAAAGGCGAATTCTTCGATGGCCGCCTGAACTCGAGCCTGGCCTACTTCGAGGTGCACGAGAAAAACCGCGCCGTCGACGACACCGATTACATCCCCAACAGCCACCCAGGGCTGGATTACGCCTCCAGGGGCACCGAAGCCAAGACCAAAGGCTACGAAGCGGAAATTTCCGGCGAGCTGGCGCCAGGCTGGCAGTTGCAGGCAGGCTATACCCACAAGATCATGCGCGACAAACAGGGTGAGAAGCTTTCCACCTGGGAACCGGAAGATCAGGTCAATATCTACACCAGTTACAAGCTGACCGGCCCACTCGACAAGCTGACCCTGGGCACCGGCGTGCGCTGGCAAGGTACCGGCTGGAAGCTGCTGAACAACTACGCCAAAGGTACCGAGGAAAACTTCTCCCAGGACCCACTCTGGATCGTCGACGCGATGGCCCGCTACCAGGTGACCGAGAACGTCTCGGCGACCCTCAACGTCAACAACATCTTCGACAAGAAGTACTACACCAACATCGGCTTCTACAACTCGGCTTACTACGGCGACCCGCGTAACGTCATGCTCAGCACCCGCTGGAACTTCTGATCCAGCCCAAGCCCCTGGTCATCGCTGATGGCCAGGGGCTTTTTGCTGCCTGCTAAATCGTTACTCTTGCCGAATAACACAGATAAAAAAACGCCCCTGGCCATCGGTCCAGGGGCGTTACTTTTACACCGGGTGTTACTTCATCGCATCCGCAAAGCTCTGTACGAACGCGGCGTTATCGATGATTCGATCATGGGTAGAGTCGATCACTACTGACTGCTCAATACACGGCCGGCCCATAACCTGCGCCATGCTTGCCTCAATCAACTGACGATGCTGCCCTGCGCGGCTCGCAGCCGCCCACCAGCAACGGATTGGTGCCTGGATCGGCTTGAAGTCAGCGTCCTTGAGACTCTGGCCAAGAGCACGGTCGAGTTCCCAGGAGATCTGCGCTTCGTCGCCCTCAAGCAAGCTGGCCTTGACCTCCAGATAGGTCTCACCGAGTGCGCCTTCGGCCCACGTGCTGAATGCCTGCCATTGCTGCACCTCGTCGTCAGAGAGCGCCTCGCTTTGCAGCCACGCGGCCTGGATCAACGCGCTCGACTGCGCAAACATCACCTGCAACAACTCAACGCGCCGTTGATTGACCGACACCTCACTGTCATCGGTCGTCACCGCCGTGTCCCAATAGTCCTTGAGCCAGTACGGCGGCGACGCATCAATCCAACCCACCACCTCGACCACACGCCCCGCCTGTTCCAACGCATACGCGACCTCCATGGCCAGGTTGCCCCCCAGGGACCAACCGGCCAGGCGATAAGGGCCTTCGGGCACGGCATCGAGCAGTTGCGCGGTGTAGTCGTCGACCATTGATTGCCAGCTGGGCACTGCACTGCCCTCCTCGACCAACGCCCGACTGATCACTCCCAGCACCGGCCGTTGTTCACGCAGCGCCAGACCAATGGCCTTGTAGCAATGCACCGAACCAAAGCTTGGGTGGAACAGGAACAGTGGCGTGCCTTGGGTCTGGCTGTTGAGTTTGACGATCAGCGAGTGGCGGGTTTCGCCGCCCAGGCAAGCCACCTGCCCGGCAATGGTCGGGTTAAGCATCAATTGGCTGACCGACAGCGCTGTGCCGGTCGCCTTGCGGATGCGCTCCTTGAGCATCAACACCAACAGCGAATGGCCACCCAGTTCAAAGAAATTGTCATTCAAGCCGACGCGTTCAACCTCAAGCACCTCGCTCCAAATTGCTGCGAGGCGCTGCTCCAATTCGGTCTGCGGCGCCTGATAGACGCGCTCCTGCAAGTGCGCATCAGCCTTGGGCAGCGCCTTGCGGTCCAGCTTGCCATTCGGGCTCAGGGGCATGTGCGCCAGCAGCACCCATTGTGCCGGGACCATATAGTCCGGCAAGTGCGCTAACAGGTGTGCGCCCAGGGACTCACGCCAGGTTTCGCTCGGCGCCTGCAACACCAGATAGCCCACCAGATGCTTGCCATCGACCACCTGGACCGAGGCTTCCTGTACCTGGGGATGTTCAAGAACCCGCGCCTCAATCTCACCTAATTCAATGCGCAGGCCACGCAATTTGACCTGATGATCCAGGCGCCCAAGGTATTCGATAACCCCGTCGGCACGCTGACGTACGCGGTCGCCGGTACGGTACAGGCGCGCTCCCGGCGCGAACGGCGAAGCAACAAACCGTTCGGCGGTGAGCCCCGGGCGTCGGTGATAACCGCGTGCCAAGCCGACACCGCCCAGGTACAACTCACCGGCCACCCCCACGGCGGTCACTTGCAACTGAGCGTCCAGCACATAGGTGCACAGGTTGGCGATCGGCTGGCCGATAGGCACCGTGTCTTGCCCTTCGTCGACGCAGGTCCAGTGGGTCACATCGATGGCGGCTTCGGTCGGGCCATACAGGTTGTACAACGCGGTTTGCGGCAGCTTGCGCAAGACCTGCTGTTGCGCATCCACCGGCAGCGCTTCGCCGCTGCACACAATGCGTTGCAAGGAGTGGCAGGAAGCAACGGCCGGGTCTTGCAGGAACGCCTGCAGCATCGACGGCACAAAGTGCAGCGTGGTGACCTGTTCGGCGTTGATCAACGCTACCAGCCTGGCCGGGTCGCGGTGATCACCCGGCGCAGCCACTACCAGGCGTGCACCCGTCATCAGCGGCCAGAAGAACTCCCACACCGACACGTCAAAGCTGAACGGGGTCTTTTGCAGCACCGTGTCACGGGCATTCAACCCGTAGGCTTCCTGCATCCAGCACAGGCGGTTGGTCAGCGCGCAGTGGCGGTTGCCCGCGCCTTTGGGCTGGCCGGTGGAGCCGGAGGTGTAGATCACGTAGGCGAGGTTTTCGTCCTCCAGCACAATACCGGGGTTCGCTTCGCTGTAGCCGTCAAAACCGGCTTCACCCAGCACCAGGGTTTCCAGACCTTCCGGGATCGGCAACTGTTCGAGCAGATGCGCCTGAGTCAGCAGCCACTTCACGCCGCTGTCTTCCAGCATGTAAGCCAGTCGCTCGCGGGGGTATTCCGGGTCGAGCGGTACATACGCGCCACCGGCCTTGAGTACTGCCAACAGGCCGACGACCATGTCTATCGAACGCTCCACGGCCAGCCCCACCAACACATCGGGGCCGACACCGGCATCCATCAGGCGATGGGCCAGGCGGTTGGCCCGCCGATTAAGCTGGGCGTAGGTCAAGCGCTGCCCGGCAAACACCAGCGCCTCGGCATCCGGCGTGAGTTCCACCTGTGCTTCGATCAACTGATGCACAGGCTGCTGCGGGTAGTCACGCGCAGTGGCGTTCCAGTCTTGCAGCGCGATACGTTGCTCAGTGTCACACAACAGCGGCAACTGGCTGACGCGCTGCTGCGGGTCGTCGAGCATGCCTTGCAACAGATTTTGCCAGTGCGCGAGCATGCGCGTGAGCATGGCCGGCTCGAACAGGTCGGTCGCATAGGTCAAAGTGGCCCAGATCCCCTGCGCAGTAGCCTGGGTGTCCAGGCTCAGGTCGAACTGCGCGGTCTGGCTGCCCCAATCCAGGCCCTCCACGCGCAAGTCGGGCAACTGACGGCCACGGGTAGCCAACCCCGCATCGCTCTGATGGTTGAACAACACCTGGAACAACGGGTTATGGCTCAGGCTGCGTTCCGGTTGCAGGGCCTCGACCAGTTGTTCGAAGGGCAGGTCCTGATGGCTCTGCGCATCCAGGCTGCGGCGTTTGGCCTGCTGCAACAGCTGGGTCACGGTGATCTGCTCGTCCAGGTCAGCCTTGAGCACCTGGGTGTTGACAAAGAAGCCGACCAACCGCTCGACTTCAACCCGGTTGCGGTTGGCGATCGGCACCCCGACACGAATGTCATGCTGGCCACTGTAGCGGTACAACAAGCCCTGAAAGGACGCCAGCAACAGCATGAACAGCGTCACGCCCTCACGCTGCGCCAATGCGTTGAGCCCCTCGGCCAGTTGCGTCGGCAACTCCAGTTCCAGGCTGGCCCCGCGGTAGCTTTGCAGCGCCGGGCGCGCGTGCGCGGTGGGCAGTTCCAACACCGGTTGTTCACCGCCGAGCAGCTCGCTCCAGTAAGCCAACTGACGCTCGCGCTCACCCGCCGCCATCCACTCGCGTTGCCAGTGTGCGTAATCGGCATACTGCAACGCCGGCGCCGGTAACTGCGCGACTTCGCCCTGGCTGTAGGCGCTATACAACTGCACCAGTTCGTCGACCATCACCTGCATCGACCAACCATCGGAAACGATATGGTGCTGCACCAGCACCAGGACGTGCTCATCTTCGGCCAGGCGTAACAAGGTGACGCGCAGCAGCGGACCTTGCTGCAGGTTGAAAGGCTTGGCGATTTCGGCTTCTACCTGCTGCTGCAGCGTCTGCTCAGTGGCATCGCCTCGCATGATTGGCAACGGTTCGGCGGGCAAAATCACCTGCACCGCGCGCTCATCCTGCTGATCGATGCGGGTGCGCAAGCTTTCATGTCGCGCCACCAAACGGTCAAAACTGCGCTGCAAGGCGTGCTGATCAAGGCGACCACTCAGGCGCAGAATGCTCGGAATGTGGTAGGCGGCGCTTTGCGGGTCCAACTGCCAAAGAAACCACTGGCGCTCCTGGGCAAAGGACAGCACTAACGGCTGATCGCGCCCTATTGCCACCATCGGCGGCGCCAGATCCTCTTCAGCGGCCTGCAGTGCCAGCACAAAACCCTGCAGCTGCGGCTGCTCAAACAACGTGCGCAGCGGCACCTCGCGTTCAAGCAACTGGCGCACTCGGGAAATCACCTGCATGGCCAGCAACGAGTGACCGCCCAATTCGAAGAAGTGATCCGTCAGGCCAATGCGCGCAGCGCCCAGCACCTGGGCCCAAATCGCCGCGATCTGCTGCTGCAATGGCGTAACCGGTTCAACCCACTCGCCTTGCGACTGCGCCGCGTCCGGCTGTGGCAGCCCCTTACGGTCGAGCTTGCCGTTGGGTGTCAACGGCATCTGGTCCAGGAACATGAAGTGCGCAGGCACCATATAGTCAGGCAGGCGAGTTTTCAGCGCACGACGCAAGGCTTCGCGGAATGCGACCGGGTCGGTCGCAGGCTCAGCGGGCACGACGTACGCCACCAACTGCTTGCCGCTCGGGCTTTCCTGGGCCACAACAACCGTTTCACCGACCGCCTGCTGCTCACGCAGGCGCGCTTCGATTTCACCCAGCTCAATACGGAAGCCTCGGATTTTTACCTGATGGTCGACACGCCCGAGATAATCCACCACCCCGTCCGCACGGCCACGGGTCAGGTCACCACTGCGGTACACGCGGCTGCCGGGCTTGCCGAACGGGTCCGGCACAAACCGTTCGGCAGTGAGTGCCGGGCGCTCCAGATAACCACGCGCCACGCCTTCACCGCCCAGGTACAGCTCACCGGCCACGCCGATGGGTTGCAGGTTGAGCTGCGAGTCCAGCACATAGCCGCTGCGGTTGCCCAACAGCGTGCCGATCGGCGCGTAGACGGCGCCGCAGGGATCGCCGCGACGGGCTTTCCACAGCAGCGGCGTGACCACGGTTTCGGTCGGGCCATAGCCGTTGAACAGGTAGGTCGGCTTCAACGCGCGCCACGCCAGGTCGTAACTGGCCTGCGCCACCGCATCACCGCCGAAGCAGTACACGCGCACGTTGGGCGGGTTGCCATCGCGTTCGGCATGCTCGGCCAGTTGTTGCAGGTACACCGGCGGGAACACCGCCATGGTCACGTTGTGGCGGTGCATTTGCGCGTAGGTGTACTCCGGCAGCCACAGGCTGTCATCGCGGATCAGCACGCTGGCGCCGTTGATCAGCGGGTGCATCCAGCCTTCATGGGAACCATCGAAGGCGAAGGACATGAAATGCAATTCGCAATCTGCCGGACTGGTTTCGTAGCGCTCGCCGGTGGCAATGATGTGCGCTACCAGCGGCCCGTGGGAAACCGCCACGCCCTTGGGCATGCCGGTGGAGCCGGAGGTGTAGATCACATAGGCGAGGTTGTCGCCGTCCAACTCGACCTGCGGCGCTAAATCGCTATAGCCGGTCCAGTCTTCGGTGCGGTCAATGGCCAGGGTTTCGAGCCCTTCCGCTACCGGCAATTGCGCCAAGGCGCTGGTGTGGCTCAGCAGCAATTTCGCCCGGCTGTCTTGCATCATGTACAGCAGGCGATCACGTGGGTACTCGATGTCCAGCGGCACATACACGCCACCGGCTTTCATCACCGCGAGGAACGCCACCATGATTTGCGCACTGCGTGGCATGGCAATCGCCACGCGCACTTCCGGGCCGACGCCACGGGCGATCAGTGCATGGGCCAGGCGGTTGGCCTGGCGGTCCAGCTCGCCATAAGTCAGGGTTTGCGCATCGAACTTGACCGCCACCGCATTCGGGTTTTCCCGGGCGCGATCGGCGAACAACTCATGCACCAGGCGCTCGGCCGAGAAGCCGGAATCAGTGCAGTTCCACAGTTGCAGGATGTGCTGCTGCTCGTCGCTATCCAACAGGTTCAACTGGCCGATGTTCTGCTGCTGATCGGCAACCATCGCCTGCAATAAATTCTGCCAGTGGCGCGCCATGCGCTCGATAGTGGTGGCTTCGAACAGATCGGTTGCATAGCCCAGCGAGGCCCACAGCCCTTGTGTACTTTCATGCACGTCCATATCGAGGTCAAAATGCGCGGTACGTCGCTCCCACTCCAGGCCTTCGATGTGCAAACCCGACAGCGCCTGCACACCCAGCCGTCCTTCGCTCTGATAATTGAACATGACCTGAAACAGCGGGTTCAGGCTCAGGCTACGCTCGGGTTGCAGCGCCTCGACCAACTGTTCGAACGGCAGGTCCTGATGGGCCTGGGCCTCCAGCGCACGCTGCTTGACCTGGGCCAACAACTCGGCAACCGTCATGTGCCCGTCGATATCGGCCTTGAGCACCTGAGTGTTGACGAAAAAGCCGATCAGACGCTCGGTTTCCACACGGTTGCGATTGGCGATCGGCACGCCGACACGAATATCTTGCTGGCCGCTGTAGCGGTGCAGCAACGTCTGGAACGAGGCCAGCAGTAACATGAACATCGTCACGCCCTGCGCCTGGGCCAGGGTTTTAAGACCTTGCGCCAGGCTGGCGGGCAACGGCACATCCAGGCGCGCGCCGCGATGGCTTTGCTGCGCCGGACGTTGATGGTCGAACGGCAACTCCAATACGGGCTGCTCGCCACCGAGCACGTCGCGCCAGTAGTCCAGTTGTCGGGCCTGCTCACCGGCTTCCATCCACGTACGCTGCCATACGGCAAAGTCGGCATACTGGATCGGCATCAGCGGCAACTGTGCTGCCTGGCCCTGGCTGAAGGCGGCATAAAGTTGCACCAGCTCGTCGATCATGACTTGCATCGACCAACCGTCAGAGACGATGTGATGCTGCACCAGCACCAACACATGATCGTCCTGCGCCACACGCATTAAGGTCACACGCAGCAACGGCCCGTTTTGCAGGTTGAACGGCTGTGCGATTTCGGCCTCTACGTGCGCTTGCAGATCAGCTTCTTGCACGTCAACGCACCGGACAGGCAACGCCACCTGCACGCGGATAACTTGCCGCGCACCGTCCGCTTGCTGTTCGACGCAGGTGCGCAGGCTTTCATGGCGGGCGACCAACTCATCGAAACTGCGCTGCAACGCCGCCGTGTCCAGCCGCCCCCTGAGGCGCAAGGCGCTGGGGATATGGTAGGCGGCGCTGTCCGGGGCCAGTTGCCAAAGGAACCACTGACGCTCCTGGGCATACGACAGCGGCAGCGGCTGGTCACGACCGACCGGCACCAGTGCGGGCGCCTGCTCACCCAGGCCACTTTCCAGGGCGTGCAAAGCGCCAGCGAACCCTTCCAGACGCGGCTGCTCGAACACCAGTTTGAGCGGTACTTCGCGCCCCAGCGTATGCCGTAAGCGTGAAACCACCTGCATGGCCAACAGCGAATGCCCGCCCATCTCAAAGAAATTGTCGGTCAACCCTACGCGCTCAACGCCCAGGATTTGCGCCCACACGGCGGCGACCTGCTGCTCCAGCTCAGTCACCGGTGCCACCCATGCCGGCTGCGATTGGCTGACATCGGGTTTGGGCAGCGCATTGCGATCCAGCTTGCCGTTGGGGTTCAGCGGCATGCGGTCGAGGAAGATGATGTGGGCCGGTACCATATAATCCGGCAGTTGCTCGCGCAGCGTCAGCTTGAGGGATGCGGCGTCTTGCTGCTCGGCAACCAGATAGGCGACCAACTGATTGTCGACGGCCAGCACCAGCGTTTCGCGTACGCAGGGCTGGGCCAACAACAGCGCCTCGATTTCACCCAGCTCAATACGAAAACCGCGAATCTTGACTTGATGATCGACCCGCCCGACATACTCGATGACACCATCGGCGCGGTAGCGTGCCAGGTCGCCGGTGCGATACAGCCGCTCGCCGGTTGCGCCGAACGGGTCCGGCACAAAGCGCTCAGCCGTGAGCAGCGCGCGGTTCAAATAGGCGCGCGCCAAACCGCAGCGGCTGCCGATGTACAACTCGCCCACCGCCCCCAACGGCGCCAGGTTCAGGTCGCGGTCCAGCACGTAAAGGGCACGGCCTGGCAGCGAATGGCCAATCGGGCTGGCGGTGGCACCGACGATTTCAGCAGCGGATGTGCAATCCAGCACACTCGACACCACGGTTGCTTCTGTGGGGCCATAGGTATTGAGCAGGCGCACATGGCCAAGACCGGCTTTCACCCACTGCGCCGGGCCATCCAGTGGCATGGCTTCGCCACCAATGTGGACCTGTCGAAGCGCGCCATAGGATCGTGGCCCCGCCGCCAGGCAATCGAGCAGGAACAGGTTCCAGTAAGCGGTCGGCAAGTCGGCCAGGGTGATGCCTTGGGCGATGATTTCGTCGTACAGCCGAGCGCTGTCCCACAGCTGCGGCCCTCGCAATACCACCGTCGCGCCGTGGGTCAGCGCCGGGTAGAGCTGCTCGACGAAACCGTCGAAATTCAAGGTAGCGAATTGCAGTACGCGATCATCCTGGGTCAGGCGCGAATAGTCGGCGGCCATCCTGGAAAACTCGGTCAGTGCCCCATGGTTGATGGCCACGCCTTTGGGCTTGCCGGTGGAACCGGAGGTGTAAATCACGTAGGCCAGGTTGTGCTTGTCGACCTTGACCTGCGGGTTGTTCTCGCCATAGTTGACCAGGCTCGGATCCGCCACGTCCAGCGTCGCCATGCCTTCTGGCAGCGGCATCGGCACATGGGCTTGCGTCAGTACCACACGCACACCGCTGTCCTCCAGCATATGCAGCAAGCGTTCGCGCGGGTATTGCGGGTCCAGCGGCACATAGGCGCCGCCGGCCTTGAGCACGGCCAACACGCCAACCACCATCTCGAACGAGCGCTCGACCGCCACACCCACCCGCACTTCCGGGCCGACACCGCGTTCAATCAGCGCATGCGCCAGGCGATTGGCCTGGCGATTCAACTCGGCATAGCTGATGGTGTGTTCGTTCAGGCACAGCGCAACTGCCTCCGGGCGCTGTTGCACCTGGGCCTCGAACAACCCGTGAACGCCTGCCGCCGCTTCGAACACGGGGCCACTCTGGTTCCAGGCGTACAGCACATCGCGCTGCTCTGCATCGATCAGCATGGCCAACTGCGCCACACGGGTGTCCGCACGCCCGACAATGGCGCGCAGCAAGCGCTGCCAATGCTCGGCCATGCGTTGCACGGTGGGCGCTTCGAACAGGTCAGTGGCGTAGGTCAGCGACACCCAGATACCTTGCGGGGACTCTTGAGTATCCAGGCTGAGGTCGAACTGTGCACTCTGACTGCCCCACTCCAGTGCCTCAACGGCCAGGCCCGGCAATTGCAGCTCGCCATGGGATTTATGGGCTTCCGTCTGGTGGTTGAACATCACCTGGAACAAAGGGTTATGGCTCAGGCTGCGTTCCGGTTGCAGTGCCTCGACCAGCTGCTCGAACGGCAGATCCTGATGACTCTGGGCCTGGAGTGCGCGCTGCTTGACCTGGGCCAGCAACTGACTGAAGGGCATCTGCCCGTCTATATCGGCCTTGAACACCTGGGTATTGACGAAGAAGCCGATAAGGCGCTCGGTTTCTGCGCGATTGCGGTTGGCGATCGGCACACCGACGCGAATATCCGACTGCCCGCTGTAGCGATACAACAGCGTCTGGAAGGACGCCAGCAACAGCATGAACAACGTCACACCTTCGCGCTGAGCCAGCGCCTTGAGGCTGCTGACCAACACTGCGTCCAGGTCCATGTCCAGACGCGCGCCGCGATAACTTTGTACCGGCGGGCGCGGATGATCCAGGGGCAACTCCAATACCGGTTGCTCACCGCCCAACCGCTCAAGCCAATAACCCAGCTGGCGCTCTTTTTCGCCGGCTTCCATCCAGCTGCGCTGCCACAAGGCGTAGTCCGGGTATTGAACCGGCAACTCCGGCAAGCGCACATCCTGGCCCTGGCTGTAGCCCACGTACAACTGCACCAGCTCATCGACCATGACCTGCATCGACCAGCCGTCGGAGACGATGTGGTGCAACACCAGCACCAGCACATGCTCATCCGGCGCCATCTGCAGTAATTTCACCCGCAACAGCGGGCCTTGTTGCAGATCAAAGGGTTTGGCGACTTCGGCTTGCACTTGAGCTTCGAGTTGCGTGCGATCACCCACACCCTCAGCGATCTCAAGGTGCAGTTCAGGCTTGACCACCTGTAATACCTGATCGACGTCCTGATGCAGGCAGGTGCGCAAACTCTCGTGACGGGCAATCAAGGCGTCAAAGCTGCGTTGCAAGGCCGGCCGATCAAGTTGGCCTTTTAACCGCAACGCACGTGGCAAATGGTAGGCAGGGCTCTGCGGCTCCAACTGCCACAAAAACCACTGCCGCTCCTGGGCATAAGAGAGTCGCAGCGGCTCGCCTTCCTGACGCTTGAAAACCGGGGCAATCTCAAACAGGTTGATGCCTTGCTGCTTGAGCATTACCGCCAACGCTTTCTTTTGTTGCGCAGACAGTGAACCTACCGACTCGATTAATGCTTGCACGCCACGCCCCTCAGGAAATCAATTTATCCAAATCTTCTGCTGATAGACGTTTGAGGGCCTCCAAGGATTTAGCCAATGCGTCCTGCACCGGTGAATTATTTGTTTGCCGGGTGGCCACATAGGCACTGAAATCCGCCAGGGTCGGGGTGGTGAAGATCGACTTGACGTCGAATTCGGCGTGCAACTGCTCGCGCAGGCGCACCACCACTTGGGTGGCCAACAGGGAATGCCCGCCCAATTCGAAGAAGTTGTCGTTCAGGCCCACCCGTTGCACGTCGAGTACTTCGGCCCAGATCGCGGCGATCTGTTGTTCCAGGTCGCTGCCCGGCGCCACGTATTCGCGCGTCTGCAGGTTGGCGTCGGCTTTGGGCAACGCCTTGCGGTCGAGCTTGCCGTTGGGGCTCAGGGGCATCTGTTCCAGCAGCATCCATAGCGCGGGCACCATGTAGTCCGGCAGGTGGTGGGCCAAGTGCGCGCTCAACACGTCGCGCCAATCGTCGGCGGAGTGTTGCAGCACCAGGTAGCCCACCAGGTATTTGCCGTCAACGGCCAGCACCGCCGCTTCACGTACCCAGTCGTGCTCCAGCAGGCGCGCTTCGATTTCGCCCAACTCGATACGCAGGCCACGCAACTTGACTTGATGGTCGATACGCCCGGCGTACTCGATCACGCCGTCGTCGCGATAACGCGCCAGGTCGCCGGTGCGGTACAGGCGCTCACCGTTGGCAAAGGGGTTGGCAATAAAGCGCTCGGCGGTCAATGCCGGGCGGCGATGGTAACCTCGGGCCAGGCCGACACCGCCCAGGTACAGTTCGCCCAACACGCCCACCGGTGCCGGCTCAAAGTTGCCGTCGAGGATGTAGCAGCCCAGGTTGGCAATCGGCCGACCAATCGGCACCGCATCGCGACCTTCATCAAGGCAGGTCCAGTGGGTCACATCGATGGCGGCTTCAGTCGGGCCGTACAGGTTATACAGCCGCGCTTGCGGCAGTTTGGCGAAGACCTGCTGTTGCGCATCCACCGGCAGCGCCTCGCCGCTGCACACGATGCGGTGCAAGGTGTGGCACGTCGCAACGGTCGGGTCTTGCACAAAGGCCTGCAACATCGAGGGTACAAAGTGCAGCGTGGTGACCTGTTCGGCATTGATCAGGCTGACCAGCCTGGCCGGATCACGGTGATCGCCGGGCGCAGCAACGACCAGGCGTGCGCCGGTCATCAGTGGCCAGAAGAACTCCCACACCGACACGTCAAAGCTGAACGGGGTCTTTTGCAGCACGCTGTCGCTGACATCCAGGCCGTAAGCTTCCTGCATCCATTGCAGGCGGTTGGTCAGGGCCGCATGACGGTTGCCGGCGCCTTTTGGCTGGCCGGTGGAACCGGAGGTGTAGATCACGTAGGCGAGGTTTTCGCCGTCCAGAGCAATACCCGGATTCTCTGCGCTATAGCTGTCGAACTCCGTCTCGCCTAGTACCAGCGTTTCCAAACCGTGTGGAATCGGCAACTGCTCACGCAGATGCGCTTGAGTGAGCAGCAGCTTCACGCCACTGTCTTCAAGCATATAGTCCAGGCGCTCACGCGGGTATTCCGGGTCCAGCGGCACATACGCGCCACCGGCCTTGAGCACCGCCAGCAGCCCCACCACCATTTCGATGGAACGCTCTACCGCCAGCCCCACCAGCGAGTCCGGGCCAACGCCCGCTTCGATCAGACGATGGGCCAGGCGATTGGCGCGGCGGTTCAGCTCGGCGTAATTCAAGCGCTGCTCGGCAAACACCAGTGCCGGAGCCTCTGGCGTGAGCGCAACCTGCGCTTCAATCAGTTGATGCACGGTTTGCTGCAACGGGTAATCGCGGGATGTCGCGTTCCAGTCCTGAATCACCTGCTGACGCTCAGTGGCGGCGAGCATCGCCAGCTCACCCAGACGTTGCTGTCCGCCCTCAAGCATGGCTTGCAGCAGGTTGACCAGATGTCGGCCGTAACCTTGCACCGTGTCTTCATGGAAATACGCGCGGGCAAAGCTGAACTGCACCGACAGGGTTTCGCCCAGATCCACCAGCACCGTCAGCGGGAAGTTGGTTTGTTCATGGGCGTGGGGTTCGCCAAACCGAATGCCGCTGCCGCCGCTTTGCGCCAGGGCTTTGGACACCGGGTAGTTTTCGAACACCAGGATATTGTCGAACAAGGCTTCACCGCCCTGCCCGGCCCAGCGCTGAATGTCATACAGCCCGGTGTGCTCATGCTCACGCAACGCCAGGTTTTGCGCCTGCACCGCTTGCAACCAGTCGGCCACCGTCACCTGCCCCTCTACCGCGCAGATCACCGGCAAGGTGTTGATGAACAGACCGATCTGCTGCTCAACGCCCGCAAGCTCCGCCGGGCGCCCGGCCACAGTGGCACCGAACGCCACCACCGCCTGGCCACTGTGACGCTGCAACAGAATCAGCCACGCCGCCTGGATCAAAGTGTTGAGTGTGACCTTGTGGCTTCGGGCGAACGACTCAAGTTGAGTTGTGAGTGTGCGATCAAGCGCCAGTTGGTGCTCGCCATGCCCTTGCACCGCCATCGGTTGGCTGCTGCCCAGCCGAGTTGGGGTTTGCAACGCACTCAACTGCTCGCGCCAGAAGGCTTCGGTCGCAGCGGCGTCACGCTGTTGCAGCCAGCCGATGTAATCGCGATAGCGCCCGGCCGCTTCCGGCACCGCCACGCCGGCATAGCGTTGCAGCACTTCACCGAACAGTCGCGAATTGCTCCAGCCGTCCATCAGGATGTGATGGCTGGTGTAGATCAACTCGTAGCACTGCTCATCGGTGCGCACCAGCACCAGGCGCACCAGTGGTGGCTTGGCCAGGTCAAAACCCTGGCGGCGCTGGGCCTGTTGCAGGTTGCGCAGTTCCAGTTCGCGCTCCGGCATGGCGCGCCAGTCCAGAACCTGAATCGGCAGCCGCGCTTCGCGGTATACCACCTGGCATGGCCATTCCAGTTGGCCTTCCCAGAAGAACCCGCTGCGCAGCACATCATGGGCCTGCACCGTGGCATCCCAGGCGTGCTGGAAGCGCGCCACGTCCAGGCCCTGCGCAGTCACGCGGATCTGGTTGATGTAGTCGCCCGCCGTTTGCTCATAGAGCGTGTGAAAGAGCATGCCCTGCTGCATGGGCGACAAGGTGTAGAGGTCTTCTACGGCATCGAAGGCCAGCGGCAACGACTCCAGCTGCGATTGATTCAAGCGCGACAACGGGAAATCGGAAACGGTCACACCGCCATTGCCGGGCGTGCAGCAATGTTCGATCAGCGCGTTGAGTTCGCGGGTGTAGGCCGCGCTCAGCGTTTCGATCACGGCGGGGTCGAACATCAGCGGGCTGAACGTCCAGCCCAGTTGCAGTTCGCCGCCATAGACCTGGCCGTTGAGCGTCAACCAGTTGCCCAGCGGCGCGTCCGGGCTTTGTTCGGCGCCGGCACTTTCTGCGGCGGGCGCGAACAGCGTGTTTGGCTGGTCGAAACTGCCGTCGACCTGGCCCAGGTAGTTGAAGGTGATGCGCGGCGCCGGTAGAGCATTGAACGCCTCACGTGTGGCGTCATCGCCCAGGTAACGCAAAGCGCCAAACCCCAGGCCTTTATGCGGCACGCTGCGCAGTTGCTCCTTGATCTGTTTGATCGAAACCGCCAGGGACGCGTCCGGGGTCAGGCGCACCGGGAACAGGCTGGTGAACCAGCCCAGGGTGCGCGTCAGGTCGATGTCGTCAAACAGGTCCTCACGGCCATGGCCTTCCAGCTGGATCAGGCTCGAGGCGTGGCCCGTCCACTGGCAGATCACCCGCGCCAGGGCCGTGAGCAGCAGGTCGTTGATCTGGGTGCGGTAGGCCGTGGGCGCTTGTTGCAGCAATTGCCGCGTGCGTTCGGCATCCAGTTGGCTGACCACGGTCTGGGCCAGGCGGCCAGGACGTGCGCCTTGCGGGTCGCGGCACGGCAAATCGGTGGCCGCACCTTGCAGCTGGTGCAGCCAAAAGGCTTGCTCGGACGCCATCGCCGCACTGCGGGCGTGGGCTTGCAAGCGCTCGGCCCAGGCTTTGAACGACGAGGTTTTGGCCGGCAGTGTTTGTTCGCGATACAGCGCTTGCAGGTCTTCAAGGAACACCCGCCAGGACACGCCGTCCACCACCAAGTGGTGCATCACCAGCAACAGGCGCTGGGAACCGTCTGCCAGCTCGGCCAGTACCGCACGCAGCAATGGCCCGTGTTGCAGGTCGAGGCTGCGCTGGGCTTTTTCGCAGAGCGCGGTCAACTCGCTGGCATCCCCCACCGTGGCTTGCCAGAGTACCGGCGAGCCGCCTGCAGCATGCTCGGCTTTCCAACCCTCAGGGTGCTGGATGAAGTTCAAACGCAGCACATCGTGATGGGCAATCAGGCCCTGCAACGCGGCTTCCAGACGATCGCCTTCAAGCGTTTGGCGCGGCGTCAGCAAGAAGGACTGGTTCCAGTGATGCGAGTCCGGCAGCTGCCTGTCGAAGAACAACTGCTGGAACGGCAGCAACGGTGTCTGACCTTGTACCGGGCCTTGGTCGATCACCCGCGCGGTTTGCAACTGCGCCACCCGCGCGAGGCTGCGCACGGTTTGATGCTGGAACAACGCCTTGGCCGTGAAGTGAATACCGGCGGCACGCGCGCGGCTGACCACCTGGATCGAAATGATCGAGTCACCGCCGCGCTCGAAGAAGTTGTCGTTCAACCCCACCTGCTCGATGCCCAGCACATCGGCCCAGATGGCGGCGATCTGCTGCTCGAGCGCGCTTTGCGGGGCTTCATATTGCTGCGTGGCTTCGGGCTTTGGCAGCGCCTTGCGGTCAAGCTTGCCGTTGGGGCTCAGGGGCATCTGCTCCAGCAGCATCCATTGTGCGGGCACCATGTAATCCGGCAGGGTTTCGGCCAGATGCGCACTGAGTACATCGCGCCAATCGTCAGCAGCGTTTTGCAGCACGAGGTAGCCTACCAGGTATTGACTGTCCGGCGCCAACACGGCCGCTTCGCGGACGTAATCGTGTTCCAGCAAACGCGCTTCGATTTCGCCCAATTCGATACGCAGGCCACGCAATTTGACCTGATGATCGGCACGCCCGGCGTATTCAATCACGCCGTCTGCGCGATACCGCGCCAGGTCGCCGCTGCGGTACAGACGCTCACCGCTGACAAAGGGATGGGCGATAAAGCGCTCGGCGGTCAATGCCGGACGCCGGTGATAACCACGGGCCAGGCCGACGCCGCCCAGGTAAAGCTCGCCCAATACGCCAATGGGTACCGGTTCGAAATGGCTGTCGAGGATGTAGCAGCCCAGATTGGCAATCGGGCGACCAATCGGCACGGCGTCACGCCCTTCATCGACACAGGTCCAGTGGGTCACGTCGATGGCGGCTTCGGTCGGGCCATACAGGTTATACAACCCGGCGTGCGGCAGTTTGGCCATGACTTGCTGTTGCGCATCCACCGGCAGCGCCTCGCCGCTGCACACGATGCGCTGCACGCTGTGGCAGGTCGAAACCGCCAGGTCTTGCAGGAATGCCTGCAACATCGAGGGCACAAAGTGCAGCGTGGTGATCTGTTCGGCCGTGATCAGGCTGACCAGCCGGGCCGGATCACGGTGATCGCCCGGTGCTGCAACGACCAGGCGCGCGCCGGTCATCAGTGGCCAGAAGAACTCCCACACCGACACGTCGAAGCTGAACGGGGTCTTTTGCAACACGCTGTCGTTGACGCCCAGGCCATAGGCCTCCTGCATCCATTGCAGGCGATTGAGCAGCGCTGAATGGCGGTTGCCGGCGCCTTTGGGTTGGCCGGTGGAGCCGGAGGTGTAGATCACGTAGGCGAGGTTTTCGCCGTCCAGCGCGATGTCCGGGTTCGCGTCGCTGTAGCCTTCGAAGCCGGTTTCACCCAGCACCAAAGTTTCCAATCCTGGCGGGATCGGCAACTGTTCGAGCAAATGCGCCTGAGTCAGCAGCAGCTTCACACCGCTGTCTTCAAGCATGTAGGCCTGGCGTTCACTCGGGTATTCCGGGTCCAGCGGCACATAGGCGCCACCGGCCTTGAGCACGGCCAGCAGCCCCACCACCATCTCGATGGAGCGCTCCACGGCCAGCCCCACCAGCGAATCCGGGCCAACGCCGGCTTCGATCAAGCGATGGGCCAGGCGATTGGCGCGGTGGTTCAGTTCGGCGTAGCTCAGCGATACGTCACCAAAGCGCAACGCCGCTGCATCCGGCTGCTTGAGCGCCTGCGCTTCTATCAACTGATGCACCCACTGGCCTTGCGGGTAAGCGCGCTCGGTGGCATTCCACTGGTAGAGGAGTTGTTGGCGCTCAGTGGTATCCAGCATGGCCAGGTCCTGCAAGGCCAGCGCAGGGTTGGCCACGGCGGCGCGTAACAGGTTCAGCCAATGGCCCAGCATGCGCAAGGCGGTCGCCGTATTGAACAGGTCGGTGGCATAGGTCAGGGAGGCCCAGAGGCCGTCGCCGCTCTCCTGGGTATCCAGGCTCAGGTCAAACTGGGCGCTCTGGGTTTCCAGTTCGAGGCCGGCCACACGCAGGCCCGGCAGTTGTTGCTCTGCGGATGGGGTCTTGGCCTGGTGGTTGAACATCACCTGAAACAGCGGGTTATGGCTCAGGCTGCGTTCGGGTTGCAGTGCTTCGACCAGTTGCTCGAACGGCAAGTCCTGATGAGCCTGGGCCTCCAGCGCGCGGCGCTTGGTATGTTGCAGCAACTGGGTGAACGTCATCTGGCCGTCGAGATCGGCCTTGAGCACCTGGGTGTTGACGAAAAAGCCGATCAGCGATTCGGTCTCAACGCGGTTGCGGTTGGCGATCGGCACGCCGACGCGAATATCCGCCTGCCCGCTGTAGCGGTACAGAAATGCCTGGAACGCCGCCAACAGCAGCATGAACAGCGTCACCCCTTCGCGTTGCGCCAGGGCCTTGAGACCGGCGACCAGGGCGGGTTCCAGGGCCATGTCCTGGCGTGCGCCTAGGAAACTCTGCTGCGCTGGGCGCGAGTAATCGAGCGGCAGTTCCAGCACCGGCTGTGTGCCGCTGAGCAGCTCACGCCAGTAATCCAGTTGGCGGGCCTTCTCCCCCGCTTCCATCCAGCGGCGTTGCCACACTGCGTAGTCGGCGTACTGGATCGGCAGCGGCGCCAACGTGCAATCCTGGCCCTGGTGGTAGGCGGCATACAGCTGCATCAGCTCTTGCACCATCACGCCCATCGACCAGCCGTCAGAGACGATATGGTGCTGCACCAGCACCAATACATGCTCTTCTGCGCTTAGGCCGAGCAAGCTGACGCGCAATAACGGACCTTGCTGCAAATCGAAAGGTCGGGCGATTTCAGCTTCGACGCTTGCCTTGAGCTGGGCCTCGTCGATTGAGCGTTCAGCAATCTCGATCACCGCATGCGCCAACACTTGCTGGGCACGCTGCTCGCCCTCCAGGTGCAAACGGGTGCGCAGGCTCTCGTGGCGTGCCACCAGCGTGTCGAAGCTGCGTTGCAGCGCGGCCTTGTCCAAGCGCCCGCTCAGGCGCAAGGCGCCGGGGACGTGATAGGCCGCGCTGTGCGGGTCCAGTTGCCAGAGAAACCACTGGCGCTCCTGGGCATAAGACAGCGGCGCGTGTTGGCCCTGCTCGCGAATCGAGGCAATCGGCAGTTGCGCGAAACTCATGCCACGGCTTTGCAGGCGTTGGTAAAACTGCTGACGCTGTTCCAGAGGCAGGCGAAGAAAGCGCGAAACCAGATCGATATTAGGGTTGGAAAGCATGGTTCAAATCGCCTCTAGTTCGCTCAAAAAGTCACGAAGGTCATCAAAATCTTCCGCGCTGCCGGCGCGGAAGGTGGCAGCGGCCTGCACATAGGCGCGCAACGTTTCGGTCTGGAACACTTCCACCAGCGGCACTTGCAGCCCCAGTTCGGCCTGCACCCGCGAAGTGATCTGGATCGCCAGCAGGGAGTGGCCGCCCACTTCGAAGAAGTTATCGTCCAGGCCCACGCGAGGCAGGTGCAGAATCTCGGCCCAGATCGCGGCAATCTGTTGCTCCAGCTCGGTTTGCGGGGCGACGTAGTGCTGCTGCATCAGGCTCGCATCCGGCTCGGGCAGGCCCTTGCGGTCGAGTTTGCCGTTTGGCGTGAGTGGCATCTGCGCCAGGAACATGAAGTGCGTGGGCACCATGTAATCCGGCAAGCGGGTTTTCAGCGCACGGCGCAGGCTGTCGCGGAACTCGGTTTCATTTGGCTGCGCGGTTGCTGGAACCACATAAGCCACCAGCTGTTTGCCGTTCGGACCTTCCTGGGCCACGACAACGGTTTCGCCAACGCTGTCCTGCTCACGCAGACGCGCCTCGATTTCACCCAGTTCGATACGGAAACCACGGATTTTCACTTGGTGATCGACACGCCCGAGGTAATCCACCACCCCATCTGCGCGGCCACGGGTCAGGTCGCCGCTGCGGTACACGCGGCTGCCGGGTTTGCCGAACGGGTCCGGCACAAAACGTTCGGCGGTCAGTGCCGGGCGCTCCAGATAACCGCGGGCCACGCCTTCGCCGCCCAGGTAGAGCTCACCGGCCACGCCGATGGGTTGCAGGTTGAGTTGCGCGTCCAGCACGTAGCCGCTGCGGTTGCCCAACAGCGTGCCGATCGGCGCATAGACCGCGCCGCAGGGGTCGCCGCGACGGGCTTTCCACAGCAGCGGTGTGACCACGGTTTCGGTCGGGCCGTAGCCGTTGAACAGGTAGGTCGGTTTCAGTGCGCGCCAGGCCAGGTCGTAGCTGGCCTGTGCCACGGCATCGCCACCGAAGCAGTACACGCGCACGTTAGGCGGGTTGCCGTCGCGTTCGGCATGCTCGGCCAGCTGTTGCAGGTACACCGGTGGGAACACCGCCATGGTCACGTTGTGACGGTGCATTTGCGCGTAGGTGTATTCCGGCAGCCACAGGCTGTCGTCTCGGATCAGTACGCTGGCGCCGTTGATCAGCGGGTGCATCCAGCCTTCATGGGAGCCGTCGAAGGCGAAGGACATGAAGTGCAATTCGCAATCGGCCGGGCTGGTTTCGTAGCGCTCGCCGGTGGCGATGATGTGCGCTACCAACGGGCCGTGGGAAACCGCCACGCCTTTGGGCATGCCGGTGGAGCCGGAGGTGTAGATCACGTAGGCGAGGTTGTCGCCGTCCAGATTGACGCTTGGTGCCGTGTCGCTGTGGCCCGTCCAGTCCTCAGTGCGGTCGATGGCCAGGGCTTCCAGCCCTTCGGCGAGCGGCAATTGCGGCAAGGCGCTGGTGTGGCTGAGCAGCAACTTGGCGCGGCTGTCTTGCATCATGTACAGCAAGCGGTCACGCGGGTATTCGATATCCAGCGGCACATACACGCCGCCGGCTTTCATCACCGCGAGGAACGCCACCATGATTTCGGCACTGCGTGGCATGGCAATCGCCACCCGCACTTCCGGGCCGACGCCACGGGCGATCAGCGCATGGGCCAGGCAGTTGGCCTGCGTGTCCAGCTCGCCATAAGTCAGGGTTTGCGCATCGAACTTGACCGCCACCGCATCCGGGGTTTCCCGGGCGCGATCGGCGAACAGCTCGTGCACCAGACGCTCGGCCGAGAAGCCGGCGTCGGTCTGGTTCCACAGCTTCAGGATGTGCTGTTGCTCATCCTGGCTGAGCAGGTTCAACTGGCTGATGGGCTGCTGCTGGTCGTCAACCATCGCCTGCAACAGGTTTTGCCAGTGACGGGCCATGCGTTCAATGGTCGAGGCATCGAACAGGTCGGTCGCATAGCTCAGGGACGCACTCAACTGGTCACGGGATTCCTCGATATCCAGGGTAAGGTCGAAATGTGCAGCCGTTTCGTCCCAAGTCACCGGGCTCATGTCCAACTGCGCCAGGCGCTGTAAATGCTCGCCGGCCTGGCTGATGTGGTGGTTGAACGCCACCTGGAACAACGGGCTCAAGCTGAGGCTGCGCTCAGGTTGCAGGGCCTCCACCAGTTGCTCGAACGGCAGGTCCTGATGGGCCTGGGCTTCCAGGGCGCGCTGCTTGACCTGCTGCAGCAACTGGGCAACGGTGGTTTGCGCGTCGATCTCGGCCTTGAGCACCTGAGTATTGACGAAGAAGCCGATCAGCCGTTCGGTTTCAACACGGTTGCGGTTGGCGATCGGCACGCCGACACGGATATCCCGCTGGCCGCTGTAGCGATGCAACAACGCGTGGTAGGAGGCCAGCAACAGCATGAACAGCGTCACACCTTCGCGCTGGGCCAACAACTTGAGGCTATCGAGCAGCGAGGTCGGCAACCCAATATACAAACGCGCCCCGCGATGGGACGGTACCGCAGGGCGCTGTTGATCAAAAGGCAACTCCAGCACCGGTTGCTCGCCGCCGAGCAGTTCGCGCCAGTAGTCAAGCTGGCGCGCCTTTTCACCGGCTTCCATCCAGTCGCGCTGCCATTTTGCGTAGTCGGCGTACTGGATCGGCATCGCCGGCAATTGCAGGGCCTGGCCTTGGCTGTAGGCCGCATAAAGCTGCACCAGTTCGTCGACCATCACTTGCATCGACCAGCCGTCGGAGATGATGTGATGTTGCACCAGGACCAACACATGCTCGTCTTGCGCCAGGCACAAGAGGCTCACACGCATCAGCGGCCCCTGGCGCAGATCGAACGGTTGCGCCACCAGCGCCTGCACCGTGGATTTAAGCTGTGCCTGGTCGGTGAGCTGCGACACGAGTTCGATCCGCGCCTGCGGGCTGACCACTTGCACCGTGCGGTCGGCCTCTTGCTTAAAATGCGTGCGCAGGCTGTCGTGGCGCGCCACCAGGGTATCGAAGGCACGTTGCAGGGCGCAGCGGTCCAGCGGACCTTTGAGGCGCAGCGCACTGGGCACGTGATAGGCCGAGCTGTGCGGGTCCAGTTGCCAGAGGAACCACTGCCGTTCCTGGGCATAGGACAGCAACAATGGCTGATCGCGATCCGCCGCCACCATCGCCGGCGCCGAAGCGCTGAGCGCGGCCAGATTGTTGCCCCCCGTCAGAGTGTTAACAAAGTCGCCCAGCACGGGTTGCTCAAACAGCGTGCGCAGTGCAACTTCGAGACCCAGGCCATGGCGCAAGCGGGACACCACTTGCGTGGCGAGCAACGAATGCCCGCCCATTTCGAAGAAGTGATCGTTGAGCCCGACCCGTTCGGCGCCCAGCACCTGGGCCCAGATAGCCGCGACGCGTTGCTCGGTCTCGGTGACCGGTGCCACCCAATCGATCTGGGCTTGGCTGATATCCGGCTTGGGCAGCGCGGCACGGTCCAGCTTGCCGTTGGGGCTCAGTGGCAGGCGCTCCAGCACCAGCAGATGCGCCGGAACCATGTAGTCCGGCAGCTCTTGGCGCAACGCGGCCTTGAGCTGCGTGCGCAATTGAGCCTGCTCGGTGTCGGACAACGACTGGTTGGCCACGATGTAGCCGACCAACTGGTTGTCCGCCGCGATCACCAGCGCCTCGCGCACACTGGCCTGCGCCAGCAGGCGCGCTTCGATTTCACCCAACTCGATACGGAAACCTCGCACCTTGACCTGATGGTCGATTCGCCCCACGTACTCGATCATCCCATCGGCGCGGTAGCGCGCCAGGTCACCGGTGCGGTACAAACGGCCGACGCCGTCAGCGCAGAAGGGATCGGGAATGAAGCGGTGGGCCGTCAGGTCCGCACGTTTGAAATAACCCCGCGCCAACAACGGCCCTCCGATCACCAGCTCGCCCGCGACACCTACCGGCACCGGGTTGAGGTTGGCATCCAGCAGGTAAATGGCCCGGCCATCCAGCACGCGGCCAATCGGCATCATCGATGGCAAGGCTTCACGGCCCTCGACATACGCGGCGCAGTCCAGGGCAGTGGCGGTCACCGTGGCTTCGGTAGGCCCGTAGGTGTTGAGCAGCCGCACCTGCTGCAAGCCCGCTGCGCGCCAGGCATTCAGCCCTTCAGGCGGCATGGCTTCGCCGCCAATGTGCAGTTGGCGCAGGCGCCCGTAATCACGTGGGCCCAGGTCTGCAAAGTCGCGCACCAGAGCCAGCCAATAGGCCGTGGTCAGGTCGACCACGGAAATATCGTGTTCAATCAGCTGCTGGTAGAAGGTGTCGCTGTCCCACAGTTCGCCACCGCGCACCACCACCGCCGCACCGCAGCACAACGCCGGGTAGAGCTGCTCGACAAACCCGTCGAAGTTGAAGGTGCCAAATTGCAGCACGCGGTCATGGGCTTGCAGCGCAAACAGTTCGGTGAACACCTCCACATGCCGGGCCAGGGACGCCAGGTCGATGCCCACGCCTTTTGGCCTGCCGGTGGAGCCGGAGGTGAACATCACGTAGGCCAGGTTGGCCGGCTGCGCCCTCGACACGGGGTTTTCAGCGCTGTAATCGGCCAGCCAGTCTGCGCCGGACTCCAGGCACACAAGCGTCAGGTTCGCGCTGATCGGCAGATGCTCCACCAACGGCTGCTGGGTCAGCAATAATTGCAGACCGCTGTCCTCCATCATGCATTGCAGGCGCTCGGCCGGGTATTTCGGGTCCAGCGGCACATAAGCGCCGCCGGCCTTGAGCACCGCCAGCAAGCCAACGATCATTTCCAGGGAACGGTCCACTGCAACGCCCACCTGGGTGTCGGCGCTGACGCCCAACGCGATCAGACGATGGGCCAGGCGGTTGGCGCGCAGGTTGAGGTCGGCGTAGGTCATACGCTGCTGATTCAGGATCAGCGCGATGTTTTGCGGGTGCAACGCGGCCTGTTGTTCGAAGCGCTGCAATACGCTTGCCTTGGCCGGTTGCGCAACACTGCGCGGGTTCCAGTCTTGCAGCACGCGGGTGTATTCAGGGCCCAACAGCAACGGGATGGCGCCCACAGCTTGCTCGGGCGCCTGGATAAATTGCTGCAGCAAGCCCTGCAAGTAGGTGCCGATGTGCTGCACGGTGTCGGCCGCAAACTCCGCACGCAGGTATTCCAGGTGCAGGCTCAGGCGCTCGCCGCCGTGCACGGTCAGTGTCAACGGGTAGTTGGTGCGCTCCTGATGACTGACGCCACTGAAGCGCAAACCGCCCTCGCCCGACTGCTCCAGCGTCTTGGCCACCGGGAAGTTTTCGAACACCACCAGCGTGTCGAATAACGCCTCACCGGCCGAACCCGCCCAGCGCTGGATATCAAACAGCGGGGTGTGTTCATGCTCGCGCATTTCCAGGTTCAGTGCCTGTACGCAGCGCACCCAATCGCTGACGCTTTGCGCCGGGCTGGCAGCGGCAATCAGCGGCAAGGTGTTGATGAACAGGCCGACTTGCTGCTCGACATTCGCCAGCTGCGCCGGGCGCCCGGACACCGTCACCCCGCAGGCGACGCTGGACTGGCCGGTGTAGCGTTGCAGCAGCAACAGCCACGCCGATTGCACCAGGGTGTTGAGGGTCACTTGGTGCGCACGGGCGAAGGCCGAAAGGCGCTGAGTCTGGATGGCATCCCACTCACAAAGGACTTCACCGTATTCACCCGCACTCTGCGCCGGGCTTTTGGGCACACTGCGCGCCAGGTGCGTCGGCTCGTCCAACTGCACCAGGCGCTGGCGCCAAAAAGCCTCGCCCAACGCCGGATCCTGCCGTTGCAACCAGGCGATATGCTGGGAAAACGCCGCGCCCACCGGCGCCAATGCCAGGCCCTTGCAGGCCTGCAGCACTTCATTGAGCACCAAGGCATTGCTCCAGCCATCCATCAGGATGTGATGGCTGGTGTAGATCAAGTGCCAGCGGTCTTCAGCCGTACGGACCAACGCTACCCGCAACAACGGCGGACGCGCCAGCTCGAAGCCTTCGCGATGGTGCTCGGCGGCCAGGCTATCCAGGGCGGCGGGAAGCTCCTGACGCCCACGCCAGTCGAATTCGGTGAACGGCAAGCTGACCTGGCGATACACCACTTGCAGGGCCTGGCCCTGATCGTCCTGCCAGACAAACCCGGTACGCAACATGTCATGCCGTGCCAGCACTTGCGCCCAGGCGCGCTGGAATACCGCCACGTCCAGGCCGTGCACATCAGCGCGCAGCTGGCTGACGTAAACGTCGTCCTCGCCCTGTTGGTAGAGGCTGTGAAACAACATGCCTTGCTGCATCGGCGACAGCGGGTACAGGTCCTGCACGTCCCTTGCCGGCAGCGCCAGCTCGTCAAGCTGGGGTTGGGTCAATTGCGCCAGGGTCACGTCGGCCGGTGTCAGGCCGCCCTGTTTCCGATCGACGCAATGGGCGATCAGGGCCAGCAGTTCCTGCTGGAAATCATCCGCCAGGCGCTGGACAGTCGCGACCTCGAACATCTCGCGGCTGAACCCCCACTGCAGGGCCAATTCACCGCCGTACACCTGCCCCTCCACCGTCAGCCAGTTGGCCAGCGGCGCCTGCGGGTCCTGGGCTTGCCCACTGCCCTGGGTGGCCGGCACGAACAACGCCGACTCGTTGAACTGGCGGTCGAACTGCCCCAGGTAGTTGAACGTGATGCGTGGCGCGGTCAGGTTCGAGAGAGCTTGACGGGCGTCAGGCGTGCCGAGGTAACGCAGCAGGCCGTAGCCAATGCCTTTGTGCGGTACGGCGCGCAGTTGCTCTTTGACCGACTTGATCGCCGCCGACAGCTCGCCATCGGCTTGCAGGCGCACCGGGAACAGGCTGGTGAACCAGCCGACGGTGCGGCTCAGGTCGAGCGTGTCGAACAGGTCTTCACGGCCATGGCCTTCCAGTTGGATCAGTGCGGCAGGCTGCTCGCTCCAGCGGCTGACGACGCGCGCCAGCGCGGTGAGCAGCAGGTCATTGACCTGGGTGCGGTAGGCCGCCGGGGCGTCTTGCAGCAGTTGACGGGTGTGTTCGGCGCTCAAGCGGATTTCGAGCTTGCTGCCCAGGCGATTCTGCAGGCGGCCCTGGGGGTTGTCGCAGGGCAGGTCGGCGCTCGCGGTCTGGGCCTGCCAGTACGGCAGTTGGTTGCCCAGCGTCAGCGCATGGGCCTGCAACTGCTGCGCCCAGTCTTGGTAGGCACTGGTCTTGGCCGGCAACGCCGCGTTGCGGTAAGCCTGTTGCAGGTCTTCTAGCAGGATGCGCCACGACACGCCATCGACCACCAGGTGATGCACCACCAGCAGCAGGCGCTGGGCGCCGTCTGCCATCCAAACCAGTACCGCGCGTAGCAGCGGACCCTGTTCAAGGTCGAGGCTGCGGTGTGCCTCGTCGCAAAGTGCGGCCAGCTCAGCCTCGTCAGCGACCTGCGCCTGCCACACTGAAGCGCTTGCCACCGGCTCGGCGTGGGCCTGTTGCCAACCGTCTGCCTGTTGCACAAAACGCAGGCGCAGGGCGTCATGGTGGTTGATCAAGCGGGTCAAGGCCGCGTCCAGGCGCGCGGGCTCCAGGGCTTCACGCGGGGCCAACAACAGCGACTGGTTCCAATGCTGGCGCGCCGGGATCATCTGCTCGAAAAAGCTGTGTTGCACGGGCGTGAGGATCACCTCGCCGCTGACCGGGCCTTGATCGATCACCGTCGCCTGTTCAACGCTCGCCACCAGCGCCAGGCTGCGCACGCTCTGGTACTGGAACAGGTCACGCGGGTTGAGGCGAATCCCCGCCTGGCGGGCGCGGCTGACCACTTGGATAGAGATAATCGAATCGCCACCCAGCTCAAAGAAGTTGTCGTCCAGACCGACCTGCGGAGCGCCGAGCACATCGCTCCAGATCGCTGCCAGGGCCTTTTGCAGTTCGCTTTCGGGCGCGACAAAGGCTTGTTGCGGCGCAGCATCCGGCAACGGCAGCGCCTTGCGGTCGAGCTTGCCGTTGGCGGTGACCGGCAGTTTGGCCAGGGTGACGAAATGCGTGGGCACCATGTATTCCGGCAGGCTGCTGAGCAGCCAGGCCTTGAGGTCGGTCGGCTCTTCACCTTCGTTAACCAGATAGGCAACCAGCTGTTTGCCGCCCTGCACCAGTACCACGGCTTCGCGCACCTGCGGGTGTTGCATCAGCCGGGTTTCGATTTCGCCCAGCTCGATACGCAAACCGCGCAGCTTGACCTGATGGTCGAGGCGGCCGAGGTACTCGATCACGCCATTGGTACGCTGGCGCACGCGGTCGCCGGTGCGGTAGAGGCGCTCGCCGCCAATAAACGGGCTGGGCACAAAGCGCTCGGCGGTCAAGCCGGGACGGCGGTGATAACTGCGCGCAAGGCCGACACCGCCCAGGTACAACTCGCCAGAGACACCGGCGGGCACCGGGTTGAGCTGGGCGTCGAGCACATAGGTGGCCAGGTTGGCAATTGGGCGGCCGATGGGCACGCTGTCGGCGCCTTCGTCCACGCATGTCCAGTGGGTAACGTCGATGGCGGCTTCGGTGGGGCCGTAGAGGTTGAACAAACCCGCCGCTGGCAGTTTGGCGAACACCTGCAACTGCGCATCCAATGGCAAGGCTTCGCCGCTGCACACAATGCGTTTTAGGTTCGTGCAGGCACCCACGCCCGGCTCATGGATAAACGCCTGGAGCATCGACGGCACGAAGTGCAAGGTGGTGATGGCGTGGCGGCCGATGGTCTCGATCAGCCGCGCCGGCTCGCGATGTTCGCCAGGGGCGGCGACCACCAGCCGAGCGCCGTTCATCAATGGCCAGAAAAACTCCCACACCGACACGTCGAAGCTGAACGGGGTTTTCTGCAAGACCGCATCGCTGGCGTCCAGGCCGTAAGCCTGCTGCATCCAGCACAAGCGGTTGACCAACGCCCGATGGCTGTTGCCGGCGCCCTTGGGTTTGCCGGTGGAACCGGAGGTGTAGATCACATAAGCCAGGTTGAGCGCCTGAATGGCCACGGCCGGTGATTCGCTGCTATAGCCGTCCAGCCAACCCGGCGCCTGGTCCAGAACGATCACTTGCACGCCATGAATCGGCAGCAAAGCCTGCAGGCTCTGCTGGCTGAGCAACAGCTTGATGCCGCTGTCTTCGATCATGTAGGCGAGGCGTTCCTGGGGGTATTCCGGGTCCAACGGCACGTAGGCGCCGCCGGCCTTGAGGATCGCCAGCAAACCCACCACCATTTCCACCGAGCGCTCCACGCAGATACCCACCAGCACGTCGGGGCCAACGCCCTGCTCGCGCAGGGCATGGGCCAACTGGTTGGCGCGGGCGTCGAGCTGGGCATAGCTCAAGGTGGTCTCAGCAAACACCAGCGCCGGAGCATCCGGGGTGCGCCGCACCTGTTCTTCAATGAACGAGTGGATACCTTGCTCGGTCGGGTACGCCTGGGCCGTTTGGTTCCATGCCTTGACCAGCACCTGCTGCTCCTCGGCGGCCAGCATCGGCAATTCACCGATGCGTTGTTCGTCGCCTGCCACCATGGCGTGCAGCAGGCTGACCCAGTGCTGGGCCATGCGCGTTATAGAGGGCGCGTCAAACAGGTCGTTGGCGTAGGTCAACGCGGCATGCAAGGTGCCGGACTTTTCATAGGTGTCCAGGGTCAGGTCGAACTGGGTGGTACGGCCTTGCCATTCCACCAGCGCCAATTCCAGGCCGGAAGCGGTGCTCACCGAGGCAATGTCCGCCACCACTGGCTGGTGGTTGTACATCACCTGAAACAGCGGTGTATGGCTCAGGCTGCGCTCGACCTTGAGGGCTTCCACCAGGCGCTCGAACGGCAGTTCCTGATGGGCCTGGGCGCCCAACGCATGCTCCTTGATGCCCTGCAGCAGTTCAGCGACACGGGTTTGCCCGGTCAGCTCGGTACGCAGCACCTGCGTGTTGACGAAAAATCCGATCAGCCCTTCGACTTCGCTGCGATTGCGATTGGCAATCGGCACGCCGACGCGGATATCGCCCTGCCCCGTGTAGCGATGCAACAACACGTTGAAAGCGCCCAGCAGCAACATGAACAGGGTGACGTTGTGCTTTTGCGCACAACTGCGCAGTTGCGCGGCGAGGCCTGAATCGATGGCGAAATTATGCCGGGTGCCCTGGTAGCTGGGCATGGCCGGGCGCGGGCGATCGGTGGGCAGCTCCAACACCGGATGCTCATCACCCAGACGGGCCTGCCAGTATTCAAGCTGGCGTGCCTGCTCCCCCGCTTCCAGCCAACGCCGCTGCCACAGGGCGTAGTCGCTGTACTGGATCGGCAGCGCCGGCAATTGCGGCGTTTCGTGGCGTTCGTGGGCGTCGTAGCAGCGAATGAACTCGTCGATCAACACATTCATCGACCAGCCATCCGAGACGATGTGGTGCAGGGTCAGCAGCAGCACGTGCTCATTCACATCCAGCTTGAGCAATTGCACGCGCAGCAGTGGGCCGTTTTCCAGATCGAATGGCAGCAGTGACTGCTGGGTCGCCGCCTGGTTGACGGCCTGCTCGCGTGCGTCAAAGGCCAACGCACTGAAGTCCAGATGCTCGACGGCAACCGAAGGCTCGATGGCAACTTGCAGCAAGCGATCGTCGGCCTGGCGCTGGAAGACCGTGCGCAGTGTTTCATGACGTGCCACCAGGCTTGCGAATGCCTGCTCCAGTGCGCGCAGGCTGAGGGCGCCTTTTAACCTAACGGCGCCGGGCAAGTTGTAGGCGCCACTGGCCGGGTCCAGTTGCCACAGAAACCACATGCGTTGCTGTGCGTAGGACAGCGCCTGGCGATCCTCCACGTCCACGCCTGCCGGAATCGGAAACCGGGAAAAATCCACGCCTTCTTTCTGCAGGGCTTGCAGGAAAACCTGGCGTTTTTCCAGGGGCAACCCGATAAACCGGCGAGCAAGTTTCAAGGAGTCTTCAGCATTCATTTCTTGGAGTCCGGAACAATAGGCAGGAAGCACAAAGGCACGTCGTCCCTATAAAACGAACCGGACAAGGAAAAATTAGCGGGGCGTAAGCGGCATGAAGCGCGGTGTCATCAAGGGTTACATCAATCTCAGCCAAGGCTCGCCAACTCCGGCTAGCATTGACGAACACCACTTTTTGCAACTACATTTAGTTACACGCAAGGAACGCCGTGTCCAAAAATGAAAAGCTGCTCGCCAAACTGCTCAATGAGCACATGGCATTTACCTGGCCTGAGCTGGTAACGCTGATGCGTCAGCTTGGCTACCGACAAATTGAAGGGGCTGGAAGCCGCGTCAAGTTCGATATCGGCAACCCCAGTGCAATGATCACCTTGCACAGGCCTCACCCTGGCAACGAACTGAAACACTACATTCGGCGCCAGATCATCGAACAATTGAAATCAGGAGAACTGATTCAGTGGACAACCAACTGAAACACCAAGGCTACATCGGCTCTATCGAAGCCAGCCTCGAAGACAACTGCCTGTTCGGCAAGGTGCTGTTCATCAAGGCACTGGTGAGCTATGAAGGCAAAACCGTCGCCGAGCTGGACGCGGCGTTCCGCGAGGCAGTGGATGACTACCTCGTGACCTGCCAGGCACTGGGGCAAACCCCGGAGAAACCTTGCAAGGGTTCATTCAACGTGCGCGTTGGCCACGACTTGCATTTGGCGGCGGCGCTGGCGGCGACCCGCAAGAAAGTCACGCTCAATGACCTGACGCGGCAGGCGTTGAATGAGTTTTTGCAGCATCACTGCGCAGAACCTGTACCAACGCTCGGCTAAGCGCCCAAGCGCCGATACCCAAACACCGCCGAGCCCAACACCACCGCGCCCGCCACCAATGCCACCCAAAACCCGCTGGCAGCACCGAAGTGGTCGATCATCCAACCGGAGCTGGCCGCGCCAATGGCCACACCGATACTCAGGCCGGTGATCAGCCAGGTCATGCCTTCGGTCAGGCGGCTGGGCGGCACCACCTGCTCCACCAGGGCCATGGATACGATCAGGGTTGGGGCAAAGAACAGCCCGGAGATAAAGATCGCCGCCGCCAGACCAGGGATATTGGTCACCAGCAGTAGCGGTAATGTGGTCAGCGCCGTGGCCACGCCGCAGAACAGAAATTGCCGAGGCAACGGCGCCTTGAGCTTGAGCATGCCAAAGGCCAAACCCGCCAGGCACGACCCGATGGCATACACCGACAGCACGATACTGGCCGCCGCCGGTTGGCCCTGGTGTTGGGCGAAGGCCACGCTGACCACATCCACCACACCCACGATCACGCCCATGGCAAGCAGCAGGATCATCAGGATCAATACCGACGGTGAAGCGATCAACCAGCGGCCGTGGTGGTCTTGCTGCGCATGCACCGGCGGCTCTGTCGCACGCTGCAGTACAAAGGTGGTGACGCCAACCGCCAACAGCACCGCCGCCACCAAGGGCCCCGCTTCCGGGAACAGCACCACGCTCAGGCCTACCGAGATCGGCGGGCCGATAATGAAACACACCTCATCAAGCACCGACTCCAAAGCGAATGCTGTTTGCAGCCTGGGCTGGCCACGGTACAGCTCAGTCCAGCGCGCCCGCACCATGGCCGACATGTTCGGCATGCAACCGGCCAGTGCGGCGCACACAAACAGTGTCCAGGCTGGCGCCTGCAAACGAGTGCACAGCAACAACAGCACCAACGCTCCGCCGCCGATCAGCGCCGCAATCGGCAGCACCCGGCCTTGGCCATAGCGGTCCACCAGGCGGGACACCTGCGGCGCGCAGAATGCCGTCGCCAGGGCAAACACCGCCGCCACCGAGCCTGCCAGGCCATAACCGCCATGCACTTGCGAGAGCATGGTGATCAGGCCGATACCGGTCATCGAAATAGGCATGCGCGCAAGCATGCCCGCCAGTACGAACGCCCGGCTGCCTGGGGCCTGGAATAACTCGGCGTAGGGATTTGCCATCCTGCTTAACCTCTTCCTCAACCCTTGAAACTTGCGATTTGCAGGTATCAAGGCAAAATACATACGGTGCGTATGTGACAAATCATGCGTAACATACGCAGCGTATGTCAATCACTCACTGAGCTAATGCGAGCCTTACCCATGAGCCGAGCCCGTACCGAAATGATCGACGCCACCCGCGCCCGGCTGATCGCCAGCGCTCGCCAAGCCTTCGCCACACAGGGCTACGCCAACACCTCGATGGATGATTTTACCGCCCGCGCCGGCCTCACCCGCGGTGCGTTGTACCACCACTTCGGCGACAAGAAAGGTTTACTGGCGGCGGTGGTCGCCGAGCTCGACGCGGAGATGGACGCCCACCTGCAAGGCATCAGCGACCAGGCGCAGGAGCCTTGGAGCGGCTTTTGTGAACGCTGCCGCGCCTATTTGCGCATGGCCCAGGATGGCGAGATCCAACGCATCGTATTGCAGGATGCGCCTGCCGTACTCGGTGATACGGCCTCTGAGCAACAGTGCGTGGAATCCCTGCGCCAGTTGCTGGAGGCGATGATGCAGGCCGGTGTCATCCAGCAAGCCCCCAGCGTCGCGCTGGCCCAGTTGATCAATGGCAGCCTGGTCAACGCGGCCCTGTGGATCGCCCGTGACGAGCAACCAAACCTGCGCCTGCAAGAAGGTTTGCAGGCGCTGGAACTGTTACTGCAAGGCCTGAAGCACCCCGTCACACCAGCCGTTTGATCTGCTTGTGG
Organism: Pseudomonas sp. 2822-15; assembly: GCF_002742515.1. NCBI lineage: Bacteria > Pseudomonadati > Pseudomonadota > Gammaproteobacteria > Pseudomonadales > Pseudomonadaceae > Pseudomonas > Pseudomonas sp. 2822-15. The sequence goes on along the minus strand of NZ_LJRY01000199.1, from coordinate 78,106 downwards.
CGCCACACCAACCGGTAATAGGCGCTCTGCAGCACCAGCATCGCCAGGTAGGTCACCGGAAACGCCATCCATACGCCTTCCAGGCCGAAGTGCGCGTTGAACAGGTACGCCATCGGCAGCTCAACGCACAGCACACAGAAGATCGAAATCGCCACCGGCATCAACACCACGCCGCTGGCGCGCATGATCCCGCCGATCACCGCCTGGAACCCGAACACCAGGATGCTCCACAGCATGATATGCAGCAGGTGTTCGGCATTGAGCCGTGCCGCGTCGTCGGTGATAAACAAGCCCAGCAACCAGTGGGACAACAGGTAACCCAACAGGATCAAGCCACCGGTCAGGCACAGGTTGATCACAAGCCCGGTGCGCAGGATCGGCCCGATACGCTCCAGGCGCCCGGCCCCGATCGCCTGGGCACCGAGGATCGAGGCCGTGATCGCAATCGACAGCGCCGGGAACTGCACGTAATTGACGATCTGCGTCACCGCGCCATAGGCCGCCGTAGCTTGTGAGCCATGCCCGTTGACCAGCGCCAGAATCACCAACTCCGACAGCGACAACACCACCATCTGCAAACCGGTTGGCAAGCCGATACGCAGGACCTTGCCGAGGATCGCCCGGTCCAGGCGCAAGGCCGCGAGCAGTTCACGGTCCGGCGCCATCACATGGTTTTTATGGCGCAGGCGCAAAATCAGAAACAGCATGGCCGCCGCGTTGCCCACCAAGCCCGCATACACCGCACTCTGAATGCCCATGGGCGGCAAGCCGATCCAGCCACGAATCAGCGCCGGGGTCAGCAGCAGGCCGACCAGCGTCGAGACCATCAACGCCAGCAACGGCGAAACCGTATCGCTGACGCCTCGCAATAGTTGGGTGTAGAGGATGAACACCAACAGCAGCGGCATGATCAGCATCATCATTTGGGCATAACCCACCGCGTCGTCGAGTACATCGATTGGGGTACCCAACGCCTGCAACGCCGGGCGCGCGAACAGGCTGCCCAGCACTGCCGCGATCAAGCCCACCAGCGCGCCAAGCGTCAGGGTCGCGCCGGTAATCACCTTGACCATCGCGGTTTCCTGCGCGCCCCAGGCTTGCCCGATCAACACCGAAGCGCCCGCCCCCAGGCCGATCACCAACGCGATAAAGAAAAACACGATGGGGAACATCCCCGACACCGCCGCCAGCGCCTGGGTGCCGAGCATCTGCCCGACATAGATGCCGTTAAGGGTGCCGGAAAAGCTTTGCAGGAAGTTGGACAGCACCATGGGTGCCAGAAACATCAGGTAGATCTGCCACAACGGCCGCTTTGGGGTGACGTCCATACTGGTTTGAATCTCTGGATTATTGTTATGCGTTGAAGGCATTGCGTGACAGCCAGGCCAGGTACGTCTGTACGTCCACCGGCCAATGCGCGATTTTCAGGGAAAAGTCGGCAGCGTCCTGGGCAAACAGCGCCCGTGACGCGTCTTCAAACCCTGGCAGGTCGCCGCCGAGGGCGCTCATGAAACGATAGCTGGCTTCTTTGGCCTGGCGCATTTGATCACGGGCAGCATGAACATTGCGCGCTTCATCCACCAACCGACGTAATGCCGCCGACGCGCCGCCACGTTGTTGGGCCAGCCATTCCCAGTGGCGCGGCAGCAGGGTGACTTCCCGCGCAACCACGCCCAGCTTGGGGCGCCCGACCGCAGGCGCTGCGGGTGGATCTTCATCGAGCTTGATCGGCACCGGTTGATCCGGCGCGTAGCCGGCAGGCCAAGGGTAGTCGACCTGGGTGCCGGTGGCATCGTCGAAGACCAGGAAGCTGCCGGTGGGCAGGTCAAGGCTCGCCAGCGCCTCGGCCACCTGGGAATAGGAGCCGGCTGCCACGCGCTGGTGACCGACAAAGGCAGTGCAAACTGCTGTATTTTGAATAGGCATCGGTTATTACCCGGATGTTATTTGTTTTACCCGGATCATATTAATTGTATTTTGATAATCCGCAAGCCGATGCGGCAAAAACCGTCGGCGCGGCCACGCACCTGTCGCGTTAGCTGCAACCTGAACCTGTGGGAGCTGGCTTGCCTGCGATTGCGATTTGTCAGCTTGCCTCTTCGGCGACTGGTTTACCGTTATCGCAGCATAGGTATCTACACAACCAGTTAACACGAAGTCTGTTGCAAGCGAGCTGTTGTGGCGAGCAGGCTTGTCCTGCGTTGGGCCGCGAAGCGGCCCCAGTAAAGGCACTGCAATGTTCCTGAAAGAACTAGGCGTCTGGTTTTGGGGCTGCTTCGCAACCCAACGCAGGACAAGCCTGCTCGCCACAGGAGAAATTGGCGGCCTTCAAAAGGTGTGTAGATACCTATGGCTATCGCAGGCAAGCCAGCTCCCACACCAAAGCGGATCTTCATTGGGTGAAAGTGAGCTAGCCGCCAAAGGTCTGCGACGGTCGACGCAACGTCGGATCAAACGGATTGATCCGAGGCCCGATCGCTGCCGCTTCGCGCTTGAGCAACTCCACCACCATCGGCAACCGGCTTGGCCCCAAGCGGTCACTGATGGTCGCCACACTCAACGCCGCCACCGCATGCCCATCCCGATTCAGAATCGGCACCGCCAACCCGGCCATGCCTTCGAGCACACCGGTATTGCGCGCCGCATAACCCAGGCGCCGCACATTCTCGACCTCGGAGCGCAGCAGCACTTCGTCATACAGGTGAAAATCCTTGAGGCGTGGCAGGTTGTAGCGGATCACCGTCTCACGCTCTTCCTCCGGCAAAAACGCAAGGATGGCCAGACTGCCCTGCCCCACGCCGAGCGCCACACGCCCACCAATATCGCCAGTGAAGGTGCGAATCGGATACGGCCCTTCGCTGCGGTCCAGGCAGATCGCATCAAAGCCGCTGCGCGCCAGCAGAAACAGCGAATCGCCCAATGACGCACTCAGGCGCAACATGCTCGGGCGCACCAGGTCGCGCAGGTTGCCGGTCTTGCCGGCGTTGGCCGCCAGGGCGAAGAACTCCAGGCTCAGGCGGTAGCGCTTGCTGCGCCCATCCTGCTCAACCATGCCTTCGTCCATCAGGCTGCGCAGCAGGCGGTGCGTAGTGGGCTGCGACAGGCCGACCTGCTGCGCGAGCTGGGTCACGCGCTCGCCGCCTTCGGGCACTTCGCCCAACGTGCGCAATAACGCAAACAGACGAGACACGCTGCCCGCGCCCACTTCCTTAGGGTTTTCATTCCGCTCAGTGGAATCCATAACACTTAATCTCAGCTTAAATTCTGATAAATGAATAAATATGAAAATAATAGTCCGTTCAGTGAAATTCCATCTTCCGCCCATCCTAGTCTTCGTCCTAATCTGCGTCCACAGGGGCGAAATGAACAACAACCGGCAGCCGACTTGAGATCGAGCGCCAACGCACCCGCAACACTCTTTTCGCATCTGCCCAAAACAAAAAAGCGCGTTTCGACGCGACTCAAAAAAGGTGGAACGCAGACATGGCTTTTCTCCAACTCAACGCCTTGAGCAAACGCTACGGTGCCGTCGACGCAGTGGTCGCCACCGACCTTGCGGTGGAAAAGGGCGAGTTCGTTTCCCTGCTCGGCCCTTCGGGCTGCGGCAAGACCACCACCCTGCAAATGATCGCAGGCTTTGTCGACGTGAGCGGCGGGCAGATCCTGCTCGACGGCCGCGACATCACCCACGCCAAACCCGCCAGCCGTGGCTTGGGCGTGGTGTTCCAGAGTTACGCGCTGTTCCCGCACATGAGCGTGCGCGACAACGTGGCCTTCGGCCTGAAGATGCGCAAAGTGCCGGCTGCCGAGATCGCCGGCAAAGTCAAAACCGTGTTGGAACTGGTGCGCCTGGCCTCACACGCCGAACGCTATCCGCGTGAATTGTCCGGCGGCCAGCGCCAGCGTGTGGCACTGGCGCGTGCGCTGGTAATCGAGCCGCCGGTGCTGCTGCTGGATGAGCCGCTGTCCAACCTCGATGCCAACCTGCGCGAAGAAATGCAGTTTGAAATCCGCCGTATTCAGTGCGCCGTGGGCATCACCACCTTGATGGTCACCCACGATCAGGCCGAAGCCCTGTCGATCAGCGACCGCGTCGTGGTGATGCAGGCCGGGCGCGTGACCCAGATCGACGCGCCCTACAAGCTCTACGAACACCCACGTACGCGGTTTATCTCGGACTTTGTCGGCAAGGCCAACTTGCTGGCCGGTGACTACGACGAATTCGGCACTCCCCAAGTGCGTCATACCGGCGGCGACGGCCCACTGGTACTGAGCCTGCGCCCGGAAAAAGTCCAGCTGGTGGATGCAGGTGCAGGCCGCCTGCAAGGCGAGGTCCTCGACCGTTATTTCTTCGGCAGCCAATGGCTCTACCGCGTCCAAACGGCTCTGGGCGAAATCACCGTGGTACGCAGCAACGACGGCAGCGCACCGCTCGGTTGCGGCGCGGCGGTGGGCCTGGACTGGCACGCCGAGTTACTGCGCGTGCTGACGGCGGATGAGGTGCACCCATGAGCCGTGGTTATCTGTTGTCGCTGCCGGCGCTGCTGCTGTTTAGCGGCCTGCTGATCCTGCCGCTGTTCATGACCCTGGTGCTGTCGTTCAACGTGTTCGACTACCAGGTGGGCGTGAAGGCCGATGAGTGGACCTTTGCCCATTACCTGTCGCTGTTCAGCGATGCGTACTTCTACGAAATCTTCTGGCGCACCTTCTGGATCAGCGCGCTGGTGACTCTGCTGTGTGTAGTGATCGGCGTACCGGAAGCCTACATCCTCAGCCGCATGGGCACCCCGTGGCGCTCGATCTTTTTGATTTTGATCCTCACGCCGCTGCTGATTTCGGTGGTGGTGCGCGCCTTCGGCTGGAGCTTGTTGCTGGGTGCCGACGGGCTGGTCAACCAGGTGATTCAGTTCCTCGGCGGGCGCCCGGTGAAACTGTTGTACACGCCGTTCGCGGTGGTGATCGCACTGGTGCACGTGATGCTGCCGTTCATGATCATCCCGGTGTGGACCTCGCTGCAAAAGCTCGACCCGTCGGCGGAACAGGCGGCGCTGTCACTGGGCGCCAGCCAGGCCACGGTGATGCGCAAGATCGTGTTGCCGCAAGTGATGCCCGGCGTGCTGTCCGGCACCTTGATCGTGTTCGGCCTGGCCGCCAGTTCGTTTGCGATACCCGGCCTGCTCGGCGGGCGCCGCCTGAAAATGGTCGCCACCGTGGTCTACGACCAGTACCTCTCGGAACTCAACTGGCCCATGGGCGCGACCATTGCGGTGGTGCTGCTGTTGGTCAACTTGCTGATCATGCTGAGCTGGAACCGCATGGTCGAAGGCCGCTACAAAAAGTCCCTGGGGGTTTAAGCGCATGTCCAGAAACGGTCCTTTGGCCCTCGGTTTCCATGGTTTGGTGGTGCTGTTCATGATGGCGCCGCTGGTGGTGGTGTGCCTGGTGGCCTTCACGCCGGAAAACACGCTGAGCCTGCCCACCTCGGGCTTCTCGCTGCGCTGGTTTCGTGCAGTGTTCGAGCGTGCCGACTTTATCCAGGCGTTCTACAACAGCCTGATCCTGGCGTTTACCGCCGCCACCCTGGCGACCCTGATTGCAGTGCCCGCCGCCCTGGCGATCAGCCGCTATCAGTTCCCGGGGCGCAACTTTTTCAGCGCGTTGTTCCTGTCGCCCATCATCATTCCGCACCTGGTGCTGGGCGTGGCGATGCTGCGTCTGTTTGCGCTGATGGGCGTCAATGGCAGCTTCACCTGGCTGATGCTGGCGCACGTGGTGATCATCACACCGTATGTGCTGCGCCTGGTGTTGGCGGCGGCCATTGGTATTGATCGCAGTGCCGAGCAAGCCGCCGAATCCCTCGGTGCCGGGCGCTTCACGCTGTTCCGTCAAATCACCTTACCGATGATTTTGCCGGGTGTGGCCGGCGGCTGGTTGCTGGCGTTCATCAACAGTTTCGATGAAGTGACACTGTCTATTTTTGTCAGCTCGCCAGCCACGCAAACCCTGCCGGTGCGCATGTATGTGTACGCCACCGAGTCCATCGACCCGATGATGGCGGCGGTGTCGGCGCTGGTCATTGCACTCACCGCAGCCACCATGATCCTGCTCGACCGGGTGTATGGCCTGGACCGCGTACTGGTGGGGAAACATTGATGGCCTTGTTCAAACGTTTGGCCGAAACCCGCCGCCCTGCCCTGGCCTTTACCCTTGATGGTCAACCGGCCAGCGGTTTGCTGGGCGACACGTTGCTCACCGCCATATTGACCTGCGCCGAACACCTGCGCGGCAGCGATTTCAGCGCCGAACGCCGTGCCGGTTTCTGCCTGATGGGCGCGTGCCAGGACTGCTGGGTGCGGCTGGAAGATGGCCGCCGTGTGCGGGCTTGCTCAACGCTGTTGGAAGAGGGCCAGGCGATCAGCCGCGATCCAGGGCGTCAGGCATGAAACCGATCGTGATTGTCGGCGCAGGCCCGGCGGGCATCAGCGCGGCGCGCACCTTGCTCGACCATGGCATCAAGCCTTGCCTGGTGGATGAAAGCCTGCGCGGCGGCGGGCAGATCTATCGGCGTCAACCGGCCAATTTTCAGCGCTCGCCCAGGCAGCTGTATGGCTTTGAGGCGGGCAAGGCGACGGCCGTGCACCGCACACTGGATGAGTTGGCGCCGCTGATCGACTACCGGCCCGAAACCCTGGCGTGGAATGCCGAGGACGGTCGCCTGGACATGTTGAATAAGGGCCACGCCGAAAGCGTGGAGTACGCCCGGATTATCGTCGCCACCGGCGCCACCGACCGCATTCTGCCGGTGCCGGGCTGGACCTTGCCCGGCGTCTACAGCCTTGGCGCTGCACAAATCGCGTTGAAATATCAGGGCTGTGCCATCGGTGAGCGCGTGGCGTTGTGTGGCAGTGGGCCGTTGCTGTATCTGGTCGCCTACCAATATGCCAAGGCCGGGGCCAAGGTGGTGGCGGTGCTCGACAGCGCGCCATTGCGTGCCCAGTGCCGTGCTTTGCCGGCGCTGCTGGGGCAACCGGCGACCCTGGCCAAAGGCATTTATTACCGTGCCTGGCTCACCGCCCATGGGGTTCCCGTGCACCAGGGTGCGACGCTCCAGCAGATCGACGGCGAGCAACGGGTGCGTGGCATTCGCTGGGGCAAGCGGGTGCTGGAATGCGATGCCGTGGCATTCGCCCATGCGCTGCGCAGCGAGACGCAACTGGCGGATTTGCTCGGCTGTGAGTTTGCCTGGAACCCTTTGAACCGCGCCTGGCTGCCACAACGCGACAGTGCCGGGCGCAGCAGCGTCAGCGGCGTGTACCTGGCGGGCGACGGGGCCGGGATCATGGGCGCCGATGCCGCGCAAATGGCCGGTGAACGGGCGGCGTTGGCGGTCCTGGAAGATTCAGGCGTCGCCATCGATCCGCTTCGCCCAGCGCTGCTTGAGCAACAACTGGCGGGTATCCAGCGCTTTCGCCATGGCCTGGAAACCGCGTTCCCTTTCCCTGAGCAATGGGCCGCACAGGCGCCGGATGCGTTAATCCTGTGCCGCTGCGAAGAAGTCAGCGTCGGCGATGTACGCGCCGTCGTCGATGAGGGCCACTGGGAAATCAACCGGGTCAAAGCCCATTGCCGGGTCGGCATGGGCCGCTGCCAGGGCCGCATGTGTGGGCTGGCGGCCGCAGAGGTTGTGGCCGAGCGCAGCGGTCGCGCCATACACGACGTTGGCCGTTTGCGTGGCCAGGCGCCGATCAAGCCGCTGCCGTTTGGTGTAGAGGTGCAGCCATGATCGACGTGATCGTGTTGGGCGGCGGTATCGTCGGCGCGTCGGCGGCCTTGATGCTCGCGCACCAAGGCCAGCGTGTGGCCCTGGTGGAGCGGGACTTTTGTGGCTCGCACTCCAGCGGCGTGAATTACGGCGGCGTGCGCCGCCAAGGCCGCCCTTTGCACCAACTGCCACTCTCACAACGTGCTCATGAACTGTGGGCCGACTTGCCGGGGTTGATCGGCATCGACGGCGAGTACGTGCGCTCCGGGCATTTGAAACTGGCGCGCAGCCATGGGGATTTCGCCGCGCTGCAAGCCTATGCCGAACAGACCCGTGGGTTTGGCCTGGGCTTGCAATTGCTGGACTACACCGAGCTGCGCGCACGCTTCCCGTGGGTGGGCGACATTGCGGTGGGCGCCTCGCTGTGCCCCGAAGACGGGCATGCCAACCCGCGTTTGGTGTCGCCTGCTTTCGCCCGTGCGGCGCAGCGTCTTGGCGCGGCGGTGCACGAGCAGGCCGAAGTGACTCAGATCGAACATGACGGCCAGTGCTTCCGGGTGCGCTGCGCCAATGGCCTGCACCTGCAAGCGCCGTGGTTGCTGAACTGCGCGGGGGCCTGGGCCGGGACGCTCGCCGCGCAATTTGGCGAGCCGGTGCCGATCACTTCGGCGCACCCGGCGATGCTGGTCACCGAGCCGCTGCCGGTGGTGATGAACGTGAGCACCGGCGTTGAAGGCGGCGGGATTTATGCGCGCCAAGTCGCCCGTGGCAATTGCATCCTCGGCGGCGGCCGTGGTTTTGCCCTTGGCCCGCTGACGGCGCGCCCTGGGCAAGCGGCGGTATTGGAGATTCTGCGCAATGCCGGTGAGCTGTACCCGTTTCTCAAGGGTGCCCAGGCGATTCGTACCTGGAGCGGCACCGAAGGTTACTTACCCGATCATGAACCGGTGATCGGCCCCAGCAGCACCCAACCTGGCCTGCTCCACGGTTTCGGCTTTGCCGGCGCCGGGTTCCAGCTCGGCCCCGCCGTCGGTGAAGCCCTGGCAGAGCTCGTCTGCACAGGCGCCAGCCGCCAACCCATCGAAGCGTTTTCCATTCGTCGTTTCCAAGCCTGAGAGGAAAAACCCCCATGAACCCACGTATCGCACTGTCCTGCTTGCCCCTCGCCTTACTCACCGCCACCGCCCATGCCGCGCCGACGCTGTACCTGGGCATGAACGGCGGCACTATGGAACGGGTGTACGCCGACAAGGTGCTGCCCGCGTTCGAGAAGGCCAATAACGTCAAGGTGGTGATCGTGCCCGGCACCTCGTCGGACATCCTCGCCAAGGTCCAGGCCAACAAAGACAACCCGCAGATGCACGTGATGTTCCTCGACGACGGCATTATGTACCGCGCCATTTCCATGGGCCTGTGCGACAAGCTCACCCCCAACCCGACCCTGGACCAGATCCCGGCCAAGGCGAAAATCAAGGAAGAAGCGGTCGCCGTGACCCTGGGCGTCACGGGCCTGGGCTACAACGCCAAGATGTTCAAGGAAAAAGGCTGGGCGGCGCCCACCTCGTGGATGGACCTCGCCGATCCTCGATTCAAAGACAAGGTGGTGTTCCAGTCCCTGGCCTCCTCCACCTTCGGCCTGCACGGCTTCTTGATGTTCAACCGCATCCAGGGCGGCTCCGAGACCAACGTGGAGCCGGGCTTCAAGGCCTGGCCAAAAACCATCGGCCCCAACGTGCTGGAATACATCGCCAGTTCCGCGAAAATTTCCGAGATGGTGCAGACCGACGAAGCCGCGATCTTCCCCCTCACACCCACTCAGGTCACCACCCAGCAATTGCTCGGCATCCCGATGGAATACGCCCAGCCCAAGGAAGGCGCAGTGGTGCTCAACGTGGCCGAGTGTGTCATTGCGCGGAATGACCAGCCGGAGCTGGCGCAGAAACTCGCGGCCTTCTTGCTGACGGCAGAGGCCCAGGCGCCGGCGTTGGAAGAAGGTGACCAGATCCCGTCGAACCCGACCACGCCGACCACCGACAAAACCCGCGCACGGGTGGAGGCCATGCAAGGCTATTTGCAGACAGCGATTTCGATTGATTGGGACCAGGTCAACCAGGCGCGGCCGGAGTGGAATGCGCGGTGGAGCCGCTCGATCGAGCGGTAGCGGGCAGGCGTGGCGTGCTCCCGCGCGACTGCGCGGGAGCTACGGGCAGCGAATGTTTGCCAGTTTCAGTCGCATTTCGTGATAGCGGTAAGTGTTTAGCAGAAGTATTCCCAGCAGTGGAAACGCAACCCCCAACAGGTAAGCCAGCGCGTGCGGCCGGTATTGAATGGTAGGGGTCACCACTATCAAGCAGAGGACAAAATAGCCCGTCTGCCATCCAGTGGAAGCAACGCGCCCGCGTGCCAGCATCCAATGGCCAAGGCCGGACAAAATCATCAAGCCCAGCAACAGCGCAACGCTACATCCGGTTTGCATCGCCGGGCCAAGGCGGCGCAAATAGGTGGTGCTCGCCAGGAAGCCAGCGGCGCCGCCTGAAAGCAGGCTTACAACGACCATAAGCAGAAATTCAGGCAGGCACCGGGCAAGACGGTTTGCAGTTGACTCCCTCACGCGACAGCGCTCCCCGGCCAGTCAAGGCCGCTCGTGCAAAAGCGTGAGGGTAATCAGTAACGCCCAATGAGTGATGTAGGACGCTTCTCGTTTTTTTGCGCGCAACGTTACCGGTCTAGCCGCGAATCATCGACTCCCATAGGAAAGCAGGTATTGGGTGATAGCTATGCGCCTTAACGCGACGCCATCGCGGCGAGTTCTTCGCGGCTACGGCTGATCGCTGCACCGGCATTACGCAAGTCCGTTACCGCCGCCGCACCGCCCGCCTCGCTGATGCCTCGGCACGCCGGCAGGTGCAGAACCACTTCCAGGCCGGCCCTGAGCAATTGCATGGCCGTGGTCTTGACGCAAAAGTCCAGGGCCAGGCCCCCCACGATCACGCGGCGCACGCCCTGGGCCTTGAGGTACTCTATAACCCCGGTGGACAGCTTGTCGTGCAGGTCGTGGTAACAGGCGCCATAGGGATGCAGGTCGGGCTCGACGCCCTTCCAGATGAAGTAGTCGTAGTCATACGGCGTGGGCAATTCGTCGAGCAACGTGAAGCCTTCAGTGCCCGGCACACAATGACTGAGCCAGGTGAGGTCGGCATGCTCAAGGCCGGTGGGTTTCAACATGTCGCCGGGCTGCGTGACCACCCACGGGGCGTGCGGGGTATGGGCGTCTTTGCTGCCGACACGATAACCGGCAAGACCGGCCATGAAGTTGAGTTCGGCACCGATCTGATCGCCGCCGGCCACCGGCAGTTCATTGGGGCACAACGGCGTGAAACTCTTTTGGGGGTCGACGTCGAATGAGGCAATGGCGGTTTTCAAAAGGGTCATGGCGGCACTCCTGTGAGGTGCAGGTAAAAGTAGACATGAGGTACGGCTACCTCCACAAACACTTTGTTTACTTTTTTGAACACGGCGTTGCCAACTGACCTCACATTCAAGCCTTATGGAGATCCAATGTGGGAGCGGGCTTGCTCGCGAAAGCGGCGTGTCAGTCAATGCATTCAGCAACTGACACACCGCACTCGCGAGCAAGCCCGCTCCCACATTTTGCTCAGTGCCTGGCTCAATTCATCCAGTTGCCGCCGTCGACGTTGTAGGTCTGGGCCACCACGTAATCGGCATCTTTAGAGGCCAGGAAGATCGCCATGCCGGTCAGATCCTCAGCCGTGCCCATGCGCCCGAACGGCACCTCGGCGCCAACCCGCTGCTTCTTCTCGCCAGGCGCCAGCCCTTCATGCCTGGCAAACAGCGCATCCACGCCATCCCAATGCTCGCCGTCGACCACGCCCGGCGCGATCGCGTTAACGTTGATGCCCTGCTTGATCAGGTTCAAACCCGCCGACTGCGTGAGGCTGATCACCGCCGCCTTGGTCGCGCAATACACCGCCACCAATGGCTCGCCCCGCCGCCCGGCCTGGCTGGCCATGTTGATGATCTTGCCACCGTGGCCCTGGCTGATCATCTGGCGGGCCGCGGCCTGCAAGGTAAACAACGTGCCGGCGACGTTGATCGAGAACAGCCGCTCAAAGCTGTCGCGGGTGATGTCGACGATGGGTGCCAAGTCGAACAGTGCAGCGTTGTTGATCAGGATATCGAGCTTGCCGGCATGGGCCACCACGGCCGTAATCGCGGCGTCGATAGAGGCTTGATCCGTGACATCCATCGCAACTGCGTAAGCCTGTGGCCCCAGTTCGGCGGCGGTGGCCTGGGCGCGTTGCAGGTTGATATCGGCAATGGCGACCGTTGCGCCTTCAGCGATATAGGCCTGGGCAAAGGCGCGGCCGATACCGCGCGCCGATCCAGTGATCAGCGCGCTTTTACCTTCGAGTCGGTTCATAAAGAAGTCCTGTTTACTTAGGGTAACCGGCACGTTTCATTTCGCGCTCGGTAGTGGACTGAGCCGCAAGCAGCGCCTGGTCGACCGTCATGCCGCCGGTAAGCGCCGCCGAGAACAGCTTGCCCACCGAGGTGCCGATGGCCTGGAATTCCGGGATGGTCACGTACTGGATGCCCACGTACGGCACCGGCTGGGCCGACGGGTGCGCAGGGTCGGCGTGCTTCATCATCTCCAGTGTCACCTGGGCAAACGGCGCGGCCTTCAGGTATGCCTCGCTGTAGGTGGACTGGCGAGTGCCCGGCGGTACGTTGGTGATGCCTTCTTTGTCGGCGACCAGCTGGATGTAGTCCTTGGAGGTGGCCCAGGCAATAAAGGCCTTGGCGGCGTCCTTGTGCTTGGACGTCGCCGGGATCGCCAGGGACCAGGCGTACAGCCAGGAGGAGCCTTTATCGGTGACTTCGGTCGGTGCGGCGGCAAACCCGACACTGTCAGCCACTTTGCTCTGGGTTTTGTCGGTGGTGAACGAGCCGGCGACGCTGGCATCCACCCAGATTGCGCACTTGCCGCTGTTGAACAGCGCCAGGGTTTCGTTGAAGCCGTTACTGGAGACGCCCGGCGGGCCGTAGTTTTTCAGGGTGTTGACGTAATAGTGGGCAGCGGCCGTCCACTCGGGGCTGGTCAACTGCGGTTTCCACTGTGGGTCGAACCAGCGTGCGCCAAACGCGTTGGCCATGGTGCTCAGCAAGGCGATGTTCTCGCCCCAACCGGCTTTGCCACGCAGGCACATGCCATATTGGTCTTTGTCTTTTACCGTGAGCTTGGCTGCGAACTCGCCGAGCTGAGTCCAGGTCGGGTGGGCGGGCATGCTCAGGCCGGCTTGCTTGAACAGGTCGGTGCGGTAGTAGGTGACAGTACTTTCACCATAAAACGGCAACGCATACAGGGTGTTGTTAACCGACAAGCCCTGGCGCACGGAGGGGAAAATATCCTCGGCATCATAGTCGGCCGGCAGTTGGGTCAGCGGTTCCAGCCAGTGTTTGGCGCCCCACAATGGGGTTTCGTAGGTGCCGATGGTCAGCACGTCGAATTGCCCGCCCTGGGTGGCGATATCCGTAGTGAGGCGTTGGCGCAGCACGTTTTCTTCGAGCACCACCCAATTGAGCTTGATGTCCGGGTGCTGCTGCTCGAACACCTTGGACAGGCGTTGCATGCGGATCATGTCACTGTTGTTGACCGTGGCGATGGTCACGGTGTCGGCGGCGTAGCCGGGCATGGTCAGCGCCAGGCCAGTCAGCAGAAACAGCGCGTGTGGGAGCTTGAGCATGGCGGTATCCACCTGTTGTTTTTGTTGTTGAGCAGCGATTACAGCAGCTTGGTCAAGGCCTCACAAACGAATGACGAATGCACGGCTGGTACTTTTTTAACCCATGCATGAAAGTCAAAAAAGTATCAGTGCCAGGCGAAACCGGGGGTAGCGCACTGATTGCCGGTGCGCGTATTTTGGCGTTATCCAACGCATAAGAGGCATCACCATGCCCGTCAGCCGCGCCCAATTGTTCGAACACCGCCCCGCCGAACTCGAAGTGATCCTGCCCGAGCCGGACCACTGCTTTCGCTGGTTCGAACATGACTACCCCTATGATCTGGCGCGCTGGAACCACCATCCGGAATTTGAGATTCACCTGATCCGCCAAGGCAGCGGCAAGTTGGTGGCGGGCGACTATATCGGTGCGTTCAGCGCCGGGCATGTGGCGCTGATCGGCCCGGACCTGCCCCACGACTGGATCGGCGACCTCGCCCCCGGCGAATATTTGAACGGCCGCGATGTGGTACTGCAATTCGATGGCGCCGCCCTGCTCGCCCTGCGCAAAACCCTGCCGGAACTCGGCGACTTGCAGCCGTTGTTCGAACAGGCCCGACGCGGCCTGGAATTTACCGGCGAGACCGCCGCGCAGGCAGCCGGGTTGATGCAAGCCATCGGCAACGCCCGTGGCCTGCAGCGGTTGATCCTGTTTCTGCAACTGCTCGACACGCTTAACAATGCACCGCAAGCCCAGGTAAAGGCGCTGGCCAGCCCCTGCTATGCGCCCACCCTGGATGCGCGCAGCGCCGAACGCATCAACAAAGCCTTCGATTACCTGATGCGCGAGCTGACCGGCGACTTGCGCCTGTCGGTCATCGCCCAGCAACTGCAGATGAGCGAGCCAGGCTTCTCACGCTTCTTCAAGCGCAACACCGGCCACGGTTTTATCGACCTGATGCGCAAGTTCCGCGTGCAACGCGCCTGCCGCTTGTTGCTGCAAAGCGACATGTCGGTGGCAGACATTTGCTTTGAAGTGGGCTACGCCAACCTGTCCAACTTCAATCGGCACTTTCGCATCGAAATGCACCAGACGCCGAGCGAGTATCGGCGCGAAACCGCGATGCATTTATTCAACCGCAGCGAGAAATTGACACCCAGCCAATTTTGACCAAAAGGTCGATTAATCCCTGTTTTTTCCATACCGCTCAACCCTTTGAGCAAAGTTGGTACGCCACGTGCAAACGTTTGCGGAACGAACTTGGCCACCAGGTTCATCACGACCCGCAGAAACGGGTTCCAACCGCGTAAGAATAGGGATTTTCAATGCACCTCACCTCAAGGCGTCCCGCTTGTTTTGGTGTTTCCTTGCTACTGGCCGCCGTTACGGGAGTACTCAGCGCGCCCATTTTGGCGCAGCAAAAACCCGCGGATGACTCAGCACAGGGCGAAACCCTCAGCCCTGAAACCAAAAGCCCGGAAGCCAGCCCGACAAAAAAAGGCGTGTATATGTCGGACTGGTTCAACCAGGACCTGACCCTGATTGGCAGCAAAGACATCAGCTTCGGCCCCAAGCCGCAGGACGATGTGTACCTGGAATACGAATACTTCGGCCGCAAAGGCCCGTTCGAGCTGTATGGCTACATAGACGTGCCGAAAATCCTCGGCATCGGTAACAGTAATGACAAAGGCGCGTGGGACCATGGCTCACCGGTATTTATGGAGCATGAGCCGCGTATCTCCATCGACTACCTGGCCGGCCGCAGTTTGGCCATCGGCCCGTTCAAGGAGTGGTATGTCGCCTTTGACTGGATCTACGACCACGGCAGCAACAAGTCCAACCGTGCCAACACGCTGTACAGCGGCCTGGGCACCGACATCGACACCCATTCGCGGGTCAACCTGTCGGCCAACTTCTATGGGCGCTACCAGTGGGAAAACTACGGCGCGAGCAATGAGTATTCGTGGGACGGCTACCGTGCACAAATGAAGTACATCGTGCCCATCAGCAGTTTCGATAACGGCGCATCGCTGACCTATATCGGCTTTACCAACTACGATTTCGGCTCGGATTTGCACAAGGACAACCCTGCGCGCACCGCCAACTCATTAGTGGCGACCAACGTGTTGCTGTACTCGTTTACCCACTTGCGCTTCACCCTGGTCGGCCGTTACTTCCACAACGGCGGCAACTGGGAGGATGGCAGCGAGCTGAATTTTGGCGAGGGTAACTTCCGCGCCCGCTCGGATGGCTGGGGCTACTACGCCGGTGTCGGTTACCAATTCTGATCAAGGAGCTTTAGATGAACATGCTTACCCGTCTCTCGATGGCCATCGGCCTGGCCTTTTTGCCCCAGGTGGTGCTGGCGGATGCTCCGGCGCCGATCAAACCCAAAGTGATGCTGATCACCATGTTCGCCCCCGAGGCGCAAACCTGGATCGACCGCCTGGAACTCAAGCAGGAAGTGCGCGTGCCAGGCCTGTCGGCCGAATACCCGGTGATCCGCTGCAACACTCAGGACGTGTGCCTGTTGGTAACCGGCATGGGCCAGACCAACGCCGCCGCGTCCACACTGGCCCTGGCGTTGTCGCCCAAGTTTGACCTGCGCCAAAGCTACTTCCTGATTGCCGGGATCGCCGGCATCAGCCCTAAACACGGGACCATCGGCACCGCAGCCTGGGCGCATTACCTGGTGGAGTTCGGTACCCAGTGGGAGCTGGATTCGCGCGATGCGCCCAAGGATTGGCCAACCGGTTACATCGGCATCAACACCAAAGGCCCCAACGAAAAACCTCCGTTGGACTACAAGACCGAAGTATTCGAGCTGAACCCGAAGTTGCAGGCCAAGGCGTTTGCCCTGTCGCAAAAGGTTGAGCTGAGCGAAAGCAAGGAATCCAGCGCCTGGCGCAAACACTACCCGGCCGCGCCGGCCAACCAGCCGCCGCAAGTCACGCGCTGCGACACGCTGGCGGGCAATACCTGGTTCTCCGGCACACGCCTGAGCGAACGCGCCGAAGTCTGGACCAAATTGCTCACCGATAACAAAGGCGAGTACTGCACCACCCAGCAGGAAGACAACTCCACTTATGAAGCCTTGCTGCGCGCCAGCCGTGAAGGGTTGGTGGACATTCAGCGCTTGGCGGTGGTGCGGGCTGGGTCCGATTTCGACCGTCCGTATCCGGGTTACAGCGAGGTGGACAACTTGCTGAAGTATGCGGACCAGGGCGGGTTCGTACCGGCGCTGGAGAACCTGTACCGCACGGGTAATCCGCTGGTACAGGCAATTCTGAAGAACTGGTCGGCCTGGGAAAAAGGCGTCCCTGAAGCCTAGTGCAGATAGATCGTTCCCACGCTCCGCGTGGGAATGCCGCCCCGGACGCTCCGCGTCCCGCCTTAGAGGATGCAAGGTGACGCGGAGCGTCACAGGATGCATTCCCACGCAGAGCGTGGGAACGATCTTAGCTCCTACATTCAGGCTACGGGGTGGGCTACATTCAGCGCCTTGTCGACCAGCAGCTGCACACCTTCCAGCATTCGGCAGATACCCAGCGCGACATTGCGTTGCGAACCCTCGATTTCAAATGCCAGGTGGTTGGCAATGTCGCTGATCGACGCCAGATCCTGGGAAGCATTGACCAGCAAGGTTTCCGTACCCAAGTCTGCGCGCACGGTGAAGATGCCTTCGCTGGGTTCAGGAATGGGTTTGCCGGGGTTGAGATAGTGGTTGATCGCGCGGTAGGCGACTTCGTGCAGGGTGCTGGTGTCGTAGTCTTGGTGGACTGGGGGGTTGGGGGTGTCTTTGATCATGGTGGAACTCCGTCGACAAGTGAAGCTGCCAACGCTCGCGGTCAAGCAAGGATAAGGTGGCAGCTGTACGCGGGTTGACCGACCGGTTGTCAACGAACCCGGCATACCCAAAGGTATCCCGCGCACAACTGCCGCGACACAATACCTCAGGCATAAAAAAAACGCCTGAAGTTGGTACAGGGCGTAGCGATTCGTTAACAAGTCGGACGGTCAAATCCGGCCGCTGAATTGGCAGCGACGGCAGTGAGGTTAGTCAGCCCGCTTCCGAGCGACAACCTGAAACCTTTGTGGGAAACGTCCGATCGAAAACAGCCCTCAAACCTAGTGAAGATCAAAATGTGGGAGCTGGCTTGCCTGCGATGGCGGTGGGTCAGTCGATAGTTCTCTGACTGTCAGACCGCCATCGCAGGCAAGCCAGCTCCCACACTTTTAAGTCACGGGGTGGGCTACATTCAGCGCCTTGTCGACCAGCAGTTGCAAACCTTCCAGCATCCGACAGATACCCAGCGCGACCTTGTGTTGAGATCGTTCCCACGCTCCGCGTGGGAATGCCGCCCCGGACGCTCCGCGTCCCGCCTTAGAGGATGCAAGGTGACGCGGAGCGTCACAGGATGCATTCCCACGCAGAGCGTGGGAACGATCTTAGCTCCTACATTCAGGCTACGGGGTGGGCTACATTCAGCGCCTTGTCGACCAGCAGCTGCACCCCTTCCAGCATTCGGCAGATACACAGCGCGACATTGCGTTGCGAACCCTCGATTTCAAATGCCAGGTGGTTGGCAATGTCGCTGATCGACGCCAGATCCTGGGAAGCATTGACCAGCAAGGTTTCCGTACCCAAGTCTGCGCGCACGGTGAAGATGCCTTCGCTGGGTTCAGGAATGGGTTTGCCGGGGTTGAGATAGTGGTTGATCGCGCGGTAGGCGACTTCGTGCAGGGTGCTGGTGTCGTAGTCTTGATGGGCTGGGGGGTTGGGGGTGTCTTTGATCATGGTGGAATCCTTCGGGAGTGGAGCCGCCACGTTTCGCGGTCAAGCGAAATAGGGTGGCAGCTATACGCGGGTTGACCGACCGGTCCCAAAGTAGCCCGGCATACCCGAAGGTATCCCGCGTACAGCTGCCGCGACACGATACAGCAGACGTAAAAAAAACGCCTGATTCGATGCGGCACATACATTTGGGGGCGGACGGTCAAATCCGGCCGCTGAATTGGCAGCGACGGCAGTGAGGCTAGTCAGCCCGCTTCCGAGCGACAACCTGAAACCTTTGAGGGAAACGTCCGATCGAGAACAGCCCTCAAGCCCAGTGAAGATCAAAATGTGGGAGCTGGCTTGCCTGCGATAGCGGTGGGTCAGGCAACAAAAACATACCTGACAAACCGCCATCGCAGGCAAGCCCGCTCCCACAGTTTTTAACCGAGTTAAGGCAGGAAGATGATCTTGTCCGCGCTGCCTTTGTTGACTTCCTCGTAGCATTGCACCCCATCCGCCAACGCAACCTCACGCAAGCCTGTCGGCAACGGCAGCGAACCCTCATCAAAAAACCGCCCAAACTGCTCCAGCATCACCGCGCACTGCTCGCAGTTGTAGAGCAATGAATTGATGCCCACCACCGAACCGCCCTTGCGGTACAACGCCAGGGCCGGCAGTTGCACATGCCCATCGGCCGGCGCGGCGATGATCGCGATGCGGCCGAACGGGGCCAACCCTGCGACAGCCGCCGGCAGCCAGAAACCGGTGGTGTCGAAGATCACATCGGCGCCGCCCTTGAACACCGCATTCACCTGCCCGCCCAAGGCGTCCGGCTGGCCCAGGGCAATCGCGTCGAAGCCCTGCCCCTGCAACGCCTCGACCTGATCCGCCTTGCGCACCGCCGCCAGCACCTGCGCACCGCGAATTTTCGCCAGCGCCAACGCCGCACTGCCTACCGCACCATTGGCGCCAATCACCAGCAGCCGCGTGCCTTTTCCGACACCGCTACGCTCCAGCGCATCCCAGGCGGTGGTGTATGGCACGCCGAGGCTGGCGGCCTGGGCAAAGCTCAAGTGCGTCGGTTTATGGGCCACGCCCTTCGCCGACACCGTGAGGTATTGCGCATGTGAACCGTCGGCAAAAAAGCCCAAGTCACGGCCAGTGCCCCACACTTCTTGGCCAACCCATTCCTGCGGGCCTTGCACCACCACACCGGCAAAGTCCCGGCCGGGAATACGCGGCAACGTTGTATAGGGAAACCGCCCAAGTACGTTTTTAACGTCGCTGGGGTTCAATCCCGCTGCTTTAACCTGGACCAACACTTCACCGGCAGCCGGCAGCGGTTTGGCGACGTCGACAACACTCAGGGCGGCAAGGTCGCCGGTGGCGGAAAATTGCAGTGCTTTCATAACCAACATCCCTTCAAATAAAAGAAAAATCAGGACAACCAACCGCTGACCAGCTCACGCCCCATGGGCCAGAGCTTTTCACCGAGCAACATGCCCATCAGCCCCACGAGGGCAATGGCAGGCGGCGCGGGCGAGCGAAAGTCCAGGGCGCCGTAGATCACGCCGACAAACAGGCCGATGGCGAGGGAAATGAGGTAGTTCATAGGGTTTACGCCGGTTGGGTTGATGCGCCCAGTTTAGTGAGCCCAATCCCGAAGCATCGGCCAAGTGCTTCAGGATTTCGGCCAAAGCCTCAACCGACGTATTGCGACGGCGCCACACCGAGTTCACGGCGGAACATGTCGCTGAAGCTGCTGGGCGAATAACCCAACGAGCGGGCAATGCCACTCACCGACTGGCCCTGGATCAGCTCCGCCACCGCCGTGGCGAGCTGCACCTGACGGCGCCACTCGGCAAAGCCCATGCCGAGGTGGTTCTGGAACAACCGCGCCAGGGTGCGCACGCTGGCACCGGCCGCTTCGGCGTGTTGCTCAAAAGGGATTTGCAGCGAAGGCGCGGCCATCACCGCCTGGCAGGCATTAATCAACCGACGATCGGCCTCCAGCGGCATGGCAATGCGGATCTGCGAGCGGCGCGCGCGTTGAAGTTCCAACAACGCCAGGCCGACCACGGCGTCGTAATAGGCTGTATCACCGTTATCGCCCTGATCAACCAGGGCGACGATGAGCTCACGCAGCAGCCCACCGACTTCAATCACTTGCACCTGGCTGTCCAGCGTCGCCGCCAACGCCGGGCGCAGGTAGATATTGCGCATCTGCAGGTCCGAGACCACACGAATGCCGTGTTCCACACCTGGTGGCAGCCACACGGCGCGTTGCGGCGGCACCACTAACGCTTCGCGCGGTGTTTCAACCCACATCACCCCGCTCATGGCGTAGAGCAACTGGCCCCAGTCGTGGCTATGGGGCTCCACATACAACCCACGCGGGTAGGTGCGCGCCAGCGGTTGCACGGGGACGGCATGATCAGTGAGGTTGGGAGGCGCGGCCAGGGCCATGAAGAGCACATCAATCAAGGGTGAGCGGCCATGGTAATGACCGCCACCCGATAAGCCGAGGGGATTTTTAGCCTTTTGCGGACTTGGCGCACTCGCAACCGGTCGGTGAGGCACACGGCTCGCCATGCGCATGGTGCTCAGCGCAGCCTTGGCAGCAATAACCCTTGCCGTCTTTCATCACCGCATTAGTGCCCAGTACGCAGTTGCAGTGTGGGCAGGCACAGTTTTCATCAGCCATGTTCAGACTCCTTTTGCATGGTCGTCCAAGTGCTGCGGGCGCAACACCTTAAGCAGTGACTCCAGGCACGGTTTGAAGGTTCACCGCCGTTAATCGGCCAGGCGGCTGTTGCTGCGGTACATGAACACCAGCGCCAGCGCCAACAGCAGCATCGCCACGATACGGCTGCCCGACAGCTCGATGGCCGGGTTGCCCAACCAGCCAAAGTTGTCGATCAGCATGCCCATGCCCAACTGCCCAACGATCACCGCCACCGTGGCCACCGCCGTACCCACCACGGGCACCGCGCCGACCATGACCATCATGTACACCACGCCGAACAGGGCGCCGGTCAACTGCCATTTCGGCACGTCCAGCAAGCTCACGGCCTGTGCGGGTTCGAAGAAGAAAATCAACAGTGCCGTGGTGATTGCGCCCACCGCAAAGGTCAGCAAACTGCTGCGCAATACGCCTACCGTCTGGCCCAGGCGGCCGTTGATCGCGGCTTGCACACTCAGCACCGCACCGGCGGCAATTACCAGTACCAATAACAATATCAGATTCATCGCTTTAACCTCGTGCAATCAGAACAAGTGCCGCCACGATCAACGCCAGGGCAATCCAGCGTTCGCCATTGACCCGTTTACGCGCGGTGCCGAACCAGCCGAAATGGTCGATCAGCACGCTCTTGCCGACCTGGCCCGACAAAATCGCGATCATGGTCATGGCGATGCCGATATGCGGCGTGGCCAGGGTCAGCACCACCACATACATCGGCCCCAAAAAGCCGCCGATCAACTGCCAGCGCGGCAGGTCGGTGAGTGCCGGGCCTTTTTGCGGGCCGCTGAACAGCAGCAGCAAAAACAGGATTGCCGTGCCTACGCCAAAGATGCTCAAGGTCGCCCACAAATGCCCGACTTGCGCACCCAATGGCCCGAGCAAGCCGGCCTCAACCGACAGGCCCATGCCCGCCAGAATCACCAGTGGCAGCAAGAGCAAGCGCAAAAGATTTTTTTTCGGCCTGGCCTGCGCCACGCCCTCGATGGAACTTGCCTGCATACATCACCTGCGTATCAAAAAAGGAAACATGGCGCGCATTATCCGGTGGCCGTCTTGTGCGATAAATGGGAGCATGCACACAACACCTTTGCGCATTGCGCACAGCACGGGGCCACGATGCAGGGTTTAAATGAACTGAGTTTCAAGGCATTGCGCCTGTTCGTAGCGGTGCTGGATCACGGCAGCTTTTCTGAAGTGGCACGCCGTGAAGGGCTGGCGCCCTCCTCCATCTCACGGCAAATCCAATTGATGGAACAGGCGCTCGGCCAGCAATTGCTCTACCGCCACACGCGTGCGGTCAGCCCCACCGAAGCCGGGCGCCTGCTCGGGCGCCACGCACGCTTGATGCTGGAACAGTTGGAAGCCGCCGGCCAGGCCTTGCAGGAGCAGGAAAGCGAACCCAGCGGGCTGGTGCGTATCAACGCGCCGATGGTGTTTGGCCAGCGTCACCTGTCACCGTGGCTGGGCGAGTTGTGCCGCCGCTACCCCAAGCTGCAACTGGATATCCAGCAAACCGACACCTACGTCGACCCGTTGCAAGACGGCACAGACCTGCTGTTTCGCATCGGCGTGCTTAACGACTCCAGCATGCAGGCCCGCATTTTCGCGCCCCAGCGTTTTCGCCTCGCCGCCAGCCCGGCGTACCTGGCCCGATATGGCACGCCGCGTCATCCCGATGAGCTGGCCAACCATCAATGCCTGGCCTACAAAGGCATCACCGGCCAGCAACGCTGGTTCTTCCGTCGCAGCCAGGGCGACTGGACGCCGTACAGCGTCAAAGGCCCCATCACCGGCAACCATGCCGACACCCTCACCCACGCGGCGGAGCAAGGCCTGGGGCTGGTGGTGTTTCCCTCCTGGCTGATCGGCGAAGGCTTGCGCGCCGGCACTTTGCAGGCGGTACTTACGGAGTACGACGTGGCCACCACGCTGGAGCCACAGCAGATTGCCGCGCTATGGCCGGGCAGCCGGCGGCTGTCGCTGAAGGTACGCACGGTGATTGATTATTTTGTGGAGTGTTTTGGGGCGGTGCCGTATTGGGATCGGTGAGGCCCGTCCCTCTCACTGGAAAAGCCTTGGAAGGTAAAAATTCCTGGTAGGAAAAGTAGGCTCGTTCTGAATTTTCGGGCCACTATTTCCAGCCACCGTATGCCAGGCCAGACTCAGGCTCCTTCCCCACAGAAGAGACGCCATGAATGCACAGCGACACGTCATAACGGATCCATTAGACCCAACGAAAGCTCACGTCTCCAAGCGGGCTCATCAGGCCAGTACCGGCCAAATAACCATTATCACCAAGAACGGATGTGCGCTTGCCCAGCCCGGGACGGCTGGGCAACACCGGGGGCAAAGAATTGGCGTAATGAAAGGAAAACTGACTGTCCCGGACGACTTTGATGCGCCATTGCCTGACGAGGTGCTCGATACGTTTCAGAAGGCTTTGATCTAAAACTCCGATCAAAACAACCACTGCCCAATCAACCACGCATTCGCCCCACTGATCAGCGCAAACAGAAACCACGCCAGTAGCCGCGTGGGCAGGCGGTTAACGAAGGGCCCCATCAGTTGCTTGTCGTCAGTCATGCGGATCAGCGGGTACAACGCGAAAGGCAGCTGCAGGCTGAGCACCACCTGGCTCAGAATCAGCAGTTTGCCGATGGCGTCGTCGCCCATCAGCCACACCCCCAGGAACGCCGGGATCAGCGCCAGCCCGCGCGTAATCAGGCGCCGCTGCCAGCACGGGATGCGCAGGTTGAGGTAACCCTCCATGATCACTTGCCCGGCGATGGTGCCGGTAAAGGTCGAACTCTGCCCCGAGGCCAACAAGGCGATGCCGAACAGGATGCTGGCGAAGGCGCCACCCACCAAGGGGTCAAGCAGGTGATAGGCGTCCTGGATTTCAACCACCTCGGTGTGGCCGGTCTTGTAGAACGCGGCGGCGGCCAGCACCAGGATCGCGGCGTTGACCAGCAACGCCAGCGCCAGGGAACCGATGGTGTCGATACGCGCCAGCTTGACCGCGTCCTGTTTGCTGGCGAGGTCTTTGCCAATCAGGCGGGTCTGCACAATGGAGGTGTGCAGGTAGAGGTTATGCGGCATCACCGTGGCGCCGAGAATGCCGATGGCCAGGTACAACGGCGCGGCGTCGCTGATGGCCGCCAGCGACGGAGTAAAACCACTGAGTACGTCCGGCCAGTAAGGTTTGATCAGCACCAATTCGATAAAGAAACACACGCCAATGGTTGCCACCAGCGCCAGCATGATCGCTTCCAGGCGGCGGAAACCGCGGTTTTGCAGGGCCAGGATCAATAGTGTGTCGAAGGCGGTAATGACGATGCCGGTAGTCAGCGACACACCTAGAAGCAAGTGAAAGGCCAGAGCGCAGCCAAGTACCTCAGCAAGGTCGGTAGCGATAATGGAGATTTCCGCCAACACCCATTGCGTGCGCGCGGAGCGTTTGCTGTAGCGCTCACGGCACAGTTGCGCGAGGTCTTTGCCGGTGGCGATGCCCAGGCGCGAACACAGGCACTGCACCGCCATCCCGGCCAGGCTGGCCAGCAGCACCACGAATAACAGGCTGTAGCCGTAACGTGAACCGGCCTCGATGGCCGTGGCCCAATTGCCGGGGTCCATGTAGCCGATGGAGATCAGCAGGCCGGGGCCGGCGAACATCAGCGCCCGTTTGAAAAACGAGGCCTTGGGGTCGACGATAACGGAGCCGGCCACTTCCGGCGGGCAGAACGGGGCAGTGGCGATTTTCGGCAGGCTGAATTTCACGCGGTATCCCAGGCAAACACACAAGTCAGAGCCGCAGCTTATCAGTCCGACGCGACCGTGCGCATCACCGTTTCCCGGGGCAAGTCGAACGCTTCGACGACTTGCACCACCAGGTCCATCTCCTGGTTCAACGCCTCGCGCTCCATGCGCTGGCGAATCACGCCAATCACCAACACCGCCAAGGTGGTGATCGAATAGGCCGGGCCGGAAAACGCACGCACGCCTGTTACCAGCAACATCGCCGCCGCCAGTGCCTGGCCCACCACCGGAATCGCCGTGGCCGCGCCGCGCCGCAGCATAAACCCCGTAAGCCCCGCCAACGCCGTGCCGCTCAGGGCGGTGGTGGCCGAACGGCCGATATCGATGCGATTGAACAGGCCCTGCTCTTTTTGCGCGGCCGCCTTCAGTTCAGCGTCGAAGGCCTGGCGGTCGGCGCGACTGAGTTTGTCCTTGTACTGCTCAATGAGTTTTTCCGCGACCTGTGCCTCGATGTCCGCCAGCACCACGGTTTCAAGCGGCCCATCGAACTTGATGCCCAGCCGCTGTGCGACATCTTCGGCGATCTGGCGATAACTCACGCCATGGCCACGGGCGAGGTTCATAAAGCTGTCACCGCCCATGCGTTGCAGTTCGATGGCCAGTTTCAGCGGTTCACGCATGTCAGCGTCGATCGAGGCACTGCGTTTTTGTGCCATCAACTCAGCCAGAAACTTAAGCTCCTCCGGGCGTGCCTGCACCAAGGCCGGAAACAGTTCTACGTCCTCCTCGGCAAAACGCACTTCGCTGCTACGCAGGTCGGCGCGAATCAGGCCACGCCGTTCCTGCAGCAGGTCGGTGTACTGCACCACCGTTTTCAGCTGCGGCCAGTAGGCGGCGTGGTCGAAGGTGGCCAGGTGCACGTTGGTGACCTTGGCCTTGAGCGCGGGGGTGACGTCGATCGCATACCGGCCGATACAGCGCTCGGTGTCCGGCTTGATCGCAAGCGCCCAGTCCTTGCTGGAGTAGCAGTTGATCACGCGGCCCTTGAGCGGTGCCGTCACTTGATCCCAGGGGCTGGACGTACTGATGGCGCCACCCATCAGCAACACATTATTGAGCGGCAATTGGCGGGCGACCTCGGGGCTGGCCAGCAGGCTCTTGACCAGGATACGCGCGCCGAGGGAGTGCCCGATCAGGTTGATGCGCCGCACGGGCAACGCTTCGCCGTGCAGGTAATGGGCAAGCTCAGGCAATAACGTCTTGGCCACTTCATCAACACGCGCCTCGACACTTTTGTAATGGTCGAGAAAGTAGGCAATCGCACGGCCCACACCCACGGTTGCCGCGCCCAGGCCGCCACCACCCAGCAGCGCGGTGATCACATCCTTGACCGGTGCAAACAGGTTTTCCAGAAAATGCCCCGCCGGCCAGAACAGCATCAGGTTGGTCGAGCCTTCGATGCTTGCCAGTTGTTGCGTGAAGTTGCCCAGTTGCTGGCGGTTGAAGAAGGCCGAGTAACCGTGAACATAGAGATTGAGCACATCCCCTTGAGGCTCGCCGCACAACAGGAACGTGGGCTTGCGGGTGCGGTGCATTTCATCCCACTGGTGCTGCATGGGCCGGTGACTCCTGGTGACGGTGGGCGGCGATAGTAACAAAGCAGGGCCGCCTGCAAGGTGAATCCTGATCAGCGTGTGAGTTTTTCAGAACAACGACACGGCCCTGGACTTGGCCAGGTAGCGCCCCGGGGAATCGCCCAGGTGCCGGCGAAACACCGCGGTGAAGGCGCTGGGGCTGCTGAAGCCCAATGCGAACGCGACCTCGGTGATCGAGGCGCCATGGCTGAGCTGCGCAGTCGCCTCCAGCAGGCAGACTTGCTGGCGCCAGGCCACGAAGGTCATGCCGGTGCTGTCCTGGAAATGCCGGGTAAAGGTCCGCCGACTCATGCTCGACCAATCCGCCATTTGATCCAGAGACACGGTTTGCGCAGGCGCGTCCAGAAAGCGCTGGCAAGCCCGTGCCAGGCGCGGTTCGGAGGGCAACGGCGCACTGAGGGGCAAGGCCGGCAGCGTACCGATTTCGTCGATCAACAGCGTCAATACGCAGTGCCGCCGAACCTCGGATGTTGCCGATGCCCCGCACGTCAACGCGGCTTCCAAAAGATGCCTGAGCAACGGCGATACCTCGAACACCTGGCAGTGCCCCTGCAACCCTGCGCGCTCGGCCGCTTGCGCATCGAGGTAGGTATTGAGCATCACCACATCGCCGCGCATGTGCATCTCATGGGCAATGCCACCGGGCACCCAGACGGCCCGCTGCGGCGGCACCACCCAATTGCCCAGGTCGGTGAACATTCTTAACGCGCCAGTGGAAGCATAGGCAAACTGGCCGCGCGGGTGCGTATGCCGGGCAAACACGCTGCCGGACGGGTATTCACGCAAGGTCACAAGCGCTTCGGGGTCGTTGTCGTCAAAGGTCGGAATCATGGCCCGATCTTGTCAAAGTATGACCTGACATAGCAAGCGGGCCATCAGCCCGCACTCTAGCATCCACCCCTTTGAAGCAACCGGTTCGAAGGAACGTCCATGCACAAGAAACACCTGGCACTCGCCCTGTTGGTCACGCTGGCCTGGGGGCTGAATTTTCCCATCACCAAACTGGGCCTGCGGGCCATCGACCCGTTTGTACTCACCGGCCTGCGCTTTGCCCTCGCCGCCTTGCCGTGGGTGTTCTTCATCAAGCGCCCGGCCGTGCCATTCGGTTATGTGGCGGCCTATGGCGTGATCTTCGGCTTGGGCATGTGGGGTGTGATCAACTATGGCATCCAGCTTGGGGTGAGCCCGGGGATTGCCTCCTTGCTCATCCAGCTAAGCGTGTTTTTCACCCTGGGTTGGGGCTGTGTGTTGTTCAAGGAGAACATTCGCGGCGCGCAGTGGGCCGGGGCTTTTTTGGCCTTGATTGGATTACCCGGGATCATCGCCAACCAGCAAGGCGAACACGCCGTGCTCGGCGTGCTGATGATTGTGTTCAGCGCACTGGCGTGGAGCATCGGCAACGTCATCATCAAGACGTCCGGGGTTAAGGAAATCTTTTCTTTCATGGTGTGGGCCAGCCTGTTCCCACCAATCCCGCTGTTGCTGATGGCCTGGTGGGTGCACGGCGACGCGGCGTTTGTAAGCCTGCCCGCCAACCTCGACCTCACGGCCGTGTGGTCGCTGCTGTTTCAGGTGTATCTGGCCACGCACTTTGCCTACTGGGGCTGGAACACGTTACTCAAGGCGTACCCGGTGTCCACGGTCGCGCCGCTGTCGCTGCTGATTCCGGTGTTCGGCGTTGCCAGTTCGATGTTGATACTGGGCGAGCGCGTTAGCACCGCGAATCTGGTCTTTATCGCAGTGATTATCAGCGGCCTGGCAGTCGGGCTTTATCGCAAACCGATTGTGCATACCGTTAGATAGTCATGGCAAAAACTCGGGGTTTTGTTCGTGTATTCGCTCTATTAGCATCCGTCGGGTCCTGTATTCAACCGAGGAAATACCATGAGCACGCCCGAATTTTTTGTCACCCCAGGCTATGGCGATACCCTGCGCGAACACCTGCACTACTCCCAAGCAGTGAAAATCGGTAACCGCGTAGAAACGTCAGGCCAGGGCGGCTGGGACGATGAGTTGCACATCCCCGCCGACCTCAGTGCAGAAATCGCCCAGGCCTTTCACAACCTGGAGCGCACCCTGGCCACCGCCGGCGCGGGTTGGGAGCATGTGATTCACATAAACTCCTACCACGTCGGTGGGTTTGCACCTGAGGTCAACGAAGCGATGGTGCGGCAATACCGGCGCTACATGCCCAACCATGCACCGATCTGGACCCAAGTCGGCGTCGAGTCCCTGGGACTGCCAACCATGCGTGTGGAGATACGCGTGACCGCGATTATTCCCTGACCCCAAACCTGCGGATCACCCACTCGGTAAACACCTTGAGCCGCGCACTCTGATGGCGGTTGGGTGGGTAGAGAATATGCAAGGGCGTGGCCGGGCGTGACCAGCCCGGCAGCACCTCAACCAATTGGCCGGTGTCGAGGTAGTACTGCACGATCGACTTGAAGTGCTGCCCCACACCCAGGCCCGCGAGCAGCATTTCCTTAAGGCCGTTGCCTTCGTTAGTCGAAAAGGCGCAGTCGTTTACCTCGATACGTTGCTGGCCCCGCTCAAAAATCAGCGGCTCCGGCTTGCCCGACCCGGCAAAAAAATAGCCGGCCTTGAGGTGGTTGTTTACAAGGTCTTCGGGCGAATCCGGCAAACCCCGGCGCGCCAAGTAACTGGGTGCCGCACAGGTCAGGTATTCAAGGTCCGCTACCTTGCGCCCGATCATCGCCATGTCTTCCAGTTTGCCAGCACGAATCACGCAATCGGCGCCCTCCCCGACGATATTCACCGCACGGTCGCTGATGCCCAAGGCGATGGTGATATCGGGGTACTCGCGATGAAAGTCCACCAGCGCCGGAATCAGCAGGCAGTTGGCAAACGAGGCCGGTGCATCCACGCGCAGGTGCCCGCCGGGCCTTAGGATCTGCCCGCGTGCGGCGCTGTCCACTTCATCCAGCTCAGCCACCAGCCGTCGCGCATGGCGGTAATACTCCAGCCCTTCAAGCGTGGGCGCCAGGGCGCGGGTGGTTCGGTGCATCAGTTGGGTGCCCAGGTGTCTTTCCAGGTCAGTGATGAGTTTGCTGACGGTGGAGCGTGGCAGCGCCAACTGGTCGGATGCGCGGCTGAATGAACCGGTATCGACAACACGGACAAAGGCGCGCATGGCCAGGAGCTGATTCATCGGGGTGGTCCATTGTGACTTAGTGAGCGAAGTTGTCGATCTTGACCTGGCCATCCGGGAACGTCGCGATGATTTCCAGCTCGCCGCCCATCGCCCGGATGTAGTCACGCAGCGTGCTGATGTACATGTCGGTGCGCCGCTCCATCTTGGAAACCGCCGCCTGATTGATATTCAACGCCTTGGCCAGGCTTTCCTGGCTCAACTGTTGGGCTTTACGCAGCTCATGCAAAGGCATTTCCTGGAGGTGCTGGCGGAACAGTTGCTCGGCCTCCGCACGCGACTCAGGGGTCATGCGCGCTTGAAGTTCAGCGAATTTTTTAGCCATGTTTACGGGCCTCTTTACGCAATGTTTGCAAATGGATGTCGTACACATTTTCGGCCAAGGGCACATGCACCTCGTACCACCTGGGGTGTGCGGCTTTATCGCCGCCGATCAGCAGGACGGCGCAGCGCCTGGGATCAAATGCATACAGCACTCGATAAGGCCGGCCGGCATGCTTGACCCGCAGTTCCCGCAGGTTGCCATGCCGGGAACCCTTGATATCACTGGTGTGGGGGAAGCCCAGCCCAGGCCCGAAAAGCCCCAGCAGATCGACGCTGGCAGATACAGAGACTTGCTCCTTTGCGCCCAGCTCATCCCACCACTCTGCGAATTCATCCGTGTATTCAATGTCCCAGCCCATGCGAATATGCCATCTAAGGAATATAAACTCAAGGGCATACTTTAGATTCAGAAAAGGCTGTATTGCCAGCCGGGTTCCAGTCGAAATTGTTTGTACATCCTTCTGACCAGACGCCGGGCAACAACCCCGCCACCTGCGCAAAAAATCGAATAGGGTTAAGAAATTTTTCCCCCAAAAAAAACCGCCCTTTCGGGCGGTTAAAAGTACTCGGCTTTGATCAGAAACCGAGGGAGAAGCTGATCGTCATCGCATGGTCCTTATCGTTGCGCGACAGTTGGCCGGAATAGCCCAGGCCCAACTTGCCGTTCTGACTGATCTGGTAGTCCAGGCCTGCTTCCACCACCGCGCTGTCCTTGGCGATCGGCACACCTTGGGTGCTGAACGATGCTCCACCGTTGATAAAGCTCAGGTCGGCATCCGGCTGGGTGTCGCCAAAGGCATGACGCCAGCCGATGCTGCCCCGTGGGGTGATTTTCGAGCCGTTGCCCAGGGTGATGGTCTGGCCGAGGCGCACGCCCAGGGTCGAAAAGGTCACGTCCTGATCGGCATCGCCGCGCAGGGCTGCCGAACCGCCTTTCTCCTTGACGGTGTCGCTGTCGTAGTTGACGTAGGCCAGGCCGGCGAACGGTTCTACCACCACTTTGCCGGTTTCAATGGTGTAGCCCACTTCACCGAACACTTGTGCGCTGCGCGCCTTGTAGTCGGCTTTGAGGCGTTGCCCCACGCCGCCTACGGCCACATCGCGTTTGCTTTCGATGTCGTGCCAGCTGTATGCCACGCCCAGGCGAGCGGCGAAGGCTTCCTGCTGGTACGCGGTGTAGGCCATCAAGTGGTAGCTGTCGACGTCGGCGCTGGAGCTGCGACGCTTGGCGTCCAGGTCGCTGCGGGTGTAGCCGGCGGCCACACCGACGCGCCAGGCGTCATCCACTTGTTTGTCGGTGCCGAGCAGGAAGCCGCCGAGGTTGCGGTCCAGCTTGGCGGTGTTGCTGTCGCCGCCCATGTGGCCCCAGGTGCCCAACACACGCATCCAGCCGACCATTTCGCCGTGGCAACCGGCGCTGCTCAGGCGGTTTTCGCTGGGCGCGAGGCTGTTGCGTGGGTCATCTTCGCGGTAGCAGCCGGGCTGACGCAGGCGCTCGTTGACCGCGTCACGCACGTAACGCGAATCTTCGAGCATGGCGCTGGCGGTGCTGGCATGAATCTCCCCGGACAAGCTGTCGAAGGCGGCGCGCGCCCCGGCAACATTGGAGTTGAGCAGCGCGTTCTGCACCGTTGCGCCACCCACCGCGGCACCGCTGTCTAACGCGGCGGCCACGCCACGTTGGTTACCGGTAGCAGCCACGCTGGCGTAGCTGACGTTGTTGCGGCTGACCGCCAGCGCCACTTGAGTCGGGCTGTAGTTCAACGCGGTATTGAGGAACGCCAGGTTCTCCAGGTTGGTGGTGCCGAAGGTGCCGTTCACCGCACCCGCCGTGAGCAGCGTGTAGGTGGCCGGGCCGGCGTACGGCGCCAGGTTGACCACATTCAAGGTGCCGCCCAGGTTCGCCGTACCGCCGACGGCCAGGGAGCCGGTCGACGATGGGGTGATGAGCAGGTTCAACGCGCCGGTGTTGCCATTAGTGAAGTTACCAGCCACCGTCAGCTTGCCGTTATCCGGTGTGACGCTGCCGTTGTTGACCAACGCACCGACGCTGCCGTTGCCGGTCAAGCCTGCACCGTTGGCGACGCTCACCTGCCCACCGAACACCGCGCCTGGGTTGGCCGCGTTGCCGACTTGCAGCACGCCTTCGTCCACGGCCACGGTGCCGCTGAACGGCTGGTTGCCCGTGAGCAACAACGCCCCTGCGCCTTGTTTGGTAATGTTGCCGGTTCCGCTCAACACGCCATTAAAGGTGCCGCTAGTGCGTTGGACAAACAGCAGCCGCGCGTTGTTGAAGATGCGGCCTTGCAAGCTCAGCGCGTTACCGGCCAGCGTACCGCCACTGACGGTGGTGCCGCCGGTGTAGGTGTTGGCGCCGGTCAACAGCAAGGTGCCGGCGTCAAGTTTGTTGATCGCCCCGGCACCCACGATTGGCGCGGCCACTTCGGTAGTGACGCCCGAATTGACACGCACCACTGCGGTACCGGTTGGCGACAAGGTCCCACCCGCACCTGCCGTCAACGTGTAGCCGGGGTCAAGGAATTGCAGGCCAGTGAAGCCCTGATTGCCGACCACCGTGACAGTACCGCCCTGCCCGCCGAACACGGCAAACTGGTTGTTCGACACCTGGCCCTGGGTGCCGGTTGGATCGGTCCAGTTGGTGCCTGGGCCCCAGGTGCCGCTGCCGCCGGTGATGGTGCCATCCGGGTTGGTGGTGCCGCCGTTCCAGAACTGGATTTGCCCCGGCGTGGTCTGCACCAGCAGGTTCAGTTGGTTGGCCAGCGACGTTTGCAGGCTCAGGTTGCCCAGGCCGACCGGCAGCGAGCCAAGGGTCAGGCCGTTGTCGGTCAAGGCGCCGCCGTAGCGGAACAGTTGATAAACGCCGAGGCCAAAGCCACCGGCATCGGTGACGTTAAGGGTGCCGTCGAGGGTCAGATTGCCCGCCACATTCACCGCGGTGGTGGATGCGCCAGGCGCGCCGAGGGTGAAGTCAAGGGCGGTACCCGACGATAACGCCAGCGAACCCACCGACAGTGGCGTCGCCGCGCCGGCCTTGAGGGTCGAGCCATCAGCCATTGTCACAGCACCGCCCAGGCTACCGCTGCCACCAAGGGTCGCACCGCTGGCCACCTGCACCGCTGCGCTGTTCAAGCTGCCGTTGACCAGCAAGCTTCCGGCGTTGACGTTGGTGTTGCCGGTGAAGGTGTTGTCGCCGCTCAACAGCAACGCGCCGCTGCCGGTTTTATTCAGCACGCCTGCGCCGGTGAGGTTACCGGTGTAGGTGCCATCGGTACCCTGCTCGAAGGTCAGGGCCGCGTTGTTGGCAATCGCGCCTTGCAAGCTGTTGGTGTCGCCGGTGGTGGTGCCGCCATTAAGGGTGGTGCCGCCGCTGTAGGTGTTGGCGCCTTTGAGGGTCAGGGTTGCCGCGCCTTTTTTCAGCAGGCTGCCATTGCCGCTGAGACTACCGTTAAGCGTCAGCGCATTGCTGCCGCCGATGGCCAGTGAGCCATTAAGTACCGCAGCGTTGCCGAGTGTGACGGCCGCGTTGCTGTCCAGGGTGGTGCCGTCGGCCGCCGTCAGCGCTGCGCTGCCCAGTGCGCTGTTATTGCCGACCACCAGCGTACCGCCATTGAGCGCGGTGCCGCCGGTGTAGGTGTTGGTGCCGTTAAGCACCAAGGTGCCCGTGTCGAGTTTGGCCAGGGTGCCGGCGCCACCGAGGGTGACGTCCAAGGTTGCGGTGGCGTTCGGGTCGACACGGATCGCCGTGTTGCCGGTGCCGCCATTCACCAGGTTGAGCACGCCCGCCGTGCCGGAGGCCAGGTTGTAGCCATCGGTGACGAACTGCAGGCCGGTGAGGTTTTGCGTGCCCTCCACGCTCACGTTACCCGCCGGGCCCTGGAACACTGCGAAGCTGTTGTTCCAGTTCTGGTTGAGGGTGCCATCAAGGTTGGTCCAGTTGGTGGTGCCAGCGCCCCAGGTGCCGTTGCCGCCGTCGATGGCGCCGTTGCCGATCAGGTTGGCGCCGTCCCAGAACTGCACGGTGGTGTTGGGCGCGGTGACCAGCAGGTTGACCTTGTTGCTGATGGCCGTCTGCACTTGCACATCGCCCGGAATCACACTGCCCGGCAAGGTGCCGAGGGCCAGGCCGTTATTGGTGAGTGCGCCACCATAGTTGATGATGTTGTAGACGCCGCTGCCAAAGCCGCCGATATCAGTGACATTGAGGTTACCGCCCAAGGTCAGATCGCCGCCGACATTCAGCAGCCCGCTGCCACCGCCCATCACCGGCACACCGAGGCCGACGTCCAGGTTGGCATTACTGCCCAGCACCAGCGAGCCCACCGACAGTGTACTGCCGGAGGTCAGGCCGATATGCCCGCCATCGGCCACGGTTACCGCGCCCGCCAGCGAGCCGGGGCCGGTCAGCGTCGCGCCGGTATTGACCGCTACCGTGCCGCTGGCCAGTGAGCCGCTGACATTCAAGGTGCCGCCATTCACGTTGGCCGCGCCGCTGATGCCATTGGTGCCGCTCAGGTTGAGCACACCGCTGCCGTTTTTATCCAGGTTACCGGCACCGCTGAGCGTGCCTGCGAAGGTGTTGTCGAGATTACTGCCACCCACCGCCAGCGTGCTGCCGCCCGCCACCTGAATCGCGCCGGTACCGGCCAAGGTATTGAGGCTGGCGTTGCCGCCCAGAATGAGACTGGCACCGCCGCCGACATTGACGCCGGAGGTGTTGCCCAAGGCCGCGTTACCTGCAGTCGTCACACTGCCGCCAAGTACATTGAGAGGGCCGCTGAAGGTGTTATTGCCGCTGAGCAGCAGGTCCGCCGCGCCATTTTTGATCAGTGCCGCATTGCCCGCCAGCACGCCGGCCAGGGTCAAGTTGTTGTTCCCCGCCACATTGAGGTCGGCATTCAGGTTGATGGCGTTGGCCAGTACCAGCGGCACGCTGTTATCCAACGTGCTTGCGCCAGTGACGGTCAAGGCGCCCGAACCCAAGCCTGTGGCATTGCCGACCGTCAGCGTACCGGCCGCAAGCGTGGTGCCGCCGGTGTAGGTGTTGGCGCCATTGAGTACCAGGGTACCGGCGTCCAGCTTGGCCAGGGTGCCGCCGCCGTTGAGGGTGACGCCCAGGGTGGCGGTGGCATTCGGGTCAACGCGCACGGCGGTGTTGCCGCCGGTGCCGTTGAACAAGGTCAAGGCCCCCGCCGTGCCGCCGACCACGTTGTAGCCGTCGTTGACGAATTGCAGGCCGGTAATCGCTTGGGCGCCGTCCACGGTGACGGTACCCGCCGCGCCCTGGAAGACCGCAAAGCTGTTTGGCGCCCAGGCGGTGTTGAACGAACCGTTGACGCCTGTCCAGTTGGTGGCGGCGGTTGTCCAGGTACCGCTGCCGCCCTCGATGCTGCCGTTACCGGTAGTCTGGCTACCGTCCCAGAACCGCACAGTGGTATTGCCGGTGACCAGCAGGTTGATCTGGTTGCCGATCACTGTTTGCAGGTCCAGGTCGCTAGCCGGGATATTCACCGGCAGGCTGCCCAGTTGCAGGCCGTTATTGGTCAGGCCGCCGGTGTAGTCGATCAACCGGTAAATGCCGGGGCCGAAGCCACCGATATCGCTGACATTCAGCGTGCCGTCCAGGGTCAGGTTACCGCCCACATGAATCAGCGCCGTGCCGCCGGTAGACGGGGCGCCGAGCCCGGCATCGAGGTTGGAGTTGGTATTGAGTACCAGCGAGCCGAGCGTCAGGGTGTTGCCCGAGTTGACCGCCAGGTGGCCGCCATCGGCAATATTGACTGCGCCCACCAGGGTGCCGGTGCCGCCGAGGGTGGCGCCATTAGCCACATTCACATTGGTACTGTCCAGCGCGCCGTTGACCAGCAGGCTGCCGGCGTTGACCTGGGTGTCACCGGTCAACACGCTGAGGCCGCCGAGGGTCAAGGCACCGCTGCCGATTTTGTTGAGACCGCCCAACCCGGCGAGTACGCCACCGAACGTGCTGTCGAGGTTATTGCTGCCGACACTCAAGGTGCTGCCGGTGCCGACAACGGCCACGCCGTTGCCGGTGAGTTCACCCAGGCTGGCCGAGCCACCCATGTTCAATTGTGTACCGCTGCCCAGGTTGACCCCGGCGCCTGCGCCCAGCGCGTCGTTACCGAGCGTGCTAAGGCTGCCCGATTGCACGTCGAACAGGCCGGAGAAGGTGTTGTTGCCAGTCAGGGCCAGGTCGCCAGTGCCGGTTTTGATCAGATTGGCGCTCCCCCCCACCCCACCCGCCAGCGTCAGGTTGTTATTCAGGCTGCCCACCGTCAGGTTGGCGTTGACGTTGACCGCATTGGCCAGCACCAGTGGCGTGCCATTGTTTAGGTTGGCCGCGCCGCCCACCGTCAAGGCACCCGTCCCGAGGGCTGTCGCAGTGCCCAGGGTCAAGGTACCCGCATTGAGCGTCGTGCCGCCGCTGTAGGCATTGAGGCCATTGAGGGTCAGGTTGGCCGCGCCATTTTTTGTCAGGCTGCCGGCACCATTGATTGCACCGCCCAAGGTCAGGTCAGCCGTGCCGCCTATACCCAGGTTGCCTGCCAGGTTGATCGCGTTATTGGCAGTGACCGCCGCACTGGCATCCAGTGTCGTGCCGCCAGCCGCATTCAACGCGCCAGCGCCCAAGGCATTGTTGGCGGCCAGGATCAGCCCACCCGCGTTCAAGGCCACAGGCCCGAGGAAAGTGTTACTTGCGCCCAGGGTCAAAGTGGCCGCGCCGTTTTTGATCAGGCCACCAACGCCGCTGATCCCGCCATTAAGAGTCAGCGCGTTGCTGCCCGCGACGTTGGTGTCGCCGTTCAAGAGCAGCGTGTTGCCCAAGGTGATAGCCGCATTGCTGTCCAGTGTCGTCCCGGCCGCCGTGGTCAACAGGCCGCCGCCCAGTGCGGTGTTGCTGCCGACGATAAGCCTGCCGCCATTGAGCAAGGTGCCACCGGTATAGGTGTTGGCGCCGTTGAGCACCAGGGTGCCGGTGTCAAGTTTGTTCAGGGTGCCGGCGCCATCGATATTGACCCCGACGGTCGCGGTTGCGCCCGGATCTACACGCATCGAGACATTGCCACTGCCGCCATTGATGGCCGTCAATTGCCCGCCTGCACCGCTGACCAGGTTGTAGCCGTCGCTGACAAACTGCAGGCCGGTAAAGGCTTGCGGTCCTTGCACGGCGACCGTACCGGCAGCCCCGGTGAACACCGCGAAGCCACTGGCCCAAGGTGAGTTGGTCAGGCCATCGGCGGACGTCCAGTTAGTGCCGCCGGCGGTCCAGGTGCCAGTGCCGCCATCCACCACGCCGTTTGCGACAGCTTGGCTGCCGTCCCAGAAACGGATATTGGGCGCCGCCACCACCAGGTTGACCTGGTTGCCGACCGAGGTTTGTACCAGCAGATCGCCGAGGCCATAACCCACGGGAACACCGGCTACCGTCAGGCCGCCGGTCAGGCCGCCGGTGTAGTTGATCAGGCGATATGTGCCCGCACCAAAACCACCGGCATCGGTGACGTTCAGGTTGCCGGCGAGCGCCACGTTACCGCCGACATTGAGCAAGGAAGTGAGGGATGGCGCACCGAGGGCAACATCCAGGTTGCCACCCGCGACCATGTTCAGTGCACCGGCCGACAAGGTATTGCCGCTGCTCAACGCCAGATGGCCGCCGTTGTTGACATTCAACGCGCCCAGCAGCGAGCCGGTACCGGTCAGCGTACCGCCGTTGTTGACGTTGACCTGGGCACTGGCCAGGGAACCACTGAGGTTCAAGGTGCCTGCATTGATCGCCGTGTTGCCAGTGACGCCATTGATGCCGGTAAGGTTGAGAGTGCCGGTGCCGACCTTGATCAGCCCGCCAGTACCACTCACATCACCATCAAAGGTGCTGGTGGTGTTGACCCCACCGACGGTCAAGGTGTTGGCGCCGCTCAGTTGCACGCCGCCGCTGCCGCTCAAGCCGGCCAGGCTGACGTCGGCGGCCAGGTTGACCCCGGCGCCCGCACTCACGTTCACCCCGGCAGTGCTGCCCAGGGCATTGGCATTGACCAGCGTCAGGCTACCGGAGACCACGTCCACGGCGCCGGTGAAGGTGTTATTGCCGGCCAGGGTCAGGTCGGACAAGCCATTTTTGATCAAATTGCCGGCGCCGCTGACCACGCCGTTCAGGCTCAGGTCGTTGTTGCCGGCGACCGTAAGGTCAGCATTCATCGCAATCGCATTGCCGATGCCAAAGGAAGCGCTGGTGTCCAGGGTCGCCGCGCCGCCGACGGTCAAGGCACCGTTGCCCAGGCCATTGGCGTTGCCCAGGGTCAAGGTCCCGGCATTGAGGGTGGTGCCGCCGCTGAAGGTGTTGTTGCCGTTGAGGGTCAGGTTGGCCAGGCCATTTTTGGTCAGTGGCCCTGCCCCACTGAGCACACCCGCCAGGGTCAGGTTATTGGTACCGCCTAGGGTCAACCCGGCGTTGAGCACAACGTTGTTGCCCAGGCTGAATGCCCCGTTGCTGTCGAGCGTCGACGCGCCGCCAACGGTCAAGTTACCCAGGCCCAGGGCCGCATTGGAGCCCAACGTCAGGGTGCCTGCATTGAGCGTGGTGCCGCCCAGGAAGTTGTTGGGGCCGTTGAGCAGCAGATTGGCGGCGCCGTTTTTAGTCAGGCTGCCGGCGCCATTGATCGTACCGGCCAGCGTCAGGTCGGCGGTGCCGCCGATGCCCAGGTTGCCGGCCAGGTTGACCGCGTTGGCGAGGTTGACTGCGGTGGTTGCACCCAACGACGTCCCCGCCGCCGTATTCAGCGCGCCCGTCCCCAGGGCGGTGTTGGAACTGAGCAACAAGCCGCCGGCATCGAGCGACGTAATGCCGGTGCGGGTGTTGTTACCGGCCAGGGTCAGCAGGCCCGCGCCGGTTTTGGTCAAGCCACCAACGCCGGACATTACACCGCTCAGGGTCAGCGGGTTGGCGTTGACCAGGCTGAGATCGCCGGTCAAGACGACGTTGTTGTTCAGTAATGAGGCGCCGCTGGTGTTCAGGTTGGCAGTGCCCGTCACATTCAGGTTGCCGCTGCCCAGGGCATTGTTATTACCCAGCACCAAAGTGCCGGCGCCCAGGCTGGTGGCGCCGCTGTAGCCGGTGTTGACGCCATTGAGCGTCAGGCTGCCCGCGCCGCTCTGAGTGAGGCCACTGGTGCCGGTAATAGCGCCGTCCAGGCTCAACGAACCTGCTGCATCGGTAATCAGGTTGCCGTTAAGGGTGAGCGCGTTGGCAAGGCTGATCGTACCGGGCGCCTGCAAGGTTGTTGCGGCCGTGACGGTCACAGCGCCGCTGCTCAGCGCCAGGTCATTGCCCAACTGAACCGAACCGCCGGACAGCGTGGTGGCGCCGGTGTAAGTGTTGGCGGTATTGAGGATCAGTTGACCGGTGCCCGCCTTGGTCAAACCGCCGGTGCCCGAGAGCACGCCGCCCAGGGTCAGCCCGGTATTGGCGCCCTGGACGGTCAACCCGCCGGTGCCCAGCGTGAGCAAGTTAGCCAGCGTCAGGTTATTGGCCGTTGCTTCGATAATCCCGCCATTGGCGGTGATTGCCCCAGTACCGAACGTCGCACTGTTATCGAACTGCGAAATGCCGCCATTGAGCGTGGTGCTGCCGCTGACCAATGGTCCCAGCAGCGTCCAGGTGCCGCCATTGATGGTCAGGTTGTTGAAGTTGATATAAGTGGCGCTGGACGCCGTACCGGTGCCGCTGCTACCAACGCCGCCGGGGTTTTTCAGGATCAAGGTGTTACTGCCGTTTGCGCCGCCATCCACCTGGCCGGTGGGGGCAAACGTCAGGTTCACGCCCACCAGGCCGCCGAGGCTCAGGCCGATACCGCCGCCCGAGGACACGCTCGACCCGGTCACCGCCGTAAAGGTGTTGGCGCTGCTTGCTCCCATCGACACGCCGCCGGAAATGATCCCGCTGTTGACGAAGGTGTTACCCAAAGTGGACGCCTCGAAGGCAACCCGGCCGGTGAGCGTGCCACTGTTGGTCATATTGACCTGGCCGCCACCTTGCACGGCGACCACTGGCGTGTCAGAGGCAAACAACGAAAGCCCCAGCAAGGGGTTGGAGCCGAGGGCGCCGGCGTTGGTGAGGGTGGTGGTGCCACCGACGCCATTGGTGACGTTCAGCGCCGCGCCCGCCAATGAAGTCAGGTTGAGCCCCAGCAATGCGCCGGTACCGCGGATTATCCCGGTGGCCGTGTTGGTGATATTCACCGCACTGGCCGCGGTATTGCCCACCAACACACCACCGCTGAGCACGGATACAAGCCCGAGCACCGCCGGGTCGATGGTGCCGGAGTTGTTCAGTGTGGTGTTGTTACCGGTCAGGTTCAACGCAATGCCGCCCAACGTCGCATTGAGCTGCGCGCCCGGGTTGACGTTGACCGTCAGGTTATTCACCGCACTCGAAAAGGTGTTCAGTAACAGCGGTAACGACGGCACCCCCGTGCACGTCACCGTGGCACCTGTCGTGGGGCTTGCGGGCGAGCAGGCCGCCATCGCTGCAGGGCTTGCAAGCCCCATCACCAGCCCCGCTACGCCGAGGCGAATCGCAAGAGAAAGCGCAGAAATACGAGGTGCAACAGCAGTAGCAAGTCTTCTATCCACGCTCAACTCCTTGTGGTTCAAGCCTTTCATCCATGAGTGCGTAGAAGCTCAACGTTATTGGCCCACACGCATCGAATTCGAAATACCTGACCGTGGCGACAACTGATCCAATTTGTCGAAACGGTAGTAGACCTACAGAAAAGTCATTGAATTAAATGGTATTAATACTTTCGTAAGCGCCCCGTAAGAACAGGATTACAGCCAGCATCCATTGACGGTTGCGACATAAATACAAGTTTCTAAATGTAAAAAACGCTCTAATAGCGCCCTGTAGATTCGCTTAAAAGATCTGGGAGATCTCAATGCCCCATGAAGGCAACCTGTTACAAGCAGCCGTGGTGTTCCTGCTCGCCGCTGTGTTGACCGTGCCTTTGGCCAAGCGCCTGCAACTGGGCGCCGTGCTGGGCTATTTGTTTGCCGGCGTGATCATCGGCCCGTCGGTGCTGGGCCTGATAGGCAACCCGCAAAGCGTGGCGCAGTTTTCTGAATTGGGCGTGGTGTTGCTGCTGTTTATCATTGGCCTGGAGCTGTCGCCCAAACGTTTATGGGTGATGCGCAAGGCGGTGTTCGGCGTCGGCCTGGCCCAGGTGGTGCTCACCGGCGTGGTGATGGGCGTGGTGGCGTTGTGGCTGTTTGGCCAACCCTGGAACAGCGCAATCGTGCTGGGCCTGGGCCTGGCGCTGTCCTCCACGGCGTTTGGCCTGCAAAGCCTGGCCGAACGCAAGGAGCTCAACCAGCCCCACGGGCGCCTGGCCTTTGCCATCCTGCTGTTCCAGGACATCGCAGCGATCCCGCTGATTGCCATGGTGCCGCTGCTGGCCGGCAGCGATCACCCGACGACCGAAGCCCAGGGCGTGCAACATGTGCTGCAGATTCTGGGCAGCATCGCCGTGGTGATCATCGGCGGGCGTTACCTGTTGCGCCCGGTGTTTCGCATCGTCGCCAAGACCGGCCTGCGCGAAGTGTCCACCGCCACTGCGCTGCTGGTGGTGATCGGCACCGCCTGGCTGATGGAATTGGTGGGCGTGTCCATGGCCCTCGGTGCCTTCCTCGCCGGGCTGTTGCTGGCCGATTCGGAGTACCGCCACGAACTGGAATCCCAGATCGAGCCGTTCAAGGGCCTGCTGCTGGGCCTGTTTTTTATCAGCGTGGGCATGGGCGCCAACCTCAGCCTGCTGCTCAGCACGCCGCTGATGGTGATCGGCCTGACCCTGCTGCTGATTGGCCTGAAACTGCCGCTGCTGTACGCCGTGGGCCGGTGGGTGGGTGACCTGAACCGCGAAAGCGCTTTGCGCCTCGGTGTGGTACTGGCCGCAGGCGGTGAGTTCGCCTTTGTGGTGTTCAAGATTGGCCGCGACCAGGGCCTGTTCGAGCCGCACCTTTACGATGTGCTGGTGCTGACCATCACCCTGTCCATGGCCGTGACGCCGCTGCTGTTGTTGGTGTGCCCCAAGCTGTTCAAGCCCAAGGCCAAGTCGGTGGAAGTGCCGGAGGAATACCGCACCATCGAAAGTGACGCGCCCCGCGTGGTGATCGCCGGTATGGGCCGTATGGGCCAGATCGTCGCGCGGATCCTGCGCGCGCAGAACATTTCGTTTATTGCCCTCGACACCTCGGTGGAAACCATCGAGCTGACCCGCAGCTTCGGCGGCATGCCGGTGTTTTACGGCGACCCGCAGCGCCCGGAAATCCTGCATGCGGCCAAGGTCGACCAGGCCGAGTTTTTCGTGATCGCCATGGACGACCCGGAGATCAACATCAAGACCGCCGCCCTGGTGCGCAGCCTCTACCCACACATGAAAATCATCGCCCGCGCGCGCAACCGCCAGCACGTTCATCGCCTGGTCGACCTGGACGCCTCGCCGGTACGCGAGACCTTCTACTCCAGCCTGGAAATGAGCCGGCGCACCCTGGTCGGCCTGGGCTTGAGCCAGGCCCAGGCCGACGCGCGCATCGATCGATTCAAAAACCACGACCATCAGCTACTCGCCGCTCAGCACGCGGTGTATGACGACGCGGCCAAAGTACTGCAATCGGCCCAGGAAGCCCGCACGGAACTGGCGCGCCTGTTTGAGATGGACCGACTTGAGGAGGAGTCCGACAAGGTGTGAGCTTACGGATGAACGACATTGCGAAATTTCTGACAGAATACGCCGCAATTTCGTTCATCCTTGGAGCGCTTCATGGCCACTTTCACCAAGACCGTCGTCCTGCTGGCCCTTGCGCTTACCGCCGGTAGCGTGTTCGCCGCCAGCAAGTCCCCTGCCACCCAGACCATCTCGACCTTGGGCGGCAAATTCACCTTTAGCCTGCCCAAGGCGTTCGTCGCTGACACGCTGCCAACCGGCAAGGTCGAGGATGGCACCGCCGACACCCAAGGCACGCTGTACGCCAACGCGACCACGAAAAGTGTGGTGATCGTCGCCGAAACCGTGCGTAACGACGGGGCAAGCATCAAGGACAATGACCCGCAGTTCCTCGATGGCGCCGTGGCGGACTTCGTCAAGGACCAGAGCGCTGCCCTGCCCGACTTCAAGAAGCAAAACGAGAAGAAGCTGACGTTCAAAGGCCTGGGCCTGCGCCAGGTGGACAGCACGGCGACCCAGGGCGGTGGCAAGACGTTGAACTCCACGTTCCTCGGCGGTTCGGGCAACCATCTGCTGGTGATCCAGGCGATTTCGCGGGCCGACGATGTGAAGGGGCATGCCGAGTTGGTGAAGCAGATTACCGGCGGCAAGTAGTACAACGATCGTTCCCACGCTCTGCGTGGGAATGCCTCCTGTGACGCTCCGCGTCACGACCTTCAAAAGCAGACGCGGAGCGTCCAGGGCTGCATTCCCACGCAGAGCGTGGGAACGATCATAACAACACACATCAACTGTGGGAGCTGGCTTGCCTGCGATCGCTATTTACCAGTCGACCTATTGGGTGACTGATACACCGCTATCGCAGGCAAGCCAGCTCCCACATTGTTTAACCGCGTTTTTACTTCAGGCTATTTTCCAGCCAAGCCTTGAGGTCCTGTATTTCAGCCTCGCTCACGGTATGCGGCATGCCCACATACCCATGAAACTCAGGCTTCAACCCCAGCCCCAGCAACACCTCATTGGCGCGGGTGGCCGACGCATACGGCAGCGCCTGATCCAAGGTGCCATGGCCGATAAAAATCGCCAGCCTATTCAATGACTCATCAGGCTTGAGCTCAGCCTTGAGCACCGGCAACACGCTGCCACTCAACGCCGCAATCCCGCGTACCCTGGCAGGCTGTCGCAAGCCCACTTCATAGGCCATGATCGCACCCTGGCTGAACCCCACCAGGAACACCCGATCACTGTGGGTGTGGTACTTGGCCGTGGCCTTGCTGACAAAGTCCTCAATCAGCTTGGCGCTGCGTTGCAAATCCGCGGTCTCGCCGTCGTAG
Source organism: Pseudomonas sp. 2822-15 (assembly GCF_002742515.1). Classification (NCBI taxonomy): domain Bacteria; kingdom Pseudomonadati; phylum Pseudomonadota; class Gammaproteobacteria; order Pseudomonadales; family Pseudomonadaceae; genus Pseudomonas; species Pseudomonas sp. 2822-15. Next base: position 34,089 of record NZ_LJRY01000199.1, on the reverse strand, counting down.
TCGCCTTCACCGGCTTTTCTGGCAAACCAGCGATAACCGCTGGGGTCCACCGGCATCGGCGCGCGGGCCGACACATAGGTCCAGGTGGACGGCAACGCGTCCTTGATGCCAAACAAGTCTTGCTCGTTACTGCCAAACCCGTGCAGAAAGATCACCAGTGGCTGGTTGCGCGCATCACTTTGCGTCTGCTCCAGGTAGGCCAAGGGCAAGTCGGTGTGCAAGGCATCATCGGCGTGGGCGGCACCGGCGACCAACGCCAGCACCAGGGCGAACTGTTTGAACATGAGCATCAACCTCAGGGTTTGCGCAACAGATACGTGTCCATGATCCAGCCATTTTCCAGGCGCGCGGCCTTGCGCACCCGTTGGATTTCGTCGGCTACTTCGCTGACTTTGCCGCTGATAAGAATTTCATCCGGCGTGCCCAAATAGGCGCCCCAATAAATATCCAAATCCTGATCGGCCACAGTGCGGTAGGAGTCCTCCGCATCGAGCATCACCACCAAGGTATCGGCATCACTCGCCTGCCCCGCCGCCAACCGGCGCCCAGTGGTGATCTCGATGGAGCGGCCGATGCGGTTGAGCGCCACCTTATGCTGGGCCGCCAGGGCCTGCACACTGGTGATGCCGGGAATCACTTCGAACTCGAACACACAACGGCCGCTGGCCAGAATCGCCTGCAGGATGCGGATGGTGCTGTCGTACAGCGCCGGGTCGCCCCAGGCCAGGAAAGCGCCCACTTCACCGTCGGCCATGTGCTCGTTGATCATGCGCTCGAACGTGTGCTGTTTGTCGCGGTTCAGGTCCTGCACGGCGGTGGTGTAGTCGATATCACCGCGCACGCGCTCGGGGCAATCGGCCTCGACGAAACGGTAACCGGGCTCGGTGATGTAGGTCTCGCAGATCTCGCGGCGCAGGTCGATCAACTTGTCTTTGCTCTGGCCCTTGTCCATCAGAAAAAACACGTCGGTGCGGTTCAGCGCCTTTACGGCCTGCATCGTGATGTAGTCAGGGTTGCCGGCACCAATGCCGATGATCAGGATGCGTTTCATGGGGTGCTCTCATTGCGGGGCGTGGATTTTGCCACGTTCATGGCACTCGGCGTGAGTTTCCAGGCGCAGGCGCCACACCGAGTTAAAACGCAGCTCGGTGGCGGACAGCGGCTCGACGTCGATCAAGTAGAACTTCGAGAGGGGAAACTGCATGACGTACAGCAGGGCGGCGCGGATCACAAAGGGGTGCGTGACGGCCACGACATGGCCGGGGTGGCTTTCGAGGGATTTGAGCCAGTGCCCAACCCGCGTGCAGAGCTGCTCTACCGATTCACCGCCATGGGGTGCGGCGGTGCTGTCGGTCATCCAGGCCGCCAACGCGTCGGGAGCCAACTGATCAATGGCCTGGCCTTTCCAGGCGCCGAAATCAGCGTCACGCAAAGCATTTTCGATCTGCGCCTCGGCACCGAACAGGCCCGCGGTCTGACGGGTTCTGGCCTCGGGGGCGCTGACTAACCGCAGGGTTTTCTTGAAACGCCCGGCCAGGGATAGCGCCGCACCTTGCCAATCCATCGCCACAGACTCGTCACCGGGAAAACGCCCGTACTTTTGCAGCGGCGTGACGGCATGGCAAATCAAGGTCAAGCGGGTAGCCTGCATCACAATTCACTCTGTTTCGTGGCACAGTCAGCGGAGACTGGCGGGGTTGTCTCAATATATTACAACACACACGAAACAGGACGTCGGTCAAACCCCAACGCCCCTGAGCGATCAGGCCAGTGCCGCAGCCGCAGGCGGCGCGACCACCGGGCCAGCGCTGGCAACAAAGTCCTCTTTGCGCAACACCACCAGGGCAATCAGCGACACCACACCGGTGGCCACGTAGAAGTACCACGGTGAAGTGATGTCGCCCGTCACCTTGATCAGCCAGGTGGAGATCAACGGCGCGCTGCCACCAAACACCGCGACCGGCACGTTATAGGCCACGGCAATCCCGGTGGAGCGGATGCGCGTCGGCAGCAGTTCACTCATCAGCGCGTAGGTGGATGAGGCGTACAGCCCGAACAGGATCGCCACGGCCATCAACGGCGCGAAGAACGACGCGGGCGTGGCGGTGGGTGCCGATTTGAACAGCCAGAACATCGCCAGCGTGGCCAAAGTGCCGATCACCATCAGAAACGGCTTGCGCCCGTATTTGTCGGTGAAGGCGCCACCAAACGGCATCACGAATGCCGCCGAGAAGCTGGCGACAAACACATAGAGCAAGGTGGTGCCGCTGTCGAACTTGAGGATCTTGGCCATGTAGGTCGAGGCGAAGGTCAGTACCAGGTAAAAGATCGAGCTGTGCAAAGTGATGATGAAAAACACCAGGGCGATGGCGCGTTTCCACTGCCAGACCTCGCGCAACGGCGCGCGGGAGGTTTGCCCGGCGCGTTGCAGGGCCAGAAACTCCGGGCTGTCTTCGAGCTTGAGGCGGATATACATGGAGATAAACCCCAGCGGCGCCGCGATCAGGAACGGCACGCGCCAGGCCCATTCCTGCATCGTGTCGGCGCCCAGAATCCAGGTCATGCCGTTCGCCACGGCGCCACCCAGCAGCAGGCCGAGCACGGCGGTGACCATCAACCAGCACGTGGCAAAACCACGGCGGCCGGGGCCGGCGTATTCGGAGATAAAACTGGTGACGGTGCCGATTTCGCCGCCCGCCGAAAAGCCCTGCACGCAGCGCACCAGAATCAGCAGGATCGGCGCGGCGATGCCCAGGGTCGCGTAAGTGGGCAACAGGCCCAGCATTACGGTGGAGCCGGTCATCATCACCAGCGCCATGATCAGGGTTTTGCGTCGGCCGATCTTGTCCGCCAGCGGGCCGAAGAACAGCCCGCCCAGCGGCCGGATAAAGAAGCTCAGGGCGAACGCCGCGAAACTGGCGAGCAGGCTGGTGGTGGGGTCATCGGAGACGAAAAACGCCTGGCCGATGTACACGGCGAGAAAGCCGTAGACGCCATAGTCATACCACTCGATCAGGTGGCCCGAGGTGGCACCGAGAAATGCACGGCGGCGCTTGCGCTGCGTGTCTTGCGCTGTATTGCCCATCGAAGGGACTCCTTGTCGGTTGTTCTGTCCATGAAAAGCTAGGAAAGCGCGGCGATACTCGCTGCTTTCAACCACTGCCGCAAGTCGGTCTTGAGGGTTTTGCCGTAGCTGTTCTTCGGCAAATCGGCTCTGAACACATACTTTTTGGGTTTCTTGAATGACGCCATGCGCTCCAGAAACCACGCGGTGAGTTCGGCCTCATCCAATGCCTGCCCGCTGCGTGTGACCACAAAGGCCACCACGGACTCGCCCCATTGCGCGTCCGGCTCGCCCACCACACACACCTCGGACACCTCGGGATGCTGCACCAGCACTTCCTCGACTTCACGCGGGTACACATTGCTGCCGCCGCTGATGATCACGTCTTTGGAACGATCGGTGAGGGTCAGGTAGCCGGCCGGGTCGAGAAAGCCGATGTCGCCGGTGAGCAGCCAGCCATCGACCAGGGTTTGCGCGGAGGCCTGCGGGTTGCGCCAATAACCTTGCATCACCGTGGCACCGCGCACGGCAATCTCACCGCGCTCGCCGGTCGGCAGCGGCTGATGCCGGGCATCCAGAATACGGATTTCCACACAGGCTTGCGCATGGCCAACGGAGGCCGCCAGGGTTGACCAGCCTGGGCGCTGGCGGTCCGCGATCAGGGTGCGGGGCAATACGCTGATGGTCATCGGGCTTTCACCCTGGCCGTAGATCTGCACCAAGCGCGGGCCGAAGGTGTCGAGCGCCTCGCACAGGTCGGCCAGGTACATCGGCCCGCCCCCGTAGACGATGGTCTTGATGCCGTCGCCGCCATACCCCTGGCGCCGCGCCTGTTCGACCATGCGCTTGACCATGGTCGGCGCGGCAAACAGCGATACATTGCCCAGCTCCGTAGCCAGGCCAAACAGTTCGCCGGCATCAAAACCGCCGGAAGCCGGCACCACATGCCGTGCACCGCAGCGCACATGGATAAAGTTATACAGCCCCGCCCCGTGGGACATCGGCGCGGCATACACGGCTGCGTCGTCGGCACGCACCGGGTCGACATCCGTGGGGTAACACAGCGACATGGCGACCAGGTTGCCGTGGGACAGCATCACGCCCTTGGAGCGCCCGGTGGTGCCGGAGGTGTAGAACAGCCAGGCCAGGTCCTGATCCTGGCGCGGCACCGGCTGCTCCAGGGTCGGCCAGCCACGGGTCGGCGGCAGCGTGTGAGCGTCCAGTTCCTTGCAGCGCGCAGGCAAGTCGCGGGATGACGCGAAGACCCGGCCGCCGTCGGTAAAGATCAAGCGGGCCTCGGCATGGGTGGCAATCCACGCGGCTTCTGCCGGGTGCAGTTTGGCGTTGATCGGCACCACCACGCCGCCCAGCCACCAGACGGCGTAGAGCACTTCCAGGTAGTCGCAGCTGTTTTTCATCAACAGCGCCACCGCATCGCCCGGCACCAGGCCATATTGATCGACCAGTTGCGCGGCGCGTTGACGGACATGGGCGGCGAAGGTTGCGTAGTCGGCAACGTGCCGCGTGCCTTCAAACAACGCCGGGCGTTGCGGGTCGCGGCGCTGGGTGTCGTGCAGCCAGTTGGCAATGTTCATGGCTCAGCTCCGACGCGCGTGCAGCACCGAGGCATAGTTGGCCACGGCCATCCCGCCCATGTTGAACACCAAACCGAACTCGGGGTTAGGCACTGCCAGGCCGATCGGCTCGCCGGTCAATTGGCGAAACGCCAGGGCATGCATCGACACGCCGGTGGCGCCCACCGGATGCCCCTTGGCCTTGAGCCCGCCGGACAGGTTCACCGGCAACCGCCCGCCCGCGCGCACCACGCCGCTGTCAAGCACACGGTGCCCCTCGCCTTTGGGCGCCAGGCCCATGGCTTCGTAGATCAGCAGCTCGGCGATGGTGAAGCAGTCATGTACCTCGGCAAAACTCAGGTCGGCCAGGGTGATGTTCGCCCCGCGCAACGCCGTATGAATCGCGCGTTGCGGGCCTTCAAAGGCGAGGATGTCGCGCTGGGCAATCGGCAGGCAATCGTTGACCTGGGTCAGTGTGCGAATCTGCACATCACGACGAAACGCGCGCGCACGTTTGGGCGAAGCCAGGATGATCGCGGCGGCGCCGTCGCTGATCAGCGAGCAATCGGTCAGGCGCAGCGAATCGGCCACAAACGGGTTGCTCTGGGACACGTTGTTGCAGTGTTCGAAATCCATCACCCGGTGCATCTGCGCCAACGGGTTGGCCATGGCATTGGAGTGGTTTTTGGTGGCGATGGCCGCCATCGAGCCCAACGGGCAGTGGTAGCGCTCGGCATATTGACGTGCCGCACGGCCGAACAACTGCGGGAAACTCAAGCCTGCTTCGGCCGGGTCGTTCTGATAGCCGGCACCGGCCAAGGCCTGGGTCACCTCGGCGGTGGTGGTGTGGGTCATCTTTTCGGCGCCCACCACCAGTACCAGCTCGGCGCTGCCGGACAGGATCGCCTGAACCCCGGCCAGGATCGCCGCCGAACCGGACGCGCAGGCGTTTTCACAGCGGGTCGCCGGTTTGAAGCGCAGCCCAGGGTCGGCCTGCAGCAGCAGCGAGGCCGGGAACCCATCGGGCACCAACCCCGAATTGAAGTGGCCAAGGAATAACGCGTCGATCTCGCTCGCGTCAATTGCCGCGTCCTTCAGGGCTTCGCGGGTGACCTGTACGATCAGATCCTCCAGGCGGGTGCCTTCAAGGCGACCGAAACGTGAATGACCGGCAGCAACAATGGAGACGCAATCAGCTGGCATAATCAATTTCTTCTATTTTTGGTGCGGACATTTACCTACAATGACCCACCGTTGGCCGCGCGCCAATTCGTGCAACTACTTACATGGCTAAGTAGCCCCAGTTGAGAAAAGCGACGAGGCAGGATGCCCAATGAACGCGTTTGCACAGCAGTTCCATGACATAGAACGCCTGGCGTTCCAACTCTCCCCCGCGCCGCAACTGGTCACCCGCAACCGCGTAATGGTCGACTGTAATGAAGCCTTCCTGCAGTTGTTCGGCTATTCGCGCGACGCATTGGTCAACCAACTGACGCTGCTGATCTACCCTTCCCAGGCGGACTACCACGCCATTGGCAAGCGCAGCCATGAATGGCTGCTGGAAAGCGAAAACGGTTTCTACTCCGACGAGCGTTTCATGCAGCACCACAATGGCGAAGTGTTCTGGGCCAAGTCCCACGGTTACACCCTCACGCCCAAAGACCCATTCAAACTGATGATCTGGCACTTCGAGCGCCTGGACCGCACGCACCAGGGCACCGGCGATCTCACGCCACGGGAGCGGGAAATCGCCATGCACATCGTCAATGGCCTCAAGTCCAAGGAAATCGCCTTGCGCCTGGCGATCTCCCACCGCACGGTGGAGGTGCACCGCGCGCGCCTGATGAGAAAGTTGCAGGCCAAGACGGTGGTGGAGTTGGTGTCGAAGATTATTAAGGTGGCGTGATAATAAAGAGGGTGCGCGCTGAAAAAACCAGCGGTCATGCCCTGTGACTTTCCTGCCTCAAGTGCGCCATCAAGCACGCCCATACAATTCGCATCCAGGCAGGCCGCCTAAGCTTCTGACTTTCCAAAATCGGCTGGAGAGCAGGCATGGGTAGAAAAGCGAATAGGGTAAGCCTGGCATTGACGCTGTTGGCCGGGGCCATGATGAACAGCGCGTTTGCGGCAACGCCGAGCGTGGCAGTGGCGCCGCAGTACGACACCAGCCACGTCTACGTGGCACCGGCTGATGTGGACCGCTTTGCCACAAGCTTCCTGGCGACCTTCGGTGGCAAAAGTACCCCACAGGTGGTGGTGAACGTACTGCCAGTGCCAAGCAGTACCACCTCGCAACTGCTGCAGACGCCGGTCGGTACGGTGTCACTGTTTGGCTTCAGCACCCCCATACCGCATCCGTTTGGCCAGGAGCGCAACGGTTATCTGGTCAAGGACATGGACGTGGCCCTCAAGGCCGCGCGGGAAAATGGTGCAGCCGTGATTGTCAGTGACTTTCCCGACCCTATCGGCCGCGATGCCGTGGTGCAGTGGCCAGGCGGTGTGAACATGCAGCTCTACTGGCACACCCAGGCCCCGAACTACGCAGGGTTCCAGACGGTGCCGGAAAACCGCGTCTACCTGCCTGCCGAACGGGCCGAGGCGTTTATCAAAGCGTTCCTCGGCTTTTCCCATGGCAAGGTCCTGGCTGACGACAAACACGCGCCGGGTATCGATATCGGCCAGAGCGGCCTCTACCGGCGTGTCGACCTGCAATCGCCGTTCGGACGCATGGCCGTGCTGGTGACCAATGGCCAACTGCCCTACCCGTTCGGCCATGAGACCACCGGTTACCAGGTCGACGACCTGACGGCCACCCTGGCCAAAGCCACAGGCTCGGGCGCCACTGTGCTGGTACCGGCGTTCGCAAGCAAAGGGCGGCGCAGCGCAATGGTCGAATTTCCCGGTGGATACGTCGCGGAAATTCACCAGCTCAGCGCGGCAAAATGAATCGTCGTACCCCCTGGGGCCTGGCCGTGCTGTGGCCGCTGCTCACCGCCGGCGCCCACGCCGAGGAGCAAGCCACCCGTCCGGTGCTCAAAACCAACCGCTGGCAGGAAAACTGGTCGGTGCTGCAAGACCCGTTGCTGCGCACACAACCGTTGGACAATTTGAAGTACATCCCGCTATCAAGCGCCAACCCGATGACGTACCTGTCGTTGGGCGCGAGCTTGCGCGAACGTTTCGAGATGAACGATGCCAGCGGGTTCGGCGTGCGCGATGTGCAGCGTGATCGCTACCTGATCCAGCGCGTTGAGGTCCACGCGGATCTGCACCTGGACGAACACTGGCGGGTGTTCACCCAACTCGAAGATGCTCGGGCGTACGACAAAACTACAGTGGGTGGTGCCGATCAGAACCGTGTCGACTTGCGGCTGGCGTTTGCAGAGTACGTAAACACCTTCAGCAGCGGGACGTTCAAAAGCCGTATCGGCCGCCAGGACTTCGCCTTCGACTTGCAGCGGTTTATCTCGTCGCGGGATGGGCCGAATGTGCGCCAGTCGTTCGATGCACTCTGGGCCGACTGGGAAACCACCCATTGGCGTTTTATCGCGATCGCCAGCCAACCGGTGCAGTATCAGGACCAGAGACACTTCGACGACCGCTCCAACAGCGACGCACGCTTTCACCTGCTGCGGGTCGAGCGATTGGTGGGCGGCAGCAATGAGTTGTCGGCCTACTACGGCGTATATGAACGCAGCGCTGCGCATTCCCTGGACGCCGACGGCGAGGAAACCCGCCAGTTTGTCGACGCCCGCCTGGGCGGCGCGGCCCAGGGCTTCGACTGGGACATCGAGGCGATGCTGCAAAGGGGGTCGGTGGGGAGCAAGTCGATTCGGGCGTGGGCCGCCGGCAGCCGCACGGGCTATACGCTTGAGAGCCTGGCATGGCAACCACGGCTCGGCGTGCAACTGGATATCGCCTCCGGCGACCGCAAAGCGGGTGACGCTACCGTCGGCACGTTCAACCCGCTGTTTCCCAACGGCTACTATTTTTCACTGGCCGGCTATACGGGCTACAGCAACCTGATCCACGTCAAACCGTCGATCACCGTCAAACCCCTTCCCAAACTGAGCGTACAGTCTGCCATTGGTCTGCTCTGGCGACAGACCACCGACGACGCGGTCTATACCCAACCGAACTTGCCCGTTGCCGGCACTGCAGGCCAAGGCGAACGCTGGACCGGCGCCTACGCTCAGTTGCGCACCGACTACGCCTTCACGCCGAACCTTGCCGGCGCGGTCGAAGCCGTGCATTACGCGGTGGGCCGCACCCTGCGCGAGGCCGGTGGCGACGACAGCAATTACCTGGGAGTCGAACTCAAATTCAGTTGGTAAACCCAAGCAAGCACACGCGTACAAGCCCTTCGACGGGTGCAGGGCAATAGTAACGCGCAGTCATCCCCCTCAATCAAGGAGTTATGCATGAGCACATTCGTTGCCAAAGACGGTACCCAGATCTACTTCAAGGACTGGGGCAGCGGTAAACCGGTATTGTTCAGCCACGGCTGGCCGCTGGATGCGGATATGTGGGAATACCAGATGGAATACCTGAGCAGCCGCGGCTTTCGCACCATCGCTTTCGACCGCCGTGGTTTTGGCCGGTCCGACCAACCCTGGACCGGCAATGACTACGACACCTTCGCCGACGATATTGCCCAGTTGATTGAACACCTGGACCTCACCGACGTGACCCTGGTGGGCTTCTCCATGGGCGGCGGCGACGTTGCTCGCTACATCGCCCGCCATGGCAACGCACGCGTAGCCGGCCTGGTATTGCTGGGTGCCGTGACGCCGATCTTTGGTCAGAAAGCGGACTACCCGCAAGGTGTGCCCACCGATGTATTCGACGGTATCAAAGCCGGGCTGCTGAAGGACCGCGCGCAATTTATCAGCGATTTCAATACCCCGTTCTTTGGCATCAACCAGGGGCAGAAGGTCTCGCCGGGCGTGCTCACCCAGACCTTGCAGATTGCCTTGCTGGCATCGCTCAAATCGACGGTTGATTGCGTCACGGCATTCTCCGAAACCGACTTTCGCCCCGACATGGCCAAGGTCGATGTGCCGACCCTGGTGATCCACGGTGACGGCGACCAGATCGTGCCGTTCGAGACCACCGGCAAGGTGGCGGCGCAGATGATCAAAGGCGCGCAATTGAAGGTGTACAAGGATGCGCCCCATGGTTTTGCCGCCACTCACACCCAGCAGTTAAACGAAGACCTGTTGGCCTTCCTCAACCGCTGAAGCAACGGCGTCACCCTCTCCTTTCTTTGGCCGGGCTTGCCCGGCCTTTTTTTGTTCAGGCTCAAGCGTGACCAAGTGCCAGGCGACCGGGCCCTGCGATCAGAATGCTGGAAAACAGGATCAACAGCAGCCATCCAAACTGCCCTTCAAACAGCGACCACTCCGGGTGCACTACCAGCAACGCCACCAGCAGCACAGCGAGGATCGGCAAACAGGCCAGGCGCACCCAGAACCCGGCGATAATCAACAGCGGGCAGACGACTTCAGCGCCAATCGCCAGGCACAACGTGACATGGGCGCCCAGGTGGAACGGGTCTTCGATCAGCGTCAATTGCTGGCTGTAGTGGAGCAGTTTGGGCAACCCATGCACCCACAGCAAGAACAGCGATGCGCTGACTCGCAGAAACAGCAGCCCAAGCGCCTGGTTTTTAGATTCATTCATCTGCAACGTCCATAAAAGAAACCGACGTCGATTGTGTTCCCAGAACCGAGCCCGAGCTTGCAAGCCTGTGCTGACCTTATGGCAACGAGCCGGCTATGCTGGGCGCCACACAGACCACCCCGGTTGAATCAACCACCACCGACTGCGGTCCTACTTCATACGCTCATCGCTACAGGTATCCAGAACATGACTCTGCCCCACGACATGACCCAGATTGAAATCACCACCTTCGGCGGCCCTGAGGTGCTTCAGCCCCGTCAGGTTGCAGTGCCCTCACCGGCCCCCGGCGAGATTCTGATTCAAGTGCACGCCGCCGGGGTCAATCGTCCCGATGCCCTGCAACGCGCCGGCAAATACCCGATGAAACCCGGCATGAGCCCGATACCGGGCCTGGAAGTGGCCGGCGAAGTGGTGGCGCTGGGCGACGGCGTCAGTGAATACAGCCTGGGCGACAAGGTCTGTGCCCTGACCAATGGTGGCGGCTATGCACAGTTCTGCGCCGTACCCGCCAGCCAGGCCCTGCCGGTGCCTGAAGGCATGGATTGGATTCAAGCCGCTGCCGTGCCGGAAACCTTTTTTACTGTCTGGGCCAACTTGTTCGGCCTGGGTGGCGCGCACAAAGGCCAACGCGCCTTGATCCACGGCGGCACCAGTGGCATCGGCACCACCGCGCTGATGCTCTGCCAGGAATTCGGCATCCAGGCGTTCGCCACCGCCGGCAGTACCGACAAATGCGCGGCGATTGCCAAACTGGGCGCCGAGCCGATCAATTACCGCGAGCAGGACTTTGCCGAGGTCATCGCCAAGAAGACCGGCGACAAAGGCGTCGATGTGATCCTCGACATCATGGGAGCCTCCTACCTGAACAACAACCTCAAGGCCCTGGGCATGGACGGGCACTTGGTGATGCTGGGCTTCCTCGGCGGCGGCAAAGCCAATGACGTCGACCTGCTGACTATCCTCGGTAAACGCGCAGTCATCACCGGCTCCTTGTTGCGCGCTCGCACCAAGGACGAGAAAGCCGCAATCGCTGAGCAACTGCACGAATATATATGGCCCGTGCTGTCCGCCGGGCGCTGCCTGCCGATCATCGACAAAGTGTACGCATACACCGACGCCGCCCAGGCCCATGCGCGAATGGAAGGTGGGGATCATATTGGCAAGATCGTGTTGCAAGTGAAGTAATCGAGCCCCGGCGAGGCTGCGAAGGCGTCGGCACAGGCGACATGTAAGTTGCCTGACCCACCGCTTTCGCAGCCTCGCTAAAGCTCGACAGCTCCCACGGTAGCTCGGCTTTTTTGCTCAGCTCTCATTCAGCAGGGCTATCGCGTCGAACGCAGATTTCGCTAGCGACAGAGATCCAATGTGGGAGCTGTCGAGCCCCGGCGAGGATGCGAAGGCGGCGGCACAGGCGACATATTAGTTGCCTGACCCACCGCTTTCGCAGCCTCGCTAGAGCTCGACAGCTCCCACAGTAGTTCGGCTTTGTTGCTCAGCTCTCTGTCAGCAGGGCCATCGCGTCGAACGCAGATTTCGCTAGCGACAAAGCTCCAATGTGGGAGCTGTCGAGCCCCGGCGAGGATGCGAAGGCGGCGGCACGGGCGACATATTAGTTGCCTGACCCACCGCTTTCGCAGCCTCGCTAAAGCTCGACAGCTCCCACAGTAGTTCGGCTTTGTTGCTTAGCTCTCTGTCAGCAGGGCCATCGCGTCGAACGCAGATTTCGCTAGCGACAAAGCTCAAATGTGGGAGCTGTCGAGCCCCGGCGAGGCTGCGAAGGCGGCGGCACAGGCGAAACATTAACCACCTGGCTCACCGTTTGCGCATTGGCTCAGCGCACAGACCCGGCGTACACCGGGTAGTCGGTATAGCCCTGCGCCGAGCCGCCGTACATCCCTTCTGCCCGCAGCGGGTTTAATGGCCAGCCGTTGAACAGTCGCTGTGGCAGATCCGGGTTGGCAATGAACGGGCGACCGAACGCGATCAAGTCCGCCAGCCCCGACTCCAGCAGCTTTGCACCACGCTCAGCGGTGTAGCGCCCGGCGTAAATGATCCGCCCGCTGAAAGTGCTGCGCACCGCCTGGCGGAAGGTTTCAGGCAGGTCAGGCGCGTTGTCCCAGTCGGCTTCGGCGATGGACACATAGGCAATGCCGGACGCCTCCAGCACCTTGATCGCCTCGATATAGGTGTGATGCGGATCTTCCTCCACCAGGCCGATATACACGCGATCCTGGTCAGTGCCGCTGAACAACGGCGAAAAACGCACGCCAAGGCGCTCAGGCCCGACCACGGCCGTCACGGCTTCAACAATTTCGCGCAAAAAGCGCAGGCGATTGTGCAACGAGCCGCCGTATTCGTCGTCGCGCTGGTTGGCATGCGCAGAGATGAACTGGTTGACCAGGTAACCATTGGCAGCATGGATTTCCACGCCATCGAACCCGGCGTCCAAGGCATTGCGTGCCGCCTGGGCGTAGTGCCCAACCAGTTCCTCAATCTCCAGCACGCTCAATGCACGCGGCACCGGCGGCTGTTTCAATTCACCGACGCCAGGGCCGGTTTCAATGAACGCCTTCGCTTGCAGCGCCGCAAGCGCAGACGGTGCGACGGGTGCTGCGCCATCCGGCTGCAACGCGTTATGGGACACACGGCCAACATGCCAGAGCTGCGCGAAAATCACCCCGCCATCGGCATGCACCGCCTCGGTAACTTTACGCCAGCCGTGGATCTGCGCAGGTGTGTAAATACCCGGCGTCCACGCATAGCCCTGGCCACGCGGTTCGATCTGCGTGCCTTCACTGACCATGAAACCGGCAGTGGCACGTTGACGGTAATACTCGGCCATCAGGTCGGTAGCTATGTCGCCCGGTTGCGCACTGCGTTGACGGGTCAACGGCGGCAGCACAACCCGGTTATTCAGCGTGTGATGCCCCAGTTTTACCGGGGTATTTAAAACATGCATCGTCATGAGTCACTGTCCAAATTCAGGGCGAACAAAAGCGTTGGCGGCTCTTCAGAGCCGCCAATGCCTGCAACGGTTAGTTAATTTACGCGGTGAGTTTCAGCAGGGCCTTGGCCACATCGCTGGAGCTGGCAGGGTTCTGGCCCGTCACCAGCAAGCCATCTTCAAGCACGAAGGATTGCCAGTCGGCGCCCTTCTCATACAGGCCACCGAGGGCCTTGAAATCATCTTCGATCAAAAACGGCACCACATCGGTCAGGCCCACGGCGGCTTCTTCGGAATTGGAGAAGCCCGTCACACGACGGCCCTTCACCAACGCTTCACCGTTGACCGCCTTGACGTGACGCAGCGCACCCGGCGCATGGCAGACAAAACCGATCGGCTTGCCGGCGCGCTCAAAGGCTTCGATCAACGCGATAGACGTTTGCGATTCGGCCAAGTCCCACAGTGGCCCGTGACCGCCTGGGTAAAACACCGTGTCGAAATCGGCGGCATTCACCGAGTCCAGCTTGACCGTGTTGGCCAGGGCCTGCTGCGCGGCCGAGTCGGCGGCAAACCGGCGGGTGTCGTCGGTTTGTGCATCCGGCTGGTCACTGACCGGGTCCAGCGGTGGCTGGCCACCGGCCGGGGATGCCAGCACCAGTTCGGCACCGGCGTCCTTGAAGGTGTAATACGGAGCGGCAAACTCTTCGAGCCAGAAGCCGGTTTTACGACCGGTATTGCCCAGCTGGTCGTGAGAGGTCAGTACCATTAATACTTTCATTTTCCAGTGCCTCGATCGATGGGTTGCAGTAGGTGTTGTGTGAGTAGCAGCGCCTCATCAAACGGCGCGGATGTTCGGGTGATCTTGCTCATGACGCTGGTCCCCAGCCACAACGCATACAGGCGCCGGGCCAGGCTTTCGGGGTGTGACTGTGCCGGCAGCGAGCCGTCTTCAACGCCGTGCTGCAAGGCTTCTGCCAGCAACGCAATGGTGCGTGCGGTGCCGCGCTGCAGGGCCAGACGCATCGGCTCTGAAAGGTCTGACACCTCGGCACCGAGTTTGACGGCAAGGCATTTGCCCGTATCGGTGCAGCCGGTCTGGTTGTCGACCCAGGAGTGCCAATAGCGCATCAACTTGGCGAAACCTGACAGTTCAGGCTGATCGAACAACTGCTGCATGCCTTTGACGTAGTGGTCGAAGTAGCTGTCGAGCAACACCACGCCGAAGGCATCCTTGGAATTGAAGTAGTGATAGAACGAGCCTTTGGGTACCTCGGCGGCTTGCAGTATTTCGTTCAAGCCCACCGCAGAAAATCCTTTGCGGCCGACAATCACTTGCGCCGTGTCCAGAATCACCTGCCGAGTATTTTTAGCTTCGTTGTTCATCACGCTTCCCGTCCGATTAGACCAGTCGTCTAGTTCGTTGAGGGGATGTTAGGCGCCACGCAGACCTTCAACAATGTCATATGCGCAAGGATTCCGGACATGCCACAAAGCCGGTTGCCGTTTACCCGGCACGCGCCGACAATCGCCACTCCCGCGCCCTTGGCCCGCGTTTTTTAGGAGAACAATGATGCACAGCGTTGCGCTGATGGTTTACCCGAACTTCCAATCCCTGAGCCTTAGCCTGGGCTCGGTATTTGAATGCGCGAACCTGTTGCGCGGCGAGCCGGCCTATGAGTTTCACCTGGTGTCGGAGAGCGGCGGCGCCGTGATGACCTCCCAAGGCTTTTCGGTGAACACCACGCCGATCCGCGCGCAGGGTTATGACACGCTGATCGTCAGCGGCTACCTGGAATTTCGCTTGCCGCAAGCCAACCTGCTCGAACTGGTCAAGGCCGCCTCCGCGCAGTCACGGCGTGTAGCCTCATTGTGCATGGGCATTTTCGTGCTGGCCGAAGCCGGCCTGCTCGACGGCAAGCGCACCACCACCCACTGGATTCACGCGCCCGCCTTTCGCAAGCGCTACCCGCACATCCAGCTGGAGGAAGATAAACTGTTTGTGGTCGACGGCCAGATCTGGACCGGCGCGGGCATGAGCGCCGGTGTCGACCTGGCACTGGCCATGGTCGAGGCCGACCTGGGCAGCGACCTGGCCCGGCGCATCGCGCGCAAACTGGTGATTGCACAACGCCGTGGCAGTGAGCAGTCGCAGTTGTCGGCCCTGCTGGAACTGGACCCCAAGTCCGACCGCGTGCAACTGGCCCTGGCCTATGCCCGCGAAAACCTGACCCACGACCTGTCGGTCGAAGCCCTGGCCGAGGTCGCCCGCCTGAGCCCGCGCCAGTTCAGCCGGGTATTTCGCGAAGAAACCGGGCAAACCCCGGCCAAGGCCATCGAATCACTGCGCGTGGAAGCGGCCCGGGCGATGATGGAAACCAGCCGCCACCCGGTCGAAGTGGTGGCCCGCGAAACCGGCTTTGGTGATCGCGAACGCATGCGCCAGGCGTTTCTGCGTGCCTTCGGGCAGCCGCCGCAGGCTATGCAGCAGGCTTTTAATGCAGGACCGCTCGGGTAATCAGGTAACTCACCAACTGCGGGTCATCCTCCAGCTCCAGGGTCTGCACCGGGCGCGGCAAATCATCCAGCACGGCGCGCCAGAACGCCTGGGACACTTCATCCTGGTCATAGAAACGCACCAACCAATCGGCCTGGCCGCTGCTCAACACCTGGGTGGCGATGGCACGGCCGATGCCTTTGCGGCGGTAGCGTTTGAGAATGAACAGGTCGGCCAGTTCCAGGGCGTCGATGCCCGGCAGTTCGCTGCCTTCGATCAGCAGGAAGCCGGCGATATAGCCGTCCACCAGCAGCAGGTTGGCGCTCCATTGCGGGTCTTGCCAGTAGCGGGTCAGGTGCTCATCGTGGATGTAGAAGCGGCCATCGGCCTCGACATCTTCCTGCTCCCAGTCCGACGACTCATAGGCGTAATACTGGTAAAGATTGCGGATCAATTCGGCCTCTTCGGGGCCGGTCTGGATCAGTTCAACGGTGGTTTCAGGCATGGGGCTCTCGGTGACAAAACGCAGGGCGCCATTGTTCACAAAACACGCGCGCAGGCCAATACATTGCCTAACCTTTCTGTTTGCTGAACCGATTGCGGATTTGCCCCGTCCAACCGAAATTCCTGAAACATTTAGAATAAACTTCGTCAGCTTCGACCTTTTCCTCAAGGACCTCTATTTTGACCAACGTCTGTTCCGCCGGCCTGGATGTAGGCTTTGCCTCCCTGGATTACCTGCAGATTTTTATCCTGGGGGTGATCCAGGGCATTACCGAGTTGCTGCCGGTGTCGTCCACCGCCCACATGCGTGTGGTGCCGGCCCTGCTCGGCTGGCAAGACCCCGGCTCGGCGTTTTCGGCGGCGATGCAGTTGGCGGCGCTGGCGGCGGTGGTCAGTTATTTCTGGCGCGATGTGCGCCAGGTCACCACGGGCAGCATCGGTGCGGTACGCCGGGGCGACTACAACGACCCGTGGTTCAAGCTGGCGGTGGCGATTGTGCTGGCGACCATCCCTATCTGCATTGCCGGTTTGGCCTTGTCCTCGACCCTCAACAGCTGCAACTCGCCGTTGCGCGGCCTGATGGTCATCGGTATTTCCTGTGTGGTGATGGCGGTATTGCTGGCGGTGGCCGAAGTGCGTGCACGCCACACCCGAGACATGGGCCAAATGCGCCTGCGCGATGCGCTGATTGTCGGGGTTGCACAGATTGGCGCGTTGATTCCCGGCGTCTCGCGTTCAGGCTCGACACTGACCGCTGCGCTGTTCCTCAACTTCAAGCGTGAAGAAGCCGCGCGCTTTTCGTTCCTGCTGGGCCTGCCGGCGATCGCGCTGGCCGGTTTGAAAGAACTGTGGGTGCTGCTGCACGCCGACATGCCGGCCCACGCTTGGCCACATTTGCTCTTTGGCCTGGTGGTGGCAAGTATCTCGGCGTTCTTCGCGATCTGGGGCCTGATGAAGTTCCTGGAGCGGTTCTCCACCTGGCCGTTTGTGATTTATCGCGCGCTGCTGGGGATCTTCCTGATTGTGGCGGTCAGCACCGGGTTGCTCAGTTAAGATTCCGGTTGACGCTCGGCCAGCTCTTCAAGCAAATCGGCCGAGGGCACAAAAAACAGGCCGCCGGTCACGGCGGTGCTGAAGTCCAGCAAGCGGTCGTAGTTGCCGACCGGGCGACCGACGAACATGTTTTCCAGCATCAATTCCAGGGGCTGCGGCGAGCGCGCGTAGCCGATAAAGTAGGTGCCGAACTCGCCGGCGCCCGGGCGGCCAAAGGGCATGTTGTCGCGCAGGATTTTCACTTCTTCGCCATCGGCGTCGGTGATCACGGTCAAGGCGCTGTGGGAGTTGCTCGGCTTGGTCTCTTCATCCAGTTCGATATCGGCCAGTTTGGTACGCCCGATCACCTTCTCCTGCGCTTCCACCGTCAGTTCGTTCCAGGCGCTCATGTTGTGCAGGTACTTCTGCACCAACACGTAGCTGCCACCTTCAAATTCCGCGTCTTCATCGCCGACGATGGTAAAGCCGACAGCCTTGCGCCCTACCGGGTTCTCGGTGCCGTCGACAAACCCGATGATGCTGCGCATATCGAAGTAACGGAAACCCTGGACCTCATCCACCACCTTGACGCTGTCGCCCAGGGCCACCATCAACTGCGTGGCCAGCTCAAAGCACAGGTCCATCTGCTCGGCGCGGATATGCAGCAGGATATCGCCGGGCGTCGACGGCGCCATGCGCCCTGGCACGCCGAACTCGCGAAACGGGTGCAAGGCCGCCGGGCGTGGCCCGCCGAACAGCCGGCTCCAGGCATCCGAGCCGAACCCGCAGACACACGTCAGGTTGCCCGCCGGCACGCGCTTGCCCACCGAACGCACCAGCCCGGCGATGTCGCCGCACCAGGCGCGCACCTGGTCTTCACTGCCGGGTGCGACGGTTGCCACCATGAAGATCGCGCTGCTGGTGATGGGATGGCAGACGGACTGCGGCTCAAGAGGTGGCTGAACAGGGCAAGTCTTCATGATGAAAGTCCACAGGCTAAGGGCGGTTTTAACCCGCGCAGATTAGCAGATCATCACTGGCAGCTCTCCCACACCTGGCGAATCAGGGTTTTCAACTTCAGCGCCTCGGCCCAGCGGTCACTGATTTCACCGCCGTTTGCATCGGTGATTGCATAGGGCGGCGGGCCCAGTTCACAGGTGAATGACAGGCTATCGGGCGTGTCAGGCCGGGCCAGCCAGTCTTGGATCCCGTAGCGCCACCAGCCGGTAAAGCGCTCGACCCAGGCCTGGTGCTGAGGGAAATCCACAGAGACCTGCACCTGCTCACTGCTGGCCACCCGGCCATGAAAGCCCCAGCTGTGGCGCAATATCGTGCGTATGTGTTCGTCGTCCTCAGCCGCGCCAGGCTCCGGCAACTCCCGGCCGACGACGTAATGGGACAGGTCGGCCAGCAGTTTCAAGTCGGGCATTTGTGCGAGCAGGTCGAGGGTGAACAGCAGGTCGCTGGTAAGGCGGTAGCGATGGGTTTCCAGCAGGATCGGAAAGTCCACCTGTTCGGCCAGACGCTGCCAGCCTTCGACCAACCCGGCCGCCTCGCCCAGTGTGCGCGGGCGCACATCGGCCTGCAGGGTGAGGTGGTGGCAGCCATAGCGGCTGATCACATCCAGCGCGGCGGCCAGGTCATCCACCGATTGCGGGAACAATTGACCTTCGATCTGCAAGCCCCTGGCGCTGGCGGCAGCGTGCAGGCGCGCGGCCTCGGCGGGTTTCCAGTAATGGTCGGTGATGCCGTCAAAGCCGGCGGCGGCGATGCGATCGAGCTGGGCTTCCAGCGGCCCGGGCTCGGTCTGCATGGCCCAGAGGGATTGGAACACCAGAAATTCGCGCATATCAGCCTCGCAGCACGTGTTTTAGGGAAACGTCCGGGTTGGCCAGGTCGGCCGTATTGAGTGCAATGCGCGCGTTGATCAAGCGTTCGCACAGCTTGATGTCCTTGGCCACGCCATTGTCCAGCGCCCAGCCGCAAGCGCCTTGCAAATGCCCGTCGGTATCCAAGTGGAACAACAGCAAACCGCCGCCCGGCAGTGCCCGGCTGACCGTCAGCGGGGTCATCACGCCGACGGTCTGCAAGCCCCAGTCGTACTGATCGGACCAGAAGCCCGGCAGCGCCTCGAACGGCAACTCCCGCCCGAGCATATTCAGCGCGGCGTGGCGGCCTTGGGCTTCGGCATTGCGCCAGGTCTCCTGACGTTGATACAGGCCACCCAGGCGAAACTCACACACATCGCCGGCCGCATAAATGTTCGGCGCACTGGTGCGCAGGTGCGCATCGACGCGAATGCCCTGCCCTACTTCCAGCCCTGCGGCTGAGGCCAGTTCCAGATTGGGTTGCATGCCAATGCCGACCACCACCCGATCGCACGGCAAGCGTTGCCCATCGACCAGTTGCACCGCGTCGGCGTCGATGGATTCCAGCGCCACGTTCAGATGAACCGCGACGCCTTGCTGGCGATGCAAATCCAGCAGGGCTTGGCTGATCACCGCTGGCAACACTCGGCCCGCCAAGCGTGGGCCTGCTTCAAGCACCGTTACCTGGCAGCCCAGGCCGCGCGCGGTCGCCGCCACTTCCAGGCCGATAAAACCCCCGCCGACCACCACCAGCCGCGTGCCGGGGCGCAAGGCGTCGCGCAGGGCCAACGCCTCATCATGGGTGCGCAGGTAAAGCACGTTCGCCTGCTCCACAGGCCAGCGTCGCGCCCGGCCGCCGGTGGCCAGCAGCAAACCGGCAAAATCCAGCCATTGGCCGTCGGCCAGTTGCAGCCGCTGCTGTTGCGGCTCCAGGCGCGTGACCGGGTTGCCGGCAATATGTTCGATGCCCAGCGCGGCCATGCGCTGGCTGTCACACAGGCTGCAACCCGCCAGGTCCGTGCTGCCTTGCAGCAAGCCCTTGGACAACGGCGGGCGTTCGTAGGGCAAGTGCGCTTCATCGCCGATCAGGATCAGGCGCCCGGTGTAGCCTTCTTCGCGCAAGGTCAGCGCCGCACGGCCACCGGCATGGCCGGCGCCGACGATGATCAGGGGTGCGTTCATGCTCACGCCGTCACGGCGAGTAAAACCCGCCCCGCTTCGACCCGCACCGGGTAGGTTTTGAGGTTGACGCACACCGGCGCGCCGAGGGCCTTGCCGGAGCGGTAATCAAAGCGCCCGTTGTGCTTGGGGCACTCGATCACGTGGTCCATCACCAGGCCGTCGGCCAAGTGGATTTTCTCGTGGGTACACAGCCCGGCAGTGGCAAAAAATTCATTCTCGGCCGAGCGGTACACCGCGTAAGTGTGCGGCCCATGGTCGAAGCGCAGCACGTCTTCTTCGTCAATTTCGCCCACGGCGCAGACGTCGATCCATTGATCGTTCATGGCGTTTTCTCTTATTGGGTGGGGTGAAACTTAGCCAGCAGTGGCTTCGGCATTGACCGGGGCATGGGCAGTGGGTTCTGTGCGATGGCGCACGGGGCGCTGCACGAAATAGCTCGGGTCGCTGCGCTGCTTCCAGATCGTCGGCAGGATTTCCTTGTACGCCTCAAGAATATTCGCGTACGGCGGCGGGCAGTCGCTGCGGATCTCTTCGTGCAATTGCGCCAACGCGTGGTACGGCACCATCGGGTACATGTGGTGTTCGAGGTGGTAGTTCATGTCCATGTAGATAAAGCGCAGCAGGCGATTCATGTAGATGGTGCGGCAGTTGCTGCGGTGGTCCAGCACATCTTCGGCCAGGCCCACGTGCTGGGTGAGGCCGAACAGGTAGCCGAGCCAGGCGCCATACAGGCTCGGCAGGCCGACCAGCATCAGTGGCAGCCAGCTGTGCAGGTACAACGCGGTGCCGATCACCAGCGCATAAATGCCGACCCAGATCCGCGCAGCACGGAACACCTTGGGCCATTCGGACTCGGGGATGAAGTCCTGCTCCTGGGCGCTCATCTTGCCGAGCGCATGGCGCGCTACGCCGCTGAAAGTTTTCCAGGCCAGCGGCAGGTTGAACAGGCTCAGGCCCATCATCAACAGGCTTGGCGGGCGCGGCTCGACGATTTCCGGGTCACGCCCGACCACGATGGTGTCGGTGTGGTGCCGCGCATGGCTCCAGCGCCAAACATGCGGCTCGAAGATGCACATGAAACTTGCCACCTGGTACAGCCCATCATTCATCCAGCGGGTTTTGAAGGCAGTGCCGTGGCCGGTCTCATGCCAACGCGGGTTGGACGCGGTGCCGTAGAGCACGCCGTAAGCAATAAAGAACGGCACGCACGCCCATGAGCCCCAGAACCAGTAGCCGCCAAACCCCGTAACCAGCAGCGCCGACACCCACAAGGCCGTGTCGAGCAACGCCGGGCCGTCGCGACGCTGCATCAGTTCTTTCATGCGTTTACGCGAGATCGGCGATTGATACCAACTGGCCGAGACCAGGCCCTTCTCTGCGGCGCGGGAAGCTTCAGGGCCGGTGAGGCTGTAGTCGCGCCGGGCGCGGTGAGGCGTGTATTCAGGCATTGTTATTGTTCTCCGCAAGCGTTGGGTAACAGGTGCTTTGCGAACAAACCATAGAGCGCGGATAAATCCGCCTCAAGGCCTTGAATCCATTCCCTATCAAGCTATCATCCAGGCCCAGCGGGGCTTGATAGTTTTCTATCAAGACGCTTGAGAGGCCTGTCATGACCAATAATAAACGCCCGACCATCGCCACCGTGGCCGCCCAGGCGGGCTTGAGTGTGGCCACCGTCGACCGCGTACTCAACGCCCGAGCGCCGGTGAATCCGCAGACCGCCGAGCAGGTGTTCCAGGCCGCCGAAGCCGTGGGTTATTTTGCTGCACGGCTGATTGGCCAGCGCATTCGCGAACGGCGCCCCACTTATCGCTTCGGCATCCTGCTGCTGGGCACCGCCCAAGCGTTTTACGCCAACCTGGCGCAGTCGATCAGCGCGGCCGCGCAGCATCACGCTACAGCCAACCTGACCTGCCAGTTCGACTACATTCTCGACCGCACGCCCAGCGCCATCGCCGCACAGATCGAGCAATTGGCCGTGCAATGCGACGCCCTTGCGGTGGTCAGCTTTGCCCATCCGTTGATCAACGCCACACTGGCGCAAGTGCGCGAAGCCGGCGTGCCGGTGGTTGCGCTGCTCTCGGATATCCACGAACACGCCTTGGAGCCTTATGTGGGCCAGGACAACCATGTAGTCGGGCGCACCATGGGCTGGCTGCTGGCGCGCACCTGCGGCGCACGCAAAGGCAGCGTCGGCATTCTGTTGGGCGGCCATCGTTTTCTCGGCCACCAGGCACGGGTTGAAGGCTTGCACAGTTACCTGGCCGAACATGCGCCGGGGCTCAAGCCGCTGGAACCGCTGATCAACCTGGACAACAGCGACATCACTGAAGAAGCCACTCTCGACCTGCTCACCCGCCACACCGACTTGCGCGGCCTGTGCGTGGTGGGCGGCGGCGGTGACGGCGTGATCAATGCCCTGGCGCAACTGCCCAAGCGGCCGGCGCTGTGCTGCATTTTGCAGGAGTCCACCGCGTTGTCGCGTGAGGCGCTGAGCCGGGGTTTAATTGATGTGGTGATGGACTCACAGCCACGGCAGACGGCGACCGCGCTGATAGAACTACTGGTGGAGTTGCAGGCCACCGAGGCCTTCGACCCACTGCGGCACAGAGTGCACATCCCACCGCATATCGTGACTTCAGAGAACCTGTCCATCTGATACACACAAATCAAAACTGTGGGAGCTGGCTTGCCTGCGATTGCGGTGGGTCAGTCACACATTTATCGACTGATACTCCGCAAATCGCAGGCAAGCCAGCTCCCACATTTTTGACCGGGTTTCAGTCCAGATCGGTGGCGTCGTGGCGCTCAGCCAGTTGCTCTTCAGGTGCGCCGGACACCCGGTTCACCCGCCGCCCACGCTGTACCGCCGGGCGTGCCTCAATCGCCTCGGCCCAGCGCAGCACGTGTTTGTACTCGTGCACCGACAAGAACTCGGCTGAGGCCCCATACAAACGGCCTTTGACCAAGCCGCCATACCAGGGCCAGATCGCGATATCGGCAATGGTGTACTCATCGCCGGCAATGTACTCACTCACCGCCAGGCGCTGGTCGAGTACGTCCAGTTGACGCTTGGTTTCCATGGCGAAGCGATTGATCGGGTATTCCATCTTGCTCGGCGCGTAGGCGTAAAAATGCCCGAAGCCGCCGCCCAAGTACGGTGCGCTGCCCATCTGCCAGAACAGCCACGACAAACACTCGGCACGCGCAGCAGGCTCGGTGGGGAAGAACGCGCCGAACTTCTCGGCCAGGTATTGCAGGATCGCCCCGGACTCGAACACGCGAATCGGTGTGTCGCCACTGTGGTCCATCAACGCCGGAATTTTGGAGTTCGGGTTGACCGCCACAAAGCCGCTGCCGAATTGGTCGCCATCGCCGATCTTGATCAGCCAGGCGTCATATTCCGCGCCGGTGTGCCCCAGGGCCAGCAGTTCTTCGAGCAGGATGGTGACCTTCTGCCCATTCGGTGTGGCCAGGGAATACAGCTGCAACGGGTGCTTGCCGACCGGCAGTGCTTTCTCATGGGTCGCACCGGCAATGGGCCGGTTGATGCTGGCGAAAGTGCCGCCACTTTCGGTGTCCCAGGTCCACACCTTCGGGGGTAGGTAGTCGGTCATGCTCACTTCTCCTTGATTTGAGTACTGTTCGATGCAGCCAGTTGGGCCACGTTCCATCCGCCGCCCAGCGCCTTGATCAGGCCCACATTAGCGCTTAATTGCTGGGTTTGCAGTTGCAGCACACTGCGCTTGGCTTCCAGCGCCGCCACTTGGGCGGTCACCACATCCAGATAGGCCACGGCGCCCTGGCGATAACGCGAGGTCGACAGGTCTTCGGCGTATTGCGCGGCGGCGGCCGCGTCACGCTGGTCATCCAGGGCGCTGCCCAGGCCCGCGATTTGCGACAGGTTGTCTTCCACTTGCTCGAAAGCGCTCAGCACCACGCCGCGGTATTTGGCCGCGGCCTCGTCGGTGGCGGCCTTGGCGATATCCACCTGGGCCTGGCGCGCGCCGCCATCAAAGAGCGTGCCGACCAGCGACGGGCCGATGGCCCAGAACAGGTTCGGTGCGCTGAGCAAACGCGCAAACTCATCACTCTGATAACCGCCCTGGGCGCTCAAGGTGATCTGCGGAAACCACGCGGCCCTGGCCACGCCGATACGCGCATTGGCCGACGCGATGCGACGCTCGGCAGCGGCAATATCCGGGCGGCGTTGCAGCAGGCTCGACGGCACGCCGGTGGGCACGTTGGGCAAGGCAATCGGCGTCACATTGACGGCGACGGTGTAGGTTGATGCCGACTCACCCAGCATCGCCGCAATCGAATGCTCCAGCACCGCCCGTTGTACCAGGCTCTGTTTGAGTTGCGACTTGACCGTCGACAGCTGCGTGCGCGCCCGCGCCACGTCCAGCCCGGAGACAATGCCGCCGCCATGCAAACCTTCGGTCAGGCTCAGGGCTTTGGTGTAGGCGTCGCGGGTCTGTTCCAGCAGTTGGTTCTGCCAGTCGATACCGCGCAGGCGGATGTAACTGTCAGCCAATTGCGCTTGCAGGCTCAGGCGTACCGACGCCAGATCGGCCCTGGCCGCCTGGGAATCGCTGGTGCCCGCCGCAACCGTGTCGCGCACGCGGCCCCACAGGTCGACTTCATAGTCCACCTCAAGCCCCAGGGTGGCGGAGTTGTAGACGTCCGGCGAGGTGGCCGAGCGCAGCGGTCGGGTGTCCGACTGGCGAATACGCTGGCCGCTGCCGATGGCCGAGAGCTTGGGGAACAACCCCGAACGGTCCTGGGCCAGGAAGCCCTGGGCCTGCTGATAATGCGCGAGGGCCGCGCTCAGGTCCGGGTTGTTGTTGAGCAACTGCTGCTGCATCGCGTCCAGCTGCGGGTCGTTGTAGATGCGCCACCAGCCGTCACGGTTGGCCTGGTCGTCGGGCGCGCCGGCGGTCCACGGGCCTTGGGTGTGAAACTGCGCGGCGATGGGTGTTGGCGGCACATTGAGCGGCGGCGCCAACGAGCAGGCGCCCAGGCTCAAGGTGACGAGCAGGCCCGGCAGGGTTCGCTTAGCCATGGGGTTTGGCCTCGGCGGAGGCGACAGCCAACTGCACCGAATCATCATCGGCCAGGCCATCCGGCGGCGTATCGATAACGCGGTCGGCCGCTTGCAGGCCGCTGGCGATCTCCACACTGTCGCCAAAGTCACGAGCGATGGTGACGGTCTTGAAGTGCACATGGTCCTGGCTGTCGAGGGTGGCGACGCGCATGCCTTTGTCATCGAACACCAGGGCACTGGACGGTACGCGCAGCACGTCGGCCTGCACCGGCAAATCAAACTGCACGCTGGTGTAGCCACCGGGCAGCAGGCGGCCGCCGGGGTTGTCCACCAGCAGTTGCACCAAGGTGCTGCCGGACGCGGCGTTGACCGCATCGGCAGTGGCGATCACCTTGCCGGTAAAGGTTTCGCCGCGATACTCCGGCACGCTCAGGCGCGCCGTGGTGCCTTCGCGAATCTGTGGCGAGAAGGTCTGCGGCACCTGCACATACACGCGCAGGCGGCTGACGTCGGCCACCGCAAACAGCTCTTTGCCGGCGGTGCCCCCGGCGCTGATCAACGCGCCCACGTCGGTGCTGCGCGCGGTGACCACACCGGCAAACGGTGCGACCAGATGCTGGAAGCCCTTGGTCGCCACCAACTGCTCGACATTGGCTTTGGCCGCCGTCACCTTGGCCTGCTTGGCGGTCAAGTCGCCGGTGCGCTCGTCGACGTCCTGACGCGACACCGAGTCGGTCGCCAGCATCGCCTGCCAGCGCTTGGCGGTGGTTGCGGCCAGGTGCTCATCGGCCTGGGCCGATGCCAAAGTGGCGCGGGCCTGCAGCAGTTGCTGGTCGAGTTCCGGGGTGTCGATTTCGGCCAATACCTGGCCAGCTTTGACACGGGTGCCGATGTCGACATTCCAGGATTTCAGGTAGCCATTGACCCGCGCAAAAATCGACGCCCGCGAATAAGCCTCCATGCGCCCCGGCAAGTTGAGGACCGGGCCTTGCGCTTGCACCACCGGCTTGACCAGGTTGACGCTGGGCAGTGCCTGGGCATCGGTCCAGGTCTTGAGATCACGGGATTCACTGGCGCGCACACTCAGGCCGACACCGACGATGACCACCACCGTCACACCGCCCACGATCAGCCACAGCAGGCCACGGGACGGCTTTTTTTGAGAACTGGAAACGGACATGTCAAACCCCTTGGGAAACGGTAGTCGCCAGCGTGGCGTGTTGGCGACGCCCGTGGACCAGACTGAAAATCAACGGCACCAGAATCAATGTGGCGATGGTGGCAAACGCCAGCCCGCCGATCACCGCACGGCCGAGCGGCGCGTTCTGCTCGCCGCCCTCGCCCAGGCCCAGCGCCATGGGCGCCATGCCGATGATCATCGAGATGGCGGTCATCAACACCGGCCGCAGCCGCGTGAAACCGGCCTCCAACGCGGCCTGCACAGCATCGCCATGCACGGCCAGACGCTCACGGCAGAAGCTCACCACCAGGATGGCGTTGGCGGTGGCCACGCCCATGCACATGATCGCTCCCGTCAAGGCGGGCACCGACAGCGGCGTATGCGTAACAAACAGCATCCACACAATGCCCGCCAATGCCGCCGGCAACGCGGTGATGATCACAAACGGGTCGGCCCAGGACTGGAAGTTGACCACGATCAGCAAATAGATCAGCACCACCGCGCCCAACAGGCCGAACAGCAAGCCACTGAAGGCCGCGTTCATGGTCTGTACCTGGCCCTGCAAAATCACCTTGGAGCCGGTCGGCACTTCACCGGCGTGGGCCGCGATGATCTTCTGGATATCGGCGGCGACGCCACCCAGGTCACGGTCCTGGATCGCGGTCAGCACCTCAACCACCGGCTGGATATCCGACTGGCTGAACACCGAACTGCTGTGGCTGCGCTGGATATTCGCCAGGCCGCCCAAGGTCTGGTCGGTGGCCGCGCCATTGCTGCCGCTCAGCGGTAAGTTGTGCAGTGCGGCCAGGCTTTCCAGATTGTATTGCGGGGTTTGCATCACGATCGGGTAGGAAATGCCGTTGGCCGGGTTCAACCAGAACGTCGGCGCCACCTGGCTGGAGCCCGCCAAGTTGACCACCAGGCTGTTGGTGACATCCCGTTCGGTGAGGCCGACCAACTGCGCACGGGTGCGGTCCACGTCGATATTGAACGTCGGCAATTGCCGCGACTGCTGGATGCGCGCATCCACCACCCCCGGCACCCGGCGAATATCACGCAGCAGCGCGCTGGCATAGGTGAAGTTAGCCGCCAGGTTATTGCCGGTGATTTGCAGGTCGATCGGTGCCGAAGAACCGAAGTTGAGGATCTGCCCGACAATGTCCGAGGCCGGGAACGAGAACACCGCGCTCGGGAATTCCCGTGGCAGGGTTTCGCGCAATTGGCGCATGTACTCGGCGGTCGGGCGATGGCCTTCGTTAAGGCTGATCTGGATATCGGCGTCCTGGGAACCCACGGTGCCGGTGTTGTTGTACACCACGTTGATACCGCTGATGGACAGGCCGATGTTGTCGACCAGGGCTTTGAGTTCCTCGGCCGGGACGTTGCGGCGGATCGCGTTTTCGATGTCGGCGATCAGGTGCGCATTACTCTCCACCCGTGTGCCCACCGGAGCGCGGACGTGCAACAGGATCAGCCCGGAATCGACCTCGGGGAAAAAGTTGCGGCCCAGGAACGGCACCAGTGCAAACGACACGGCGACAAACACCAGCAGGCCGATCACCACCGCGCGACGATGGTGCAAGGCGCCGTGCAACACGCTGCGGTAACGCTCGCGAAAGGCCTCAAAACGCTTCTCGAAACCGCGCTGAAAAGTCACCAGCGGGTTGCGCGACGGTGCATACCCGTCGTCGCCGTGTACATGCGGCTTGAGCAGGTAGTTGGCCAGTGTCGGCACCAGCGTGCGCGACAGTAGGAACGAAGCGATCATGGCAAAGATCACCGCTTCGGCCATCGGTACGAACAGGAAACGCGCCACACCATCAAGGAAGAACATCGGCACAAACACGATGCAGATACACAGCAGCGAGACAAACGCCGGCGTCACGATCTGCGCCGCCCCGTCGAGGATCGCCGTCTGCACCGGCTTGCCCTGCTCCAGGTGCCAGTTGATGTTCTCGATGGTCACCGTGGCATCGTCCACCAGGATGCCCACGGCCAGCGCCAGGCCGCCGAGGGTCATGATATTCAGGGTTTCACCCAGAGCCGACAGCGTGGCAATCGAGGCCAGGATCGCCAGCGGAATCGAGGTAGCGATGATCACCGTCGAACGCCAACTGCCGAGGAACAGCAGGATCATCAGACTGGTCAGCGCCGCCGCGATCAAGCCTTCACGGGCCACGCCGCTGATGGCCGAGCGCACGAACAGCGACTGGTCACCGATCAGGTCGATATTCAGATTGGGCGGCAACGCAGCCTTGTTGTCGGCAAGTTTTTCCTTGATCCCGGCGATCACGCCCAAAGTCGACGCCGAACCGGTCTTGAGCACCGGCAGCAGCACCGAGCGGTTGCCGTTCACATGCACGATGTTGGTTTGCGGCGGGTTGCCGTCACGCACGGTGGCCACGTCACGGATCAGCACGGTGGTGCCGTCGGCGGTCTTGATCGGCAGGTTTTCCAGGTCATGGAAGTCCGACGGCGAGTTGTTCAGTTGCAGGTTGAATTCGTAGCTGCCGATCTTCTGGGTGCCCACCGGCGTAATCAGGTTCTGCGTGGCCAGGGCGGTGGCGACGTCCTGCGCCGACAGGCCACGGGCTTGCATGCGCGCCGAATCGAGGTCGATCTGCACCTGCCGGCTCTTGCCGCCAAACGGGTATGGCAGGGCCGCGCCGGGCACGCTGGTGAGCATCAGGCGCACCTGGTTCAGGCCGATATCGCCCAGGCGCTGTTCGCTCAGGCCCGGCCCGGATAAAGCCAGCTGCACGATCGGCACGGTGGAGGCGCTGTAGTTGAGCACCAGCGGCGGCACGGTGCTGGGCGGCAATTGCCGCAGGATCGCCTGGGACACCGACGTCACCTGGGCGTTGGCGGTACTGATGTTGACGCCGGGCTGGAAGAAGATCTTCACAATCCCGTAGCCGTTCATCGACTGCGCTTCGATATGGCGAATGTCGTTCACGGTGGTGGTCAGCACCCGCTCGAATGGCGAGGTGATCCGCCCCGCCATCTGGTCAGGCGGCAAACCGGTGTACTGCCAGATCACCGCAATCACCGGAATGCGGATTTCCGGGAAGATGTCGGTCGGCGTGCGCCAGGCCGCCAGCGGCCCGACGATCAGGATGAAAATAGCCAATACCACAAAGGTATAGGGGCGCAGCAAGGCGATGCGCACGAGGTTGAGCATAGGAAGTGATCCAGACAGGAGATTGGTCGGTCAAGCAGGCTTCGCCATGCCGTTTTCCCGCCTCGCCCCACGCACGTCCTGGGGTTTTGTAACGACATCCAGGTCACAAAGAGGCATATGCCACGATATCGAACTTAGTGGCATACGCAACTAATTTGTTTCAAGCTGTCTCAGTTTTCATCTGGAGCGTCAGTTCGGTCCGAAAGGCCTTGTCCTGACAGGTCGCGCAGGCATAATCAGCCGCGTCGTGTTTTGTATCAGAGAGTATCTGCCCTTGAAATCTGCCCCGCCTTGCTCCGAGAGCCCCAGCGCCTGCGTCAACGGTGCCGTGCGCCGCACCTCGCGCCGCCTGGGCCAGATCTATGACGAAGCGTTCGCGCCCTGCGGGCTCAAAGCCACGCAATACGCGCTGCTCAACCGCATCGCCAAGGCCGGCACGCCGAAAATGGGCGAGCTGGCACAAACCCTGGTGATGGATTTGTCCGCGCTCGGCCACACGCTCAAACCGCTGGTACGTGACGGCCTGGTGGAGCTGCGCGTGGACGAACTCGACCGGCGTACCCGGCGCGTGCTGCTGACCGAACACGGCAAGCGCACCCACCTGGCGGCCAAGCGTATTTCCACGCAAATGGCCGAACGCTTCGATCAGGCATTCGGCCGTGAAGCGGCGGCGCAACTGCGCCAGACCCTGGACTTTATCGCCTCCGACGAATTTGCCCGCACCTTGTTGGCCAAGGACGCCTAAGCGACCCACCGTGACAGTGAAAATGCACCACTGGCGCGCAGCTTTACCCAATGGTTGCTGATGCATTTGCAGGTAGACCCGACATGAGCGACAGACTCGAAGACATCCTCACCGAGCACTTGAACGTGGTGTTCTGCGGCATCAACCCCGGCAAAGGCTCCGCCGCCTTGGGCCTGCACTTCGCCAACCGCAGCAACCGCTTCTGGCGCACGTTGCACCTGGCCGGTTTTACGCCCCATGAGATCCGCCCCGAAGCGGGGCGCAGCTTGCTCGACTACCACTGCGGCCTGACCACCCTGGTGGAGCGCCCGACAGCGAGCGCGGGGGAATTGGCGCGGCATGAATTCAACGACGCAGCCGTAGCGTTTGAACAGAAAATCCGCCGCTGCCAGCCACGCTTCGTGGCCTTTCTGGGCAAGGTCGGCTATAGCGCGGTGTCCGGCCAACGCGAGGTTGCCTGGGGGCTGCAGCCGCCGTTATTGGGCGGCGCAGCGGTATGGGTGCTGCCCAACCCCAGCGGGCGCAATTTGGCGTTCAACCTGGAGCAGTTGGTGCAAGCCTATCGGCAACTGTGCGAAACCGTTGCACAGGACGATCCTGTGCCCTTAATCTCCTGATCGAATCAACTGAAAGCAATCACCTGAAAGCAACGGAGGCTTCATGAAACTGGTCGGCATGCTGGACTCGCCTTACGTACGCCGCGTGGCAATTTCCCTGGACCTGTACGGCGTGGCGTTTGAACATCAGTCGGTGTCGGTGTTCAGCACCTTTGAGCAGTTCCACGCGATCAACCCGGTGGTCAAGGCACCGACCCTGGTGCTGGACGACGGCACCGTGCTGATGGACTCCAGCCTGATCCTGGACTATTTCGAAGCCCAGGCCCCCATCGACAAGAAGCTGCTGGCGCAAGCGCCTGGCGCCCGCGCCCACGAGCTGCACCTGCTTGGGCTGGCCCTGGCGGCCTGCGAGAAAACCGTGCAGATCGTCTATGAGGACAATCTGCGCCCGGCAGAAAAACGCCATGAGCCGTGGGTAGACCGCGTGACCGGGCAACTGTTGGCCGCCTATTCACTGCTGGAAAAGCACCTTGCCCAATCCACCGACGCGCCGCTGACCCAGGCGGCGCTGACCGCGGCAGTCGCGTGGTCGTTCACCCAACTCAAACTGCCGTTGGTGCTCGACCCCAAGGCATTCCCTAACCTGCAACGTCACGCCGACCGGCTGGAACAGCATCCGGCGTTCAAGCGCTACCCCGTCGAATAGCTGGCCTAGACCCAGCCGCCATCCACAATAAAGTTCTGCGCCGAGCACATCGCCGAGGCATCGGAGGCGAGAAACAACGCCATATTGGCGATGTGTTCCGGCAGCACGCTGCCGGGCAGGCACTGGCTGCGGCTGATCAGCTCCTTGGCCGCATCATCGACCCACATCGCCAGTTGTTTGTCGGTCATGACCCAGCCGGGCACCAGGGTGTTCACGCGGATATGGCTGGGGCCCAGTTCCCGTGCCAGGGCGCGGGTCATGCCATGGGCAGCCGCCTTGCTGGCGGCGTACACCGGGTAGCCGGCAGACGCCATCATCCACCCCACCGAGCCCAGGTTGATGATCGCCCCGCCGCCGGCGCGTTTCATCATCGGCACCACGGCCTTGGCGGCAAAGAATGCGTGCTTGAGGTTGACGGCGATCAGCCTGTCGAACATCGCCGAATCGACTTCCTCCAGGGTGTGACGCACGTCGTTGGCCGCGTTATTGACCAATACGGTGATCGGCCCCAGCGAGTGCTCAAAGCGCTCGATCGCCGCCTTGTAGGCGATTTCATCGGTAATGTCGCACCACACGAACTCTACGTTGTAGCCCTGGGAATGCAGCAGCGCGGCCAGCCGCTCGCCCTGGCTTTGCGCCCGGTCCACAAAACCCACCTTGGCGCCCTGGGCGGCGAACGCGCGTACCAGGAATTCGCCGATGCCTGAGGCACCACCGGAAACCAGAACGGTCTTACCCTCAAGGTCGGGGTAAACAGCCTGCTGAGTGGTCATATAAAGGTTGCCTCACTTAATTAGTCTTATTTTATTTTGCAAACAGGCCGTAAAAGGCTATAAATCTGCTGCTGCAACCACAAAATATCGCACATTAGTAGAACTATTCCACTGAAAACAACAAAAGGAAGTTCGACCATGAAGCACCCTCGTCACCTGCTTTCCGGCCTCGCCTTGTCCATGCTGATCGCCAGCGGCGGCGCCCAGGCTGCAGGCCTAACCAGCGAGCACAAACCCTTCGGTAAAACCAACGACGGCACCGCCGTCGAGCAGTACATCTTGCGCAACAGCCACGGCATGCAAGCCACGGTGATCACCTACGGCGGCGTGTTGCAGTCACTCAAAGTGCCGGATAAAAACGGCAAGATCGATGACGTGGTACTGGGTTTTGATGACGTGCAGGGCTATCAGAGCGGCACGGCGTTTTTTGGCGCGACCATCGGGCGCTTCGGCAACCGCCTGGCGGGCGGTGCGTTTGAACTTGATGGCCAACGCTATCAGGTACCGCTCAACGACGGCCCCAACTCGCTGCACGGCGGCGCCCAGGGGTTCGACAAACACGTTTGGCAAGCCGAACCCGTCAAGGGCAAGGACTCGGTCGGCGTCAAACTCAGCTACCTGTCCAAGGACGGTGAAATGGGTTTTCCCGGCAACCTGAAGACCGAGGTCACCTACAGCCTCAACGATCACAACGAACTGCATATCGACTACAAGGCCAGCACCGACAAACCCACGGTGCTCAACCTCACCAACCACAGCTATTTCAACCTGGCCGGCGCGGGCAACGGCGACATTCTCAAGCAGGTCGCGACCTTGCATGCCAGCCATTACACCCCGGTGAATGCCACCCTGATTCCGACCGGCGAGCTGGCACCGGTCAAGGGCACGCCGATGGACTTTCTCAAGCCCACGCCGATCGGCCAGCACATCAAGGACGAACATCCGCAGCTTAAATTTGCCGAGCCGAAACAAGGTGGGTTTGACTTCAACTGGGCGCTCGACACCCAGGGCGATATCAAACAACTCGCCGCCGAAGTACACGACCCTGCGTCTGGCCGGCGTTTGAAGCTCTACACCAGCGAGCCTGGGGTGCAGTTCTACACCAGCAACTTCCTCGACGGCACGGTCAAGGGCAAAGGCGGCAAGACGTATCAGCACTGGAGTGCCTTTACCCTCGAAACCCAGCATTTTCCTGATGCGCCCAACCAGCCCAAGTTTGCTTCGACTCGGTTGAATCCGGGGCAGACCTATAGCCAGAACACTGTGTTCAAGTTCTCTGCTGACTGAGTGTTGGCGCCGGGCTTGCCCTCGCTACAGGCACCTCGGTTTTTCCTTGTGACCGGGGGGATGCCGAGGTCTTGGGTTGTGGCGGGGTTGCTGAGTACATATCCGTTGCTGCGGTAACGGCTTCTATTGGTTCCGCTCTTACAGCGGGTCACTTTTGCAAGGACGCAAAAGTAACCAAAAGGTCCTCGCCGGGGTATGACTCACCCACATGGGTTACAAATCAGTTCACGCACATAGGTAACAGTTTTTAACTGGCAGGGTCGATTTCG
>NZ_LJRY01000198.1:0-27411 GCF_002742515.1 Pseudomonas sp. 2822-15 | reverse complement strand
GGACAGTCAGCCAGGCGTGAACGGGAGCCATGGTTGCTTGCCAGCAATCTTAAGCAAGGCGAATGGAATCCAGCAAAGATCGTAGCGATTTATAAGCGCCGCATGCAGATCGAAGAAGGCTTTCGAGATGTAAAAAATGAGCACCTGGGATTGGGCCTTAATCTGCATCGAAGCCATTGTCCAAAGCGCATTGAGGTGTTGTTGTTGATTGCTGCTTTGGCCAACTACCTTCTGTTTTTGACAGGGCTGCAGGCACGAGAAAGCGGTTTGGAACGACGCTACCAAAGCAACAGCATCAAAGACAGGCGAGTGCTCTCATTGTGGCGACTAGGCTTGGAATACTGGCGAAGCTGCACAGATTTTGGGGGCCGAGGAGACTTGGAATATTGGAACGGGCTCTGCGTGATGAGGTAAGCCATCAAGCGCATAGCTTAAGGTAAATTTGTGGGGATCCCTCAGGGTCTGACCCCGATTTCCGTGACCCCGATTTCCGACTCCCGATTTCCGAAACCAACTGACACGTACGACCTCAATTCCAAAACCGTCTAAAAAACTGTCATTTCTTACAGCTCACCCTTGAATTTAAAGCGTTTAACCTTTGGGGGCACCTGTACCTTAACGACACACTTTTGAGGTCTTCCGAAATGGACAATAAAGAAGCACAAACCAAGCTGAATAAATTCGGAGTTGGGCAGCTGGTTAATCTGACTGGATACTTTGACTTTCCCAACAAACAGACAGAGAGGGAGGAAAAAATTGTTGAAATCAACGCTGATTCCGTAGTGATCGAAAGGCCAACCGCAAGCAGTCCAGAAACCCTGCAGTATTCGGCTATCACTTTCATTATGTAAGCAACCTCGCGGCCCGTACGCGCTGCAGGACATGGACCAGCATGAAGGCCCAGTGTAGTGGTCAACTAATCCCGGGCACGACGTTAAACGGCCCGCGCTGGAGCCGACCCATCGTTGAATTGATGAGGCCTGATCCCGTTGTAGCGATGCATCAAAAAATGGCTGATATCGCGCTGTGCTTCCTGCGCAGTTCGATAGCCCACGGTCGGTATCCATTCTGTTTTCAAGCTGCGAAATACGCGCTCCATCGGTGCGTTACCCCAGCAGTTTCCTCGTCGACTCATGCTCTGGCGCATGCGGTATCGCCACAAACGCTGGCGAAAGAGTCGGCTTGCGATCCCTGGTCCGAGTGGAATAGCAGATCCGAAGGACTGCCACGCTGCTCGTAAGCCTATCCAGCGCTTTGATCACCAGCTCAGCGTCTGGTTTTTCCGACATCGTCCAGCCCACGATCCGACGCGTACAAAGATCCAGGACGACAGTCAGGTAATGCGATTTTCCTTGCCCAAATGTAGGTGATATCGCCGCACCAGACTTGATTGGGCGCTGGCACGTCGAACTCGCGGTTCAATGTGTTCGGGATATCCAGTCTTTCTACTGTGGCTCGTTTGTAGGCATGGGAGCCGGGTTGTTTGCTCACTAATTCAAGCTCGCGCATCAAGCTACGCACTTTGAATCGACCGAGTTGCTCACCGTCTTCACGCATCAGCGACAGAATGCTGCGACTGCCCGCAGAGCTGCGACTTTGCGAGAACAGCTCACTGACGCGACTACGTAATCGAAGCCGTTCAACATCGGGCGTACGGCGCCGCAGGCGCTGGGCGTAGTAACACGAGCGAGTGACGTCAAACACCTTGCACAGCCAATCAACCGGTTCATGGGCGCTCAACTGGTCAATCAGCGCGAACGCTCGTGATCTTCTGACATCAAGAGCGCGGTAGCCTTTTTTAATATGGATTTCTCTCGCTCAAGCCGAGCGATTTTGGCCTCCAGTTCCTGATTTTTTTGCTGTTCCGGCGTCAGCGCCTTGCTCTGCGGGGTGATGCCTTTATGTTCTTTCTGAATCTGGTCAACCCAGCGGCGCAATGCTGACTCACCAATGCCGAGTGAACGGCTGGCTTCGATGTAGCTGTAGTTTTGTTTGAGCACGAGGTCTGCGGCCTCGCGCTTGAATTCAGGAGTAAAGGAGCGGCGTTGTTTGGTCATCTGACGCCTCGATCTGGCGAGCATTCTCACCTAAATGGGTGTCCGGTTTCATTAGAACACTACACTGGGCCAGAAGCGGTCATTCGAACTCATGTATGCTTATTTGCTCAACCACATCTGAGAAAGCCCATTGCCCTCCCCTTCAGAATCTCCCAATCATCACTCTGCTTCTTTTGAAGAGGCAGTTGAACAGTTAGCCGAAGATCTGCGAAGAGTAGTCGGCAATCTTGTCCGGGAAGTGCGCAGTGGGTCGGACACACCGTCCTCGGCACAATCTGAAACGCTAGGTTTGCTTGACCGTCATGGCCCCGCGAGCATAAGCGCGCTTGCTGCACATCGTCACGTCAAGCATCAAAGCATGCGGCTGGTTATCGCCCAGTTGGAGCAGCAGCAGCGGGTTACACGAAGTCCTGATCCAAGCGATGCACGAAAGCAGCTCTTCGAGCTGACGCCCCCTGGTCGAGCTGCGCTTGAACACAGTCGTCTTCAGCGCAGTGACTGGCTGGCACGCCAGCTTAAGGAAAAAACCACCGCGTCACAGCTGCAAACACTCGAAGCTGCGGTCAGAATCCTGGAGCAATTGATTGCCGCCGCCCCAAACGGTCAATCAACCTGAGCGCAAAGCCGCCAGCACACTCGGCAACGAATTGACGCCCCAGTGCTCGACATATTGACCGTTGCGGATGCGAACGATGTCGATGATATCAATGGACACTGCACGTCCCGTTGCCTGTATCCCGGCAATCACCCCGCAGTGGCGGCCGGTAATGCGCTTTCGGGTCGTCACCTTGTCGTCTTCAGCAACCTGATCCAGCACCTCGACCTGGAGGTCGGACAAGCCCGGATGCAGAACATTGTGAAAGGTATGCCATAGACCTTCCCGACCTCCGTCTTGCCCCGCTGCCGCTGAATGATTTATGAAGTCTTGCGCCACGAGCATTTCAAATTCGTGGCGGTCGCAATTCTCAATAACCTTCTGATTGAAACGACGGACGATAGCCTTGTTCACTGCTGACATAACGCCACCTGATGCTTGAATGCGTAGAAGCCCAAATATATACAGTTAGACTGTACATATCCAGAGCATCAGTGAGCGCTGTCCGATGACATCCGCAGGGCATTGATCTATTGCTGCCAGTCGCAGGCTCAAGGTCACACGCTCGCTGGCGGACCTTGAACAAGCCGACGGGATCAGACGCGCACACTTCGGCCGACAATGTTCCAGCCGGCATCACTCCTTGGTCAGATCAACCAACGGCGTCTGCCGCACTTCAGTCTCCCGCCCATCCTGAATCTCGCTCACCTGCTTCAAGGCCTTATCCACCGCGGCCTTATCCGCTAACAAGCTGTAGCTGATGCGGAACTGCTTGTGTTCCTTGGGCCCAATTGTCGGTACCAGGTTCAGTGGCCGCTGGTAACGGCGGTTGTAGGAAAAACTTGTCCCTGGCTCCAGCCCTGTGACATAGCCCTGGCCTTGGGTATCGGTGTTTTTCCACAGGGAAAACACCGGCAGTGTCTGGGTATTGAAGCCGACCGAAACGCCCAGGCTGCCGGCCTTGTTGTGCAACACGGTCAACGTATCGCCCTTGGCATCGGCATACGGCACCACGTTGTAAACCGTTTCGTCGTAGTCCTTGGTCGGTGCGCGGTAGGTTTGCCAGTCGGGCAGATCGCCCTTGGCCTTGTCGTTGAACGGCGACACCTGTTTCACCGGCGCGACAAAACGAGCGCCCTGTTCCAGGAACGGGGTGCTGAAGTTGCTGTGATACAGCGCCTGGTATTCCTTCGGATAGTCGCCGTTGTTGGTCAGGGTGTCGTTGAGGGCGAACACGACGCTGCCGGGTTCGGTGACCAGTTCGGTCGCGACCGAGAAGTCGACCTTCTTGAACGCCTGCTCTTTCAATTCGCCGCGCAGGGTGATGGCGTACGGTGGTTTTTCATCGATATGCAGGGTGACTTTGTTCGCAGGAATGTTGGCGGCCCGACCGTGCAGGGTCAGCAGTTCGCCGTTGTCGACGCCGGGGTGGCCGACCCATTCGTATCCGCAGCGGGCGACCAGTTCATTAAAACCTTCCAACCAACCCAGACCACCGCGGCCATTGAGCTCGATGAAGGACGGATTGACCACTTCCTTGACCGGAGAATCCCAGCCCATGCGCACACTGCCGACCGAGGCCTGCAACACGTTCATGCCGCGAGTCGGCACTACCGAGAGCTTCATGGTGCCGTTATCGATATCGACGATGCTGACGCCCTCCTGGCGACCGCCGTGCAAGGTGCGCAGGGTAACGCTGAAGGGCTTGTCGGTTTTTATTCCGAGTTGCTGGCTGGTGATCTGCCAGCGCTGGGCGGCTTTGTCGGTGTCGAGCAGAACGTAATCCCAGGCCATGGCGTGGGAGGCAGCGGACAGTGCGCTGAGGGCAACGAAGAGTTTAAGCGGGGTCATGAGGGAAGCCTTTCTTGGAGTTGTGCCATTTTTATAAACTTGCTGAAACGTTTCATCAAGCTAAAAATGGACTCAATGCCGACGAGGTTGGCAGCGGGCAGTGGGCGTAAGGAAAAAACGGTAATGTCGCTGATAGCCGTTTGCTGACCTTCGTTAAAGTCAGCAATCGGCCAAAAGCCCGTCATTCGCGGCCCATCGTTCTGGACTCAAATTAACTTTCTGCTCCGAGCAGAATCATCGCACTTTTACTGAAGCTACTCTTTGAATGAGCGCCGTCTCTACACCGGCTTCACCGCATCGACCGGCCATGAAGCAACCATTTCTGCCCGGCACACTTCAAGTATTTCATCAGCAAGTGCGGAGTCATCCGGGCAGGCGCGCGACAAGATAATCGCGCCGACGGCACGTGAAAGCAGGTCGATTATTTTCTTTCTGCCCTCACCCGACTCAGGATCCGTTGCTGTCGGGTATTTCTCTTCCAGCGTCTGCAAGGTGTGCTCTATGCCTTCGGCGAACGTCGCTTTCACATCGTCCGCCTGACGCGCCGCGTCGCCACACAGCGCGGCCATCGTGCAACCACTGCCGCGTGCGTCGCGATGTTCTCTATTCACGTAGACATTGATGAAGCCCGGAACATCCAGAGCTTGGGCGGCTGTCAGCGATTTGGCCAGACTGCACGCCGAGGCTTCGGCCATCAGGTCGGCCTTCGACCCGAAATGTTTGTAGAAACCACCATGAGTGAAACCAGCGGCCGCCATGAGATCAGCAACGCCGACGCCGTCAAAGCCCCGCTCACGGAACAGCTCAGAGGCGGTTTCAACGATGTGCTCTCGATTTGCCTGCGCCTGGGCCTTGGTTACTCTCATTTGCAATACCTCGTGTTTCCCGGGAAATCCTCAGTCCGATGATACATAGATGTCACCCATAATCAAAATTGTTGACAGTTTAGATTTCGATCATCATCCTAATTGCAAGCACCACTGATCTTCATCAACGGGCACGGAAGATTCATCAGATGACCAAGCAGACTCTGTTCACGCCTTACCTACTCGGCAGCCTCACGCTATCAAACCGCGTCGTTCTCGCGCCGCTGACACGCAACCGCGCCGGTCAAGGCTTGGTCCCTAGCGAATTCGCGGCGACCTATTACAGCCAGCGCGCCAGCGCCGGCTTGCTGATCAGCGAAGCCACGCAGATTTCCCGGCAGGGGCAGGGTTATCAAGACACCCCGGGAATCTACACGCCGGTACAGATCGACGGCTGGCGCGTCGTGACTGATGCCGTGCATGCCAAGGGAGGAAAAATCTTTCTGCAACTGTGGCATGTCGGCCGCGTCTCGCACGTCGACCTGCAGGAAAACGGCGCTGCCCCCGTGGCCCCTTCTGCGCTGCGCGCCGCCACCAAAGTGTTCGTCAACAACCGCTTCGAGGACGTCTCCGAGCCTCGCGCACTGGACATCAGCGAACTGTCGGGAGTCGTCAGCGACTTCCGTCAGGCGGCGGTCAATGCGATCGCCGCTGGCTTCGATGGCGTGGAAATTCACGGTGCCAACGGCTACCTGCTCGATCAATTCCTCAAGGACAACGCCAATCTGCGCACCGATGCTTACGGCGGCTCGATTGAAAATCGTGCTCGCCTGTTGCTCGAAGTGACGGAGGCTGTGGTTAGTGAGATCGGTGCCGACCGCACCGGTGTACGCCTGTCACCCGTGTCACCGGCCAATGGCGTATCCAGCAGCGATCCGCAGGCGCAATTCGATTACGTCGTAGAACAACTCGACGCCCTCGGCGTGGTTTACCTGCACGTGGTCGAAGGCGCGACCGGCGGCCCGCGTGACGTGGCGCCCTTCGATTTCGCCGCCCTGCGCCAGCGCTTCAAAAACACCTACATCGCCAACAACGGCTATGACCTCGATCTGGCCACCTCGCGGCTCGCTGAAGACCAGGCAGACCTGATCGCCTTCGGTCGCCCCTTCATTGGCAACCCGGACCTGGTGGAACGCCTGAAACGTGGCGCGCCGTTGTCCGCGTTCAATCCCGCCACCCTCTATGGAGGCGGCGCGGCAGGCTACATCGATTACCCGACACTGGCTGAATCGAGCGTCAGCGCACGCTGAGCTCGTTCTGTTTCCCATATCCTGAAAGAGAGATACCCCATGAGCACTCGCCCCACTGTTTTGATCACTGGCGCCTCCACCGGGATTGGCGCCGTCTACGCCGAACGCTTTGCACAACGCGGCCACGATCTGGTGGTGGTTGCCCGCGATCAGGCGCGCCTGGATGCACTGGCCGCGCGCTTGCGCAGCGAACACAACGTCACCGTCGAGGTGTTCCCGGCGGACCTGACTCAACCCGGCGACCTGAGCAAGGTTGAAAACCGTCTGCGCGACGACGCCCACATCGGGATCCTCGTCAATAACGCCGGCGCTGCACTGTCCGGTCATTTCGTCGAGCAAAGCACCGATAAAGTGGCGCAACTGGTCGCCCTCAACACCACGGCGCTGGTTCGGCTCGCCAGCGCCATCGCTCCACGCCTGGCCAAGGCCGGTGAAGGTTCGATCATCAACATCGGCTCGGTTGTAGGCCTCGCACCGGAATTCGGTATGACGGTCTACGGTGCGACCAAGGCCTTTGTGCTTTTCCTGTCCCAGGGTTTGAGCCTGGAACTGTCGCCTCAAGGCGTCTACGTGCAGGCCGTGCTGCCGGCCGCCACGCGTACGGAAATATGGGATCGCTCCGGCGTCGACATCAACACCCTGAGTGAAATCATGGAAGTGGGCGATCTGGTGGATGCCGCTCTCGTCGGCTTCGATCGTCGCGAACCCGTGACCATTCCGCCGCTGCACGAAGCGGAGCGTTGGGATGCCCTGCAGGGCGCACGACTGGGCCTGATCGGGCAAATCCGTCAGTCCGCGGTGGCTCAGCGTTACCAGACTCCAGAGTGATCTTCAGGTAGCGAGCATTTGGGGCGGATTCGATGCAAGTGCAAGGCGCTGCATCGAATCCGTCCAGAAATCGGGAGTGGTAATGAATTCAGCCCAGACAAATCCCCCGTCGGGTTCGCCAACGTCGTTCATCAACGCGGCGAACCAATCGATCACGGTCAACGGTATTCCATTCGCCTACCGCGATATTGGCCCCACTACTGGTGTGCCCCTTGTAATGTTCAACCATTGGGGCGCGGTGCTCGATAACTTCGATCCCGCAATCATCGATGGCCTGGCGCAAACCCGACGCGTCATTACCACTGACTATCGTGGCATCGGCGGCTCGGGTGGAACCGCGCCACTGACCGTTGGCGAGATGGCCGACGATGCCATTCAGTTGATCCGTGCGCTGGGGCTGGAAACCGTTGATGTGCTTGGATTCTCCCTCGGCGGCTTCGTCGCTCAGGACATCGCTCTGAAGGCGCCTGATCGGGTGCGGCGGTTGATTCTGTCCGGCACCGGGCCGGCCGGCGGCAGCGGTATCGGCAAAGTTGGCGCGGTGTCGTGGCCATTGATTCTCAAAGGCCTGCTGACCCTGCGCGATCCGAAGTTCTACCTGTTCTTCACTTCTACGGCCAACGGCCGTAGAACTGCCGCGCAGTATTTGCAGCGCCTGCAAGCCCGCAAGAACAATCGTGACCAAGGCCCGACGCCCCGTGCTTTCCTGCGCCAGTTGAAAGCGATCACTGCGTGGGGCAAGCAGCCGCCGCAAGACCTCGAACGCTTGCAGGCACCCGTGCTGGTCGTCAACGGCGACACCGATATCATGGTGCCCAGCATCAATTCGTTTGAACTGGCCAAGCGTATCCCCAACGCAGAGCTGGTGATTTATCAGGATGCCGGTCACGGCGGGATTTTCCAGCACCACGTTGATTTTGTGGCCAAGGCGCAGGCGTTCCTCGATGCCTGACCACGCACCGGCTACCCTCCCTGCAACCGACAAGAGCCGCACCTCGATGAAAGCATTCCTTATTGATCGCTACGGCAAGCAACCCGGACGCCTCGGCGAAGCGTCAGCCCCTGAAGTGGGTGCCCACGACGTCTTGATCGAGGTCCATGCCAGCAGTGTCAACGTGCTGGACTCGAAGATCAGCACAGGCGAGTTCAAGCTGATCCTGGCCTACTCGTTTCCGCTGATTCTGGGCAACGACCTGGCGGGGGTAGTGGTGACGGTCGGCTCGCATGTGACACGCTTCAAACCAGGTGACGAAGTGTACGCTCGCCCGCCGCAAACACGGATCGGCACGTTCGCCGAAAGGATTGCCGTGGACGAGAACGCGATCGCCCTGAAACCAGCCAATACCAGCATGGCGCAAGCCGCGTCCCTGCCCTTGGTGGCACTGACTGCATGGCAAGTGCTGGTCGACACCGCCCGGCTACAAAAAGGCCAGAAGGTGTTGATTCACGCAGGCTCCGGCGGCGTCGGCACCATTGCCATCCAGCTTGCCAAACACCTGGGTGCCTTTGTCGCCACAACCACCAGCACCGCGAATGTCGAATGGGTCAAGGCGCTGGGGGCTGACGTGGTCATCGACTACAAAAAGCAGAATTTCGAAAATGTCTTACACGGCTACGACGTGGTGTTGAACAGCCTCGGCACCGATGTGTTGGACAAGTCACTGAAGGTCCTCAAACCCGGCGGCCAACTGATTTCCATCTCAGGGCCGCCCACTGCGCTGTTCGCACAGGAGCAAGGGTTATCCTGGCCATTGCAGCAGGTTATGCGTCTGCTGAGCCTCGGCATTCGGCGCAGGGCACGCAAGCAGGGCATCACGTACACGTTCGTGTTCATGCGCGCCAACGGTACCCAATTGCAACAAATCAGCGCACTGGTTGAGGCGGGCATCATCAATCCGGTGATTGATCGAACGTTTTCCTTTGAATCAACGGCAGAGGCTCTTGAATACGTCGAACAGGGACGAGCCAAAGGTAAGGTCGTCGTTACGATCAAATGACTACCCGCCTATCAATACCGACTGTGCCGCCGCCTTCGCTGCCTCGCTGGGGCTCGAGAGCTCCCACCGTTTGAGGTGTGTTTGTCAGCGGGTTGAGCGTGAGATGGCGAGGGGTTGGGCGCGCCGCTATGATGTGGCCTTTCGCTCAATGCCTCAGGAAACGCCGATGCCCGACCTCACCTTCCGCAACGCCCTGCCCGCCGACGCCGCGCGTTGCTTTGAAATCGAAACCAGCGCCTACGAAGGCGACGAAGCCGCGACGCTGGAGAAG
The DNA here is from genome assembly GCF_002742515.1 of Pseudomonas sp. 2822-15. NCBI lineage: Bacteria > Pseudomonadati > Pseudomonadota > Gammaproteobacteria > Pseudomonadales > Pseudomonadaceae > Pseudomonas > Pseudomonas sp. 2822-15. The sequence continues at coordinate 17,696 of NZ_LJRY01000198.1, read as the reverse complement.
ATCGCCACGCGTATTGCGCAGTACCCCGAGGGCTTTTTGATTTTGGAGGCGGATGGCGCGGTGGTGGGGTTTATCAATGGTGGCTGCGCCCATCAGGTGGTGATGTCGGATGAGGCGTTCAAGGAGTTGGTGGGCCATGCGGCCGAGGCGCCGAATGTCGTCATCATGTCGGTGGTGGTTGACCCGGCGCAGCAAGGCAAGGGGTATTCCCGGCTGTTGATGACTGAGTTTGTGCAGCGCATGCGAGCCATGGGCAAGCAGACGATTCATTTGATGTGCAAGGAGCAGCATGTGCCGTTGTACACGCGCATGGGTTACGGCTATGTGCAGCCGTCGCCGTCGGAACATGGCGGGATGGCGTGGCATGAGATGGTGATGAGGTTGCAAGCCTGACGCTGCAACTGCCTCGGCAATGACGCCATTCAATACCTCAGGAAAAGGATTACCTGCATGTTTATCGGTCGCCTCGCCCATCTGACGGGCTGTACGCCAAAAGCCATCCGGCTGTATGAGCAGATGGGCCTGATCAACCCGCCCCAGCGCAGCGGGCGGTATCGGGTGTATAACGCGCACCATGTGCAGATGGTGCACTTGATCCGCAAGGCGCAGGTGGCGGGTTTCAAGCTGGCGCAAATGGCGCCGTTGCTGGCGGCCAAGCAGGCGTTGAAGGCCTTTCCGCTGGGGTTGGCCAACGAGGCCGTGGATGCCAAGCGGTTGGAGGTGCAGGCCAGCATCTGCGCGTTGCAGGCCTTGGACGTGCACTTGGCGGGGCTTAAGTCGCAGATGAACGAGATGTTCGGTGAACAGGTTCATACGGCTGAACCTGGCGCCTGTCCAGATAGGCAAATGCTTCACGCAACGCCTGTTGCGGTGGCCTCGGGCTGAAGCCCAGTTCTGCCTTGGCCTTGGCGATGCTGTAGTGCTGACGCACGTTGTGGAACAGTCGCACTTGGCTGACCAGCAACTGGGCCGGTTTGCCGCTGAGTTGCGCCCAGCGCTCTTGCATCCAGGCAACGCCCATCAATAGCCATCGGGGCGCGCGTGGGGGTTGGCGGTAACCCAGAATAGCGTGCAGGTCGGCCAGGGAGGATGGATGCTCGTTGGCCAAGATGTAGCGCTGGCCTGGGCGACCTTTTTGCGCGGCGAGCAGCAGCCCTGTGGCCACGTCGCGCACGTCCACGAAGTTGAAATGAAAACCGGGGTCAAGTGCCAGCTTGCGGTCTTTGACTGATTGCACGAATCCCATGGTGTCGGTCAGGCGTGCGGCGTTCGGGCCGACCATTGCCGAGGGTAATACCGAGACCATCCAAAGCCCCAGCGCGTTGGCGGTTTGCCAAGCCATGCGTTCGGACAGCAGTTTTGAGCGGTAGTAAGGGTTTGCCAGCTCCGCGCTCCATGTGGACTCATCCAGCGCGCTGCCGTCGTGGCCGACGGCGGCCACTGAGCTCACATACACCACGCGCTTGACCCCGGCACGGCTGGCGGCCTGCAATACCGCGCGCGTGCCTTGCACATTGGGTTGGACGATTTCCTGCTCAGGGTTTTTGGCCCAATGTTTGAACACGGCGGCGACTTGAAACAACACCTCCACACCGTCCAGTGCTTTGAGCATGGCTGGCTCATCGAGCAATTCGGCGTACACCACTTCGCAATCCAGTCCCACAAACGGCGCGCGGTTGTGAATATCGCGCACGCCTGCACGCACGCGGTGGCCCTGTTTGAGCAGCGTTCTGACCAGGGTATTGCCAAGATGCCCATTGGCACCGGTTACCAGACACAGCATGCATTAACGTCCTTTTTCGTTTGGAAACCTGAGGGGTGTGGCGCGAAAACAGCATGGCGTCTGCCCCTTGGGGCAGAGTCAAGGCTCAGCAGAATGGGTGGTACAAAACGATCTGTGGCGAACCGGATTTTTGTGGCGAGCGCTTGTTGTGGCAAGCCTGCTCGTCACAATAAGCCTGCTCGCCACGGGGGGTGGTGTCGGCCCTTAATTGATGGGTATTTCGCCGGCCCACACCTTCGGCCGTCGAGCCGTCCAGGGCGACGCCTGCTCCAATTGCGCCCCCAACCCCAGCAACAACCCTTCACAACCAAACGCGCCCATAAACTGCATGCCGATCGGCATCCCATCGTGCATGCCCAAGGGCACGGACATCGCCGGGCTGCCGGTCACATTGGCCAGTGCGGTGAAGGGCGAATGGGCAAACACCCGTTGCATCCAGCCTCGGCCGTCGAGCTGTTCCTGGCCTTGGTTGTAGTCGCCGAGTTCGGGCGCCAGCCCAGGCAGTGTGGGTGACAGCAGCACGTCGTAGCGTTGGAACAATTGCCCCATGCGGCGGGCGACGAGGTTGCGCTCCCACAGGGCGCCGAGCAGGTCGGTGGCGTGCAGCAATTTGCCCAATGCATACAAGCTCAGGGTCGCGGGTTCCAGGTACTGGGCGCTGGCCTCGCGCCCGGTAGCGGCGGCGATGGCATCGATCCAGGCGGCGGTGTTGGTGGACCAGAAGCGCGCGTTGAGTTCGACGAAGGCGTCCCAGCTCAAGCCGATATCCGGCTGGATTTCTTCGATGTGATGGCCGAGTGCTTGCAACTGCCGCGCCGTGTTCTGCAGGGTCTGTTGCACCGCCGGGTGCAGCGCCTGGCCATTGAGCGGGCGGGTTTGCAGGGCGATGCGCAGGGCTTTGGGTTCACGTTGGGAAAGCCCCGCAAAACTGTGCTGCGGTGGCGCAATCTGGAACGGATCGCCTGGTGCGGCGCCGTGGATGGCGTCCAGCAGGGCCGCACTGTCGCGCACCGAGCGGGTCAACACGCCGTGTACGGCCAGGCCGCTCCACACTTCATCAACGTCCGGCCCCATGGGCACGCGGCCGCGGCTGGGTTTGAGGCCGAACAGGCCGCAGAGTGACGCCGGTACGCGGATCGAGCCGCCGCCGTCAGTGGCGTGGGCCACCGGCACCATCCCGGCGGCCACGGCGGCGGCGGAACCACCGCTGGAGCCGCCGGCGCTGCGTTGCAGGTGCCAGGGGTTGCGCGTGGGGCCGCACAGGCGGCTTTCGGTGGTGGTGCTGGTGGCGAATTCCGGCGTGGTGGTGCGGCCCAGCGGCAACAGGCCGGCGCGGCGAAAGCGTGTCATCAGTTCGGAGTCTGCCTCGGCGGTGCAGCCCAGGGCCAGGGCGCTGCCCAGTTCGTTGCGGCGCCCGGCGGCGCTGATGCCCACGTCCTTGAGCAACATCGGCACGCCATGAAAGGCGCCGGGTGCTGCGGGTGGTTCGTCGTCCCAGGTGTCCACCAGGGCATTAATCTGCGGGTTGAGGGTGGCCATGGCGTGCAGTGCGGCGCGGCGCACTTCATCGGCGCTGACGGCTTTGGCGTGAATCAGGCGCGCCAGGCCGGTGGCGTCCTGGGCAGCGTATTCGGACAGGTACATGGGTGGCTCCAAACGGGTATGATGGATACTCTTCGGTATCGCACGATACCGATTAGTATCATGCGATACTCATGGGTATCGCTGTCAAGCGGAGATTCTGCATGCGTGTGCAACAAGCCCCTCAACTGCCGCCCCGGGAGCGTATTGTCGAGGCCGCGCAAAGCCTGTTTGCGCAGCAGGGCATCACCCGCGTGAGCGTGGATGCGATTGCCGCACTGGCCGCCTCGACCAAGATGACGGTGTACCGGCATTTCGAAAACAAAGACGCGCTGGTGCTGGAATGGCTGCAACGCCTGACCGAAAGCTACAGCGAGGTGCTCGACAGCCTGGCGCAGCAATACCCCGACGCGCCCCGTGAGCAGTTGCTGGGCTTTACCGGGTTTATCGTGGATGACCTGCAACGCGCCGGTTATCGCGGCTGCCCGTTTACCAACAGCCTGGCCGAGATCCCTGAGCCGGATCACCCGGCACGCCAATTGATCGAGGCGCACAAGCAACGCCAGTTTGCGCGGGTGGCCGCGTTGTGTGAGCAATTGGGCGCGCAAGCGCCGCAGGCATTGGCGCAGGAGCTGTCACTGTTGATGGAAGGCGCGCAGGTAGTGGCGCAGAACAAAGGGTTTGATCAGGTGGGTGAACGGCTGATGCACATGGTGCGCCAGCGGCTTTGAGGAGCGCGAACGCATGAGCATGATTGAAATCAGCGACCAACCCAACCCAGAGGCCGAGCGCCTGCTGGGCGATGGCCTTGCCGCGTTCAATGAGGCCGTTACTGGCGGCAATGATCGTCGGCCGTTGATGGTGTTGCTCAAAGACCCGGACACCCAGCAGATCCTGGGTGGCATCACGGGCAAAACCACCCTGGGCATGGCCTTCCTCGACCTGTTTCACTTGCCCGACTCGCTGCGCGGCTCAGGTCTGGGTAGCCAATTGCTGCAGGCCTTCGAAAACGAAGCACGGCGCCGAGGTTGCCGGAATGCGGTGCTGTACACCATCAGCTTCCAGGCACCGGGTTTTTACGAGAAACAGGGGTGGGTGCGGTTTGGTGAAATACCCTGCCAGCCCGAAGGCAGCAGCCGGGTGTTTTTGTCCAAGCAGCTTTAGCTGACGCCCCCGGCGGTCTGTGCAATGATCGCAACTCGCCTCAAGGGATGGAGCCACCGCCATGTCGCTGAACACACCCTCTCACCCCGCACACGCGCCGCGCTTCTGGCGTGATGAGCGCTTGCCGTTTATCGAGGCGCGCACCATCGCCGACGGGCGCAAGGTCACTTACACCCGGCACGCCCACGAGCATTTTTCCATCGGCGCCATCACCCGTGGGCGCAGTTATTACCACTATGGCGTGCAGACCTTCGAGATCAGCGCCGGCACGGTGGTGTTGATGAACCCCGGTGATGTGCACGCGTGCAACCCGATCCACGACCAGCATTGGTCGTATCACATGATTTACCTCGACACACCGTGGCTGACAGACCTGCAATACCAGCTGGGTTTCAGCACAGATCAGGGTTATCGGGCTTTCACGACCCCGCACACCCGCGACCCGCTGTTGTACAACGGCTTGCTCGAGCTGTACGGGATTTTGCTGGATGAGCAGGCCGAACTGCTGCAAAAAGAGAGTGCGCTGGTGAGTTATTTCACCGAAGTTCAGCAGCGCCTGAACCCGTCGTTGGCGCCGCTGCGTGAGGTCAACCACAAGCTGGAGCGCGCCGCCGAGTACATCCGCGCGCACTGCACCGAGGCGTTGAAGCTGGAGGATATTTGCCTGGCGGCCGAGCTGTCGCCGTCGTACCTGATCCGCGCGTTCAAACAGTATTACGGGCTCACGCCCCATGCGTTTCTGGTGAACCGGCGCATTCAGTTTGCCCGCACGCAATTGCGCAATGGCGAGCTGATCGCCGATGTGGCGCTGGCCGCCGGGTTTGCCGACCAGGCGCATTTTCAGCGCACCTTCAAACTGCATTTTGCCGCCACGCCGGGGCAATACCGCGACTTGCTCAAGCCATCAGCAAATAACCCACACTGGCCACCAGCAACGCGGCCATTGAGCGGTTGAACAGGCGCACACCTTGCGGGTTACTCAGGTAGCGCCGCAAGAAGGTTCCGGCGTAGGCCCAGCACGCCACCGACAGGTAGCAGATCACCAGGTACAACCCCGCGAACAGCCACACTTGGCGCGCATCGCCATCGGCCACGAACAAGCCCATGCCCGCCACGCAGGCCAGCCAGGCCTTGGGGTTGAGCCATTGCATGATCGCGCCGTAGAGCATCGACGGCGCGGTGGCGGTGCCTTCGGCGTCGAGTCGGCCATCGTCAACCGCGAGTTTCCAGGCCATGTACAGCAAAAAGGCGACCCCGCCCCACTGGATCAACTGGGTGAGGATCGGCCAGCGCACCAACACTTCATGCAGGCCCAGGCCGATCAGCACCAGCAGCAAGGTAAAACCGACGGCGGCGCCGACTACGTGTTTCTGGCTGGCGGCAAAGCCAAAGCGCGCGCCGGAGCTGAGCGCCACCACATTGACCGGGCCGGGGGTGATAGACGTGGCCAAAGCGAAGGCGGCCATGGAGAGGATCAAGCTCATTGCAGTTCCTTTTGGTGATGCCGAGTGACGATGGCTTCACGGTAAAGGGCTGAACGGCGGTGGTATTGAAGAAAATGCCCCTGACGCCTTGGAGGCTTTGCCTGAGAGCGTTTCAGGTCGCCATGTTGTTATGGCGAGCAGGCCGGTTGTGGCGAGCAGGCTTGCCCTGCGTTGGGCTGCGAAGCAGCCCCAGCTTTTTCTGCCTGACTCACCGCACCGCCTGGATTGGGGCGGCTTCGCCACCCAACGCAGGGCAAGCCTGCTCGCCACAACAAGCCTGTTTTCCATAACAAGCCCGTTTGCCACAACAGCCTGCTCGCCACAATTGCCCAGTCGTTATGCCGCTGGCACCTGCGTGATGATGTCTCCCAGGCCCAGCACCCGGCCATCCTCGGACACGATCTCGACCTTGCGCAGCGGCTTGAGCAAGCGCGCATCCAGCAAGTGGGTGGCGCCATCGGCCGGCTGCGTGAAGGTTTCGCCCCATTGCGCCAGGGTTACCAGCACCGGCATCAGCGCGCGGCCTTTGTCGGTGAGTTGATATTCGCTGCGCGCCCCCACTTCGCTGGTGTGCAGCAGGCCTTGTTCGACCATGTCCTTGAGGCGCGTGGCGAGGATGTTTTTCGCCACGCCCAGGTGTTTTTGGAAGTCACCAAAGCGCGTCACCCCTGCGTAGGCGTCGCGGATGATCAACAGCGTCCACCAATCCCCCACCACGTCGAGCGCGCGGGCGACCGGGCAACAGTCGCCTTCCAGGCATTTGCGTTTCATCGTCGGGCCTCCGGGCAATCAGAAATATTAGGTTGCATTATAGGACCAACAAGCCCAACATAAAAACGGTTTCATTATTAAACCTAATTCGTCACCTGGAGTGCATCATGGATATTCGTGGAAAAGTGGTGTTGGTTACCGGTGCCAATCGTGGCCTGGGTAAAGCGTTTGTCACCGCGCTGCTGGCAGCGGGTGCGGCCAAGGTGTATGCCGGTGCACGTGACCCGGCCAGTGTGGATATCCCCGGCAGCACGCCGATTGCCCTGGACATTACCGACCCGGCCAGCGTGCAGCGCGCCGCCGAGCAGTGTGGCGATGTGAGTGTGTTGATCAACAACGCGGGCTGGCTCAAGTACGGCTCGTTGCTGGCCGAAGACAGTGTCGAAAACCTGCAGCAGCACTTTGAGGTGAACACCTTCGGCACCCTGCGCCTGAGCCGCGCGTTTGCGCCGATCCTGGCCAAACAAGGTGGCGGCGCGCTGATCAATATCCTCTCGGTACTGAGCTGGCTGAGCCCGCCAGGCTCCGGCGGCTACAGCACCTCCAAGTCGGCGCAGTGGGGCCTTACCAATGGCCTGCGCGGTGAGTTGCGCGAGCAGAACACCTTGGTGATCGGCGTGCACCCGGCCTACATCGACACCGACATGGTGGCGGATGTGCAGGCGCCGAAAAGCACGCCGCAGGAAGTGGTGGCCATTACCTTGAAGGCATTGAGTGAAGACCGCGAAGAAGCGCTGATCACCGACATGACCCACGCGGTAAAAGCTTCGCTGTCCACCGACAGCCCGGTGTATTTGAGTCATTGAGCAAGCAGCAGTGCGCGCCGAACCCGGTGCGCCCTTTTCAACTGAAACAACTCAGTCTGAATGTGGGAGCAAGCCCGCTCCCACATTTAGATCGCTTTACATCCCGACGATATGGCGTTACGGCCTCACAACCCGCGGTTACGCAGCCATTGCAAAAAGCCTTTCTTGACCGGCACCACCGGCGCGTCCTGGGTCAGGACTTGCGCGGCGTGCAGGCGGAAATCCAGCAGCGCTTTCATCGCTTCGCTGATGTCGTGGCGCGCGTCCAGGCAGGGTTTGAGGTACTCATTTTCGATGCGATACAGCGTGCAGAAGGTCTTGGCGGTAAAGTCCGCCAACGCCGCTTGATCGGACAAAACCCCCGACTCGCCAATCACTTCGCCCGGCCCCATGCGCCCGGCTTCGAACGTGTGGCCGCCCTTGATCAGCATCACCGAAACCACGCCGGATTCGACGATAAACAAATGGTCGCTGACCTCCCCCGCCGGCAGGATCATCTCGCCGGCGCGGTAGGTGTGCAGGGTCATGTTCTGGCTGAAGGTGTCTTTTTCTTCCTGGCGCAGCGTGGAGAAAATCGACGACCGCTCCAGCAACGCCCGTGCAGACGACATCACTGGTGGCGCGCTGCTTTCAGTGGCCGACAGCACACCCACGCCCGCCGCTTGCAGGTGACGGAATGCCAGGTCGTAAAGCTGGTTACGCACTTCACGCTTTTGGCCCATGGCCGGCACGAACCCGCTGATCTCGTATTCCACGCCGCCACTGGCCGAAGCCTTGAACGCCACGCTGGGCGCGGGTTTGGCCAGCAAAGGCCGGCAACCTTGCATCGCACGCTCCAGCGCTTCGATCACGGTTTGCGGCCGCGCATGCGGGCTGACTTGCAGGCTGACCGCCAGGCCGAACATGTCCGCCGGGCGTGAGAAGTTGATGATCTTGGCCTTGGCCGCCAGGGAGTTGGGGATCACCGCCATGCTGCCCTGGGAGGTTTGCAGGCGTGTGGCGCGCCAGTCGATGTCGGTGACGCGCCCTTCGGTGCCGTCAATGGAGATCCAGTCATCCACCTGATACGGCTTGGTGGTGTTGAGCACGATTCCGGAAAACACGTCGCTCAAAGTGCTTTGCAGCGCCAGGCCGACGATGATCGCCACTGCGCCGGAGGTGGCGAGCACGCCCTTGACCGGCAGGTCGAGCACATAGGCCATGGCGGCGATGATCGCGATCAAAAAGATCACCGCGCCCAGCAGGTCTTGCAGCAAGCGCCCGCCGTGCCCGACCCGGTTCATCATCACGGTGCCCAGCAATACCGTGAGGGTCCGCGCGGCAAACAGCCACCAGCCGATCTGCAATGCCGTGGCCGCCAGGTGCAACGCGGTGTTGTCGCCATAGGGCGCCATCTGCATGGGGTTCATGCCGTCGTTGAACAGCACGGCACTGAACACCGCAAAGATCGCCAGGCGCGCCGCCAGTTTCCAGTTGGCGAGGTTGGCGGAAATAAGCCGCCACACGGCGATGTCGATAAAGATCAGCGCCACGGCGCACAGCATCGGGTGTTCAGCGATAAATGAGGGCATCCAGGCGACTCCAGGGTGTATGGCGAGAAGATCGCATGAATTGAAGATAGCGGGTATAGCGCAGCGCAAAATGTGTGTGGGCTTTGTGTGGGCGCTGGTTTTGTGTGGGCGCTGGCTTGCCTGCGATGGCATCACCTCGGTTTATCAGTCATACCGAGGTGTCTGCATCGCAGGCAAGCCAGCTCCCACACAGAGCCCGCTCACACAGGGGTATGTGGCAACCCTTGGGTCTCGCGCTTACTGGGCGCCAGTCAAAGCGTTATAGCCGTTAAACAGGTTGCGATAGCCCGGGGTAAATCAGGGGTGCATCTGACCGAACTGGCCGGACTGGAAGTCGGCAAAGGCCTGGTGAATCTCTTGCTCGGTGTTCATCACGAACGGGCCGTGGCCGACGATGGGCTCGTCGATAGGCTCGCCACTGAGCAACAGGAACATCGCGTCGTTGTTGGACTCCAGGGCGAGTTGATCGCCGTCGCGTTCGAACAACGCCAGTTGCCCTTCGCGCACCAGTTCCTGGCCATTGACCTGTACCGTACCTTTGAGCACCACCAGCGCGGTATTGCGCCCGGCGTGCAGGTCGAGGGTCACGGCCTTGCCAGCGTTGAGGCGCACATCCCACACGTCGATCGGCGTGAAGGTGCGGGCCGGGCCTTTTGCACCGGCAAACTCGCCGGCAATCAGGCGCAGGCTGCCGGCGTCATCGGCCAGGGGCAGCGCCGGGATATCGCCGTCGAGGATGGTCTGGTAACCGGCGTCGGTCATTTTGTCCTTGGCCGGCAGGTTGACCCACAACTGCACCATTTCCAGCGCGCCGCCCTTTTGGGCAAACGCCTCGGAGTGGAACTCCTCATGCAGGATGCCTTTGGCCGCGGTCATCCATTGCACATCGCCTGGGCCGATAGTGCCGCCGGCGCCGGTGGAATCGCGGTGCTCGACTTCGCCTTTATAGACAATGGTCACAGTTTCAAAGCCGCGATGCGGATGCTGGCCGACGCCACGACGGGCTTGAGTCGGGGTGAAATCGGCCGGCCCGGCGTGGTCCAGCAACAGGAATGGGCTGATGTGTTTGCCCATGGTGTCGTAGGAAAACAGCGTGCGAACCGGAAAGCCGTCGCCTACCCAATGGCCGCGAGGGCTGGTGTAGATACCGATGATGTTTTTCATGGTGTGTCTCCAAAGGCGTGAAAGCAGTGCATGAACACAGCTTAAATCCGCTACCTTTACAGCGCTAGACGGCAAAAACAGCACGTAGCGTTCTATCTGGAGAACGACATGGCCTGATTCAACCACGGTTCAAATGTGGCTTGCCTGCGATACAGACACCTCGGTCATTCAGTAAAAACGCGGTGATGCTATCGCAGCGATGCGGCGACCCGACAAGCCAGCTCCCACATAAAAGCAAGGCTACGCCGCTGCGAGCACCGCCCGGCGCTGGCGCAACAGCTGGAACGCCACAAACGCCGAAACCGCAAAGCTTGCCTGGATCATGATCATCGGCGTGGCACTGCCATCACGCAAATGGCTCAGCAACAGCCCACTGCACGTTGCGCCAAACATCTGCGAAAAGCCCATCAACCCTGCGGCCAGCCCCGCACGATGGGCGTTGGGCATCACCCCGCCCGTCACCGAGCCCGGCAACACCAGGCCGCCGCCGAGGGTGACCAATGCCACCGGAATATCCAGGCCCAGCGCCGACAGGCCGAACAGCTCGTAAACCCCCCCCGCCAGAATCCCGCCGATGGCTACCAGCGTCACGCCTATCGACACAATGCGTTGCGGCCCCAGGCGCAGGATATTGCGCCGGGTGTAGGTAGAACCCACGATCAGCATCGACACGATCAGGCCAAAATTAAGCCCGTACTCCAGGCTGCTGAACCCCAGCAGGTTGATAAATACCGCCGATGAACCCGCAATCACCGCGAACATCGCACCATAGGTGCAGGCCAACGCCACCGCGTACGCCCGATACTGGCGGCCCTTGAGCAAATCCAGGTATTGCCCGCCAAGGGTGCGCCAATGCCCGGCCTTGGGGTCCAAAAAGTGGTTGCTCTCGCGAAAGAACAGCAACGCCAACACCAGCACCACGCTGCCGATCACCAGTGCCAGCAGGATCGGCGCCTGCCAGCCCAGCAGCTTGATCAACAACCCGCCGATCATCGGCGCCACGACGATGGCGTAGAGCATGCCGATCATGGTCAACGCCAGCGCCGGCCCCGCTTCAGCCTTCCACACATCGCGCACCACCGTGCGCGCCAACACCAACGCGGCGCAGGCGCCCAGGCCTTGCAGCACGCGGGCGGCAATGAACTGTTGAATGTCGCTGACCAGCAGCATCGACAGGGTCGCCAGCACATACAGCGCCAACCCGCCGAGCAGCACGGGGCGGCGGCCGATGCGGTCCGACAGTGGCCCGAACAGCAACTGCCCAAGGCCAAAGGCGGCGACAAATGCCGACAACGCCAGCAACGCCGAACCCGCCGGCGCCGCCAGTGCCTGCTCGATAGCGCCCAGGCCGGGAATGAGCAATTGGGTCGAGACTTCACCGAGTGCGGTGAGCGCCACCAGTAAAAACAACAGGCTTCGCGAGGGGGCCGGGGCGTTCGACATAAGGAATATCCGGGGGCTGGATTAATTTATATTTCGACCATAATATGAGCAAAAATTATGTCCATAATTTTTTATCCACTGGCCACCCCTGGAGCCCGTCATGCACCCTCTTCCCCTGCGTCTTCTCACGCCCCTGGCTTTATTGATCGTCCTCGGCGGCTGCAACAGCAAGGCCGACACCGCCGCCGAAGTGCCGTTGCCGCGCCCCGTTCTGGCCGCCAAGGTAGAAGCCGCCGGCACCCAGCAAAGCGCCTACACCGGCGTGGTCGCGGCGCGCACCGAAAGCGATTTGGGCTTCCGGGTCAGCGGCAAAGTCATCGAACGCAAGGTCGACCCCGGCCAGCACGTCGCCCGTGGTGACACCTTGCTGGTGCTGGACATCGGCGACTTCGAACTGGCCCTGCGTTCGGCCAAAAACCGCGTCAACGCTGCCCAGGCGCAATTGCGCCAGCGCCGTGATGACGAGAACCGCTACCAGCGCCTGGCCAGTACCGGCGCTGTGTCGCGGCAGATCTTCGACCAGTCGGCGACCAACCTGCGCGTGGCCGAAGCCGAACTGGCCGCGGCGCAATCGGATGCCAGCCAGATCGAAAACCGCCGCACCTACTCGGTGCTCAAGGCCGACGGCGACGGCATCATCACCGATGTGCGCGTGGATCGCGGCCAAGTGGTCGCCGAAGGCCAGGTCGTGGCGCGCCTGGCCCATGACGGCGCCCGCGAAGCCATCGTCAACCTGCCGGAAAACCAGCGTGACCAGGCCGCGCAAAAAGCCCTGGCCTTCCCGTTCGGCGCACAGGACCAGGCCGTGACAGCCACGCTGCGCGAGCTGTCGGCCAGCGCCGACCCCACCACCCGCACCTACCGCGCACGCTACGTGCTGCATGGCGCCGTCGACCGTTTTGCCCTCGGCTCGACCATCACCGTGCGCCTGCAAGGCAACGGCCAGGCCCAGCAAACCCGCGTGCCCATCGGCGCGTTGCAGGATGCCGGGCAAGGCACCGGCGTGTGGGTGATCGGCGCGGACAACAAGGTCAGCTTCGCCCCCGTCAACGTCGCCAGCCTCGGCCAGGAAGACGCGCTGCTCGATAGCGGCGTAACCCCCGGCCAGATCGTCGTCGCCCTCGGCGCGCACTTGCTGCACAGCGGTGACGCGGTGCGCCTGCTGCCTGCCCAAGTGCTGGCCCTCAACCGTAAACAGGACCACTGAGCATGCGCGGCATCAACCTCTCCGAACTGGCGGTAAAGCACCGCGCCGTCACGCTGTTTCTGATCATTGCGATCCTCGCCGCCGGGATCTTCTCGTTCGGCAAGCTGGGGCGCGCCGAAGACCCGTCGTTTACCGTCAAGGTCATGACCATCACCGCCGCCTGGCCCGGCGCCACCGCCCAGGAGATGCAGGAACAAGTCGCCGACCGCCTGGAAAAACGCCTGCAGGAACTGGACTACTACGACCGCGTCGAGACCATCGCCCAGCCCGGTTTCGTGTCGATGCGCATGACCTACAAAGAGTCCACGCGCCCCAGCGAGATCCAGGACCTGTTCTACCAGACCCGCAAAAAACTCAGCGACGAAGCGGCGAAACTGCCCAAAGGCGTGATCGGGCCGTTCTTCAACGATGAATATTCCGATGTGTATTTCGCCCTGTATGCGCTGGAAGCCGAACACCTGCCCCATCGCCAGCAAGTGCAGATGGCCGAAGACCTGCGCCAGGGCTTGCTCAACCTGCCGGGGGTGAAGAAGGTCAATATCCTCGGCGAACAGGCCCAGCGGATCTTTGTCGAGTTCTCTTATGAGCGCTTGGCCACGCTGGGCATCAAGCCCGACCAGATCTTCGCCGCCCTCGCCGCGCAAAACGCGGTGGCGCCGTCGGGCTTTGTCGAAACCGCAGGCGCGCGTGCCTATATCCGCATCGACGGCGCTTTCGACAGCCTGGCGCTGATCGAAAACGTACCGCTGGAAGTCAACGGCCGCGTGCTGCGCATTGCCGATGTGGCGACCGTGAGCCGTGGTTATGAAGACCCGCCCAGCTACCGCATCCGCCATCAGGGCGACCCGGCGCTGATGCTTGGCGTGATCATGGAGAAACACTGGAACGGCCTGGAACTGGACAAAAGCCTCAAGGCCCAGGAAGCCAGAATCCAGGCGGACCTGCCGCTGGGGGTGAACTTCGCCAAGGTGTCCGACCAGGCGAAAAACATCAGCCTGGCGGTGAATGAATTCATGCTCAAGTTCTTCGTCGCCCTGGCCGTGGTGATGGTGATCAGCCTGTTGGCCCTGGGCTTTCGCGTCGGGCTGGTGGTGGCTGCCGCGGTGCCGCTGACCTTGTCAGTGGTGTTTGTGATCATGCTGCTCACCGGGCGTGAATTTGACCGCATTACCTTGGGCGCGCTGATTATTTCCCTGGGTTTGCTGGTGGACGACGCGATCATCGCCATCGAGATGATGGTGGTAAAACTCGAAGAAGGGTTTGACCGGATTCACGCCGCCACGTTTGCCTGGAGCTCCACTGCGGCGCCGATGCTCACCGGCACCTTGGTGACCATCATCGGCTTTCTGCCGGTAGGTTTTGCGCGCTCAGGCGCCGGGGAATATGCCGGCAATATCTTCTGGATCGTCGGTTTTGCGCTGATCTCGTCCTGGCTGGTGGCCGTGGTGTTCACGCCGTACCTGGGCGTAAAGTTGCTGCCGCAGATCAAACCGGTGCCGGGCGGGCATGACGCGATTTACGCCGGCCGTTATTACCAGAAACTGCGCAGCCTGGTCCAAGCCTGCGTGCGCCAACGCTGGCTGGTCACTGGCCTGGTGGTCGGCGCCTTTGTGCTGTGCGTGCTGGGCATGGGCGTGGTGAAGAAGCAGTTTTTCCCCAACTCCGACCGTTCCGAGCTGATCCTTGAGGTGTATATGCCGCCCGGCAGCGCCTTCAAAAGCACCGAGGCGGTGGCGGCGCAGCTGGAAAAAGCCTTGCTGCAAGAGCCGCAAACCAGCCTGGTCGACACCTATGTAGGCGGCGGCGCGCCACGTTTTTTCCTGTCGCTGAACCCCGAGCTGCCCGACCCGGCGTTTGCCAAGCTGATCGTACAAACCCCCGACTCCCATGCCCGCGATGCGCTGAAACTGCGCATGCGTGAACGCATTGCCGCCGGTGAATTCCCGGCAGCGCGGGTGCGCGTCACGCAATTGCTGTTTGGCCCGCCGGTGCCGTTCCCGGTGGTGTTTCGTGTGTCCGGGCCGAACCTGGATGTGCTGCGCGGGGTGTCCGAGGACGTACGCCGCGTCGTGGCGGCCAACACGCTGACCAAGGACGCTTTCCTCGACTGGGGCGAGCGCACCAGCGGCTATCGGCTGGTGCTGGATCAAGACCGCCTGCGCCTGCTGGGCTTCACGCCCAATGAGGTCAAATCCCAGCTCAACGCCCTGCTCAGCGGCAACCCGATCACCGAAGTGCGCGAAGGCAACCGCACCGTCTCGGTGGTCGCGCGCGCCCAGGGCAACCAGCGCGAGAACCTCGGCAACCTCAACAACATGACCCTCACCAACAGCGCCGGCACCTCGGTGCCGCTGGCCCAGGTCGGGCACTTCCAGGCGGTGATGAAAGAACCGATCCTCAAACGGCGCAACCGTGCAAGCACCGTGGAAGTGCGCGCCGACATCATCGACGGCGTGCAACCGCCCGACGTGGAAATGGCCGTGTACAAAGACCTGCAACCCTTGATCGCCAAGCTGCCCGCCGGTTACCAGATCGAGATCGGCGGCCCGGTGGAAGAAAGCGCCAAGGCCAACGTGGCGCTGGCGGCACTGTTCCCGATCATGATTTTGCTGACCCTCACGGTGATCATGTTCCAGGTGCGCTCGTTCGGCGTGATGTTCATGGTCTTCGCCACGGCGCCGCTGGGCTTGATAGGCGCGGTGCCGACCTTGCTGCTGTTCAACCAGCCGTTCGGGTTCAACGCGATTCTGGGCCTGATCGGCATCGGCGGCATTCTGATGCGCAACACGCTGATCTTTACCGACCAGATCCGCCAGAACCAGGACCACGGCATGGCGGTGCGCGAGGCGATTATCGAAGCCACCGTGCGCCGGGCGCGGCCGGTGATCCTGACCGCATTGGCGGCGGCGCTGGCGTTTATTCCGTTGACGCTGTCGGTGTTCTGGTCGTCCCTGGCCTACGTGCTGATTGGCGGGGTGCTGGTAGGCACCGTGTTGACGCTGTTGTTCCTGCCGGCGCTGTGCAGCCTGGTGATTGGCCGGGAGCGCACGAAGGCCGTTGAAACTTCCCACATAACCACCGGATAAGCTCTACAGAGTTGTCCTGAAAATCTCTGCAAAGTCCTTCGCCTGATCACACAGTGCGAGGGATTGCAGATGGTTTTTCCGACTTACAAGGTTGTCTTTTGATCGCCGCCACCGGCCAGACCATTGGCCTGTTGGTGCTGGCGGCCATGGACTCGAAGACGCGCGACGTCGAGTCCGTGCTTGGCGATTTCCGGCGCTGCCTCAATACCTACGATGCCTGGGCAGAAAGCTTTTTCAGCTTTTCAGCGCTGGACGTCGAGCAGGTGTTCAAGGTCGGTGACGAAGTGGCGCTGGTGGCGCCGATCAACCGTTCGATCATTCCCAGCAGTACCGTCGCCACCTGCCAGGCCAACGGCACGTTGACCCTGGTGCATATGTTCCAGAGCGCGCGCTTTGTGCCCATCGGCAATACGCCGGTGGTGCTGCAACGCGTAGACCCCAATGGCGGCCCACTGGGCGAGCCGATCCGCAAAACTATTGGCCCCAGCGGCATTCTCGAAATCACCGAATGTGATCGCAACCAGCAGTACCGGGTCAACTTTTACCCCGACGTTTCGCCTGCGCATTTCAAGGCGTTGTATGCCTCCTATCAGTCGGTGATCGCGCCGCTGGAAGGTTGGCTGCGCAGCGAGTGGAGCGGCACATTTGCGCCACTGTGGCAGGACTACTCCGAGGCCAATGTCCTCAAGCGTTACCTCATGCTGGACCAGGCTTACGCCAAAGGGTTTGGCGAGGCGCTGTACTCACTGTGGGACAGCCTCAAGCAGCTGTTTGAGTGGCTTGCACACCCGCTGGACAACGCTGAAAAGCTGCTGAGCTATCTGTCCCAGGCCGAGTTTGAACAGCTGCTGAATGTGAGCGCCGAGGCGCTTGAAAAAGGCCTGTTGGTGCTCAGCGATGAGCCGCTGTTGTTCATCTACTTGTCGGCCATGGTCAGTTGGATGCGGTTGTTGCCGCCTGCCTACATGAACGAGTTGCTGGGTGAGATCAGCGCCGACGTGCTGATTAACCTGGTGCTGGCCCTGGCCACGGGCGGTATGGGGATTGCGATACGCATGAGCGCCCAGGTGCTGGGCGGCATCAAGTCTCGGCGTGCGCGCCAGTGGTTGGAGCAACTGGCCGGACAATTCGGTAAATCTCGCCTGGGTGAGCATGTCGAGGCGGCTAAGCCGATTTTGCTGGGCAGTGCTGCGACGCCGATCAAGACCGTGCCGGTTGCGCCGCTGAAGGCTGGGGATCAGTTGGTTGCCAACCCGGTGCCGGCGGTGCGCGGCAAGACGCAGCAGACCGCGTTGGTGCGCCAGGAACCTGTGGATGATGTGCCGGCTTCGGGCAAGAACCTCAATGGCGATGCGGCGGCCCCTGCGAACAAAACCGTTACCAACGGTTGCCCCGTTTCGATGGTCACCGGCGAGGAATTGCTGACCCTCACTGATGGCACGTTGGATGGGATTTTGCCGTTCGAGTGGACACGGCTGTATCGCACCAGTGCGGTGGAAGTGGATGGCGGGTTGGGGTTTGGCTGGAGTCATTCGCTGGCGCACAGGCTTTGTGTTTCCGGCGAGTCGGTGGTGTGGACCGATCATGAAAATCGCCGCACTGAGTTTGTACTGCCTACCGCTGCTCGACCGGCGAT
>NZ_LJRY01000197.1:0-324 GCF_002742515.1 Pseudomonas sp. 2822-15 | reverse complement strand
CTATATTAGTGATGTCACCTGCAGCACCTATTAACACATAACACTATTACTTGAAATGAATATGGAGAAAGCTCACCTATCATAAACTTACTGATGAACACCACTTATAGTGATAAAAAGTCAGCTTTCTTCCATTCATTTCAAACGATTCGTCTTCCTTTTTAGTTAGCTTAAACCCATTTTTAATCAAAACATTTTGGGAAGGGATGTTATCATTCGTTGTTTTTGCTAGAAGTTGCTCAATCCCTATATGACTTACTCTCTCTAGCATTTGCTTTAGTGCTTTACTTGCAATCCCTTTTCCAGTATGGCTTTTCCCTACTC
>NZ_LJRY01000196.1:0-384 GCF_002742515.1 Pseudomonas sp. 2822-15 | reverse complement strand
CCACATGGGGAATATCATCCTCTAAATACACATCTGTGACAGGTTCGAAACCGAAAGAACTGTAAAACTCTCTTAAGTAGTTTTGAGCCTGTATTTTTATTGTAGTCTCATTCAGCTCATCTCGTAATATGGAGATGGCTCGGTCAACTACGTTCTCCCCGACGCTTGCCCTCTAAAAGCTTCCTTCACTAAAACCCTGCCGATAGAAGCTTCGTCGTAATAGTCTCCGCTACGAAATAACCTTGCGTACGCTGCGACTTGTCCCTCTTTTTTAAAAAATAAGTGGAATGCTTCTTCATCTTTTCCATCTAACTCAGGATATGCACACCCCTGTTCCACGACAAACACATTCACTCTCTCAGTTAATATATCGTACAACTCTTT
>NZ_LJRY01000195.1:0-340 GCF_002742515.1 Pseudomonas sp. 2822-15 | reverse complement strand
GAATGGACATTGTAATAAGGAGACCAGAGTAAACAACTCGTGGTCCGTATCTGTCAATTAACATCCCAATGACGATTCTAGCGGGAATTGTTAGGGCCACATTAATAATTCCTAAAGCAGCTAAGTGTTCACCAGTTAACCAATCATTTGACTCAAGCATCGTAGTAGCAAGAGGAGCCATATTGAACCAGGTGAAGAATGAGATGAAAAAAGCAATCCAAGTCAGATGTAAAACTTTCATTTGTTCATTTTTGAATTTAAAAATGTCTGAAATACGCATCGTTTTTTAACTCCCCTTTTTGTTTTAATTAGATTTCTAGATTTTCTATATTTTCTGAAC
>NZ_LJRY01000194.1:0-261 GCF_002742515.1 Pseudomonas sp. 2822-15 | reverse complement strand
CTTATAGTGCTCATAGCCTGACAAGTGCAAGCAGATACTTGCTGTATCAATGCCTGCAGTCTTTAATCTCGCATAGTACTCTGGATCTGCTGGAGGAATCGCAGAGCAGAAAGCGAATTTTGGATATGCCTTTGCTGTTGCTACTGTACGAGTAATTGCTTTAGTATTAGTTGTCATTGTCATGCTGCTATTCCTTCTTCCAGTTTTGATATATATTGATAAATTGCATCTTTGTGTTTTTGCTTTAATCTGGTTGAGCCT
>NZ_LJRY01000193.1:0-390 GCF_002742515.1 Pseudomonas sp. 2822-15 | reverse complement strand
CGCACACCAGTAGCAACTGTCTGCTTTAACTTGTCAAAATCAACCTTTTTGTTTTCTTTATCAGCCATTTCTGCAAGATTGACAGCTGCCAAGTTACAAACAGAAAATGGCGCAAGTGGTTGTTCCAGTTTGTTATCCTATTGGCTTTTTATCCAATAGTTCTATACCTTGTATTTGGTATAGTTCAGCATACCTTTTCATTACGAGTCCTTTGAAATGTGCTTCATCTCTTTATAAACACCTGCATAACCTCGGTTCAAGATTATCACTCTTTCTTTTAGGACTTTGTAATGCTGCGGCCTCGTGGATGGGTTATATTCTCAAGCTCTAGTTTCACCATCTATGCGTTGCCCCTGACTAAACTATTATATTTAGCCTTCGGTTCGGATT
>NZ_LJRY01000192.1:0-259 GCF_002742515.1 Pseudomonas sp. 2822-15 | reverse complement strand
GACGATTGAAGATCTTGTTCCATCTCAGTCAATGTATCTTGTAGAGAACCTTTATGCTCCACATACATTTTCTTACCTTCAACGTTCTTTTTCTCACCCTTTTGGAACTCAGAAGCAGAACCAAAGTACTCCTTAAAGCATTTGCCATCCTTCTCCACCGTCTCACCAGGAGATTCCTCATGGCCAGCAAACAATGACCCTATCATCACCATCGAAGCCCCGAAACGTACGGATTTAGCAATATCACCGTGTGTACGAA
>NZ_LJRY01000191.1:0-298 GCF_002742515.1 Pseudomonas sp. 2822-15 | reverse complement strand
CTTTATACACTAGCCCATCTAATAATTCTTTTCTAGTTGGGTGCTGCGTCCAGTGACTCGTTTCACCTTGGATATAGTGATTTCTGTCCCCAAGTAATAAAATTGCATAACCATTCGGTTTCAATGGGAGATGAAGAAGACATTCTTCATTATCAATTTTTATTAAACGTTTTGTAACTGACATGGTCATCCTTCTCCAATAATCTATTTTGAATCAACTCATACATCGATACTTCATTCCATAGTTTCATTTTATTCATAATATGTGAACTTGTTCATTAATAACTAAGGTGTTCAA
>NZ_LJRY01000190.1:0-20498 GCF_002742515.1 Pseudomonas sp. 2822-15 | reverse complement strand
GCTTGGGGTGTTGGTGGGGCGGGTTGGGGAATGAGGTATTTATCTGTGTTTATTCGGTAGATGGTTGTTGGGAAGGGCAGTTTTTGGCCATAAGCGGTCCCGTCGGGGATGGTGGTTAATGACTTCTTACGAGCACAGTAGCAGCTGGCCAAAACCGGCCATGGACACGCTGCCAGCGGTTTCGTAATCTCCGTGCAGGCTATGTCGCTTCTTCTTCCCACCTCATGTCGCGTTTCCACCGCGCTGTGCAAGCGGCTGAAAGAGTTACCCATGGACCGGGAAAATTATCAGGCATAAGTGGTAAAAAGTATTACCTCGCTTGTGCCGTTTACTTATAGTTAGGCAGCTGGCCTATTGCGAGAAAGGAATGTCGATGTCAGATTGGCCAATTGCACCAGACGAAGAAATCATGGGGCGCACAGGTGTCCATCTTGTGGGTATGAAAGTTCATAAAGATCTCAAGTGGATATTTAGGGAGCTCTCGTCTACAGACTTGGGAATAGATGGAGAGATAGAAGCTAGGTTGGACGATAATACCAGTCATGGCAAAAGACTATCCTTACAGATTAAGTGCGGGCCAAGCTATTTAAAAGAGGAGTCTGAAGAGTGCTTTATATACAGAGGGGATTATAAGCACCTCAGGTACTGGACTGAGCTTTCAGAACCCGTGATTATAGTTCTGTGTGACCCCGAGTCGGAGTGTTGCTGGTGGCAACATATTGACATGCAAAATATAAATTTTCATGAAAAAGGCTGGAGTATTAGAGTTCCAAAATCTCAACTTCTTTCAAGTCAATCAATAGGGTTATTAACTGGTATTTCAAATCTATATAATAAGAATGACTTAATTGAGCTGCTACTAAGGGACTGGTTTGGATGGCGATTTCAACACAAAATTCAGTTTGCTAGTGATTTATCAATACCAAGGGACTATCACTGGCTTTCAATGCTGGCCCAAACAGACACTGACTTCATAATGATTGATTACTTAACGGCAGGTGTGGACGGATTTCCGCTAAAAGAAATTGAGGATATGATGAAGTATGCCGAGAGCAACTGCAGAGTTTTTGGTTATAAGCATTTTTTTCTAGCGTTTATTTCTGAGGCGCTTCATCATCTAGAAGAAATACCTGAACCAATTAAACTAAGCGGATTGACAGTTCAATTTGTTCCCTTCCTACTCAGGAGAAGGAGTTTGAAGCTTAATGAAGTAGGTAAGAATAACTGTCTCATTGATACGCTCGAGTACGAATGGAGTGAAGCGGATTATTGTCGCGCTAATGGAATTGAGCGAAGTATAAAATGGTCTGGTGACGTAGAGCCATGCGCCTGACAATTGGCAGCAACGGACCTACCGCCGCTATGCCGAGAGTTAGGTATCAGCCGCGTACACCTTCGCCTGTGAATCGCCCCTTTTTTCAGTCTTTTATCAGTATGGGCCATATTTTCCCAAGATTGATGGGCACGCGCCGTATACGGTGATTGCGACTTATCGCAATGGCGATGTGGCGGCGCGGTATCGGGTATGAGAAGGGCGTGGGGAGAATAGGGGGCAGACCCTGAGGGATCCCTAAAAAAGGGGGCGGATTTATATTCAGGTAAATAAATCCGTCACCTTTTTCGGCGATGCAGCAATGTACACAAGAACGGGCTGGAGGCAACTGAGCGGCGGTGCCGAATCCAGCATGTCGGTAGATTCACACCATGGATAGCGGCGACCTTGAAGCCAATCCATTATTTTGCGCATATGTTGGGGAGGGCACTCCAACATGTGTTCGATAACAATGGACAGTTGAATGGCCAGGCCGCTTTGTGGTGAAAAGACCCAGTGATATTCCCC
The DNA here is from genome assembly GCF_002742515.1 of Pseudomonas sp. 2822-15. Lineage (NCBI taxonomy): Bacteria > Pseudomonadati > Pseudomonadota > Gammaproteobacteria > Pseudomonadales > Pseudomonadaceae > Pseudomonas > Pseudomonas sp. 2822-15. The sequence continues at coordinate 18,658 of NZ_LJRY01000190.1, read as the reverse complement.
GCAACCTACGCGTAACTCTCCAGTCGCTTTTGTTGACATACCCACCAACCATTTGCACTTATGAACATTTGCTGCGGGCTTTGGAGGGGCACCGAGGCAGAATGTATAAATGTTCTCATACTGCAGGCTAAAGCCGCTTACCAGTACTTCAGCGATATTTTCTCGCCCTTGGACGTTGGGAGGAAATCGGATACTACTCGTCTGCACTGACACGTTAAGAGTTGCGTCTAGACTGAAAGCATTCCGTAACAAGTCGGGCCGATTTCCGTCCTTCCCGAAGATGTAGTTCTCAATTGCTTTGGTGGTATTTTTCACGTACATATCCTAGTGCTGCTACAGGCAGGCTAATCGGGATTTTGGGCGGATTATGGGTTAACCGATAGCTCCCCCTTCGCGGAATTTGGTACATCAAACACCCTGTCGAAGACCCACTGAAACGCCAGCGCGTAAAAAAAGAAGAAAACGAAAAGTCCCAGATCGGTGACCAGGGCAGCCCACCAAGAAATCTCCAGCCACCATGCCACCAGTGGCACCAACAGCAGAACCAGCCCACCCTCAAAACCCAGTGAGTGGAGCAAGCGCCTGCCCAACGTGCGAGCACGCTGCTGCTGATGCGCTTCCCAGCGTTCAAAAACATAGTTGAACAGCACGTTCCACAGCAGCGCGCATACAGACAACATCAACGACAGTACACCCGCATGGGCCAGGCCTTCGTCGTATATCAACGAGATGCTGGGCGACAGCACCGCAATAGCGATTGATTCATAGAGGATGGCTTGAAGAATTTTTCGCGAAGGTCCTTGCATGGTGTTTTCCGAAGGTTGAGTAGATCGAATACCCGCGACGGTATCGCTGCGTACACACCAGGAAAAATGAGATAAATTGAATACTCATTAATTCAATTCATCCAGGGAACGATGCGTGTTTTCGACTCTTCCGCTTAACGCGTTGCGCACCTTCGAGGCCGCTGCGCGACTGGGTAGCTTTAAAGCGGCGGCAGAGGAGCTCTCTGTTACCCCCGCGGCCATTTCCCACCAGGTCAAGACATTGGAAACCCAACTCGCAGCGTTGCTGTTCAAACGGTCTGGACAAGGTGTGGCATTGACCGAAGAGGGCGAGTTGCTATATCGCCAGGCTCATTGCGCATTATTAGACATTCGCAGCAGCCTGGAGGCCTTCTATCCGAACGCTGTTCCCCAAACCCTGACCATTTCCACTACGCCGGGCTTGGCCGCAGCCTGGCTGATTCCACGGCTGGGTGGTTTCTATCGCAGCTTTGCGCACTTCAATGTGCGGGTTGATACACGCAACGAACTCGTCGATCTGCTGCGTGACTCCAGTGTCGATCTTGCTATTCGTTCGGTCAGCCGCGATGACCCGAAGTTGTTCTGTCAGGCGCTAATGAACGAGCAGTTCTCTGTGTACGGCGCCCCCGGTCTGGTGGCCTCGCTGAACGTAAATCAGATCGAATTGATCAACTTGCGCTGGAAAATTCCAGGAGCATTCTCAATAAATTGGGAGAGCTGGTGCGCGGCCGCACAATGCCCTGCCTGGCTTGAAACCGCGCAGATGCGTGAGTTCGACGATGAGCATTTTGCTTTGAGTGCTGCAATCGCGGGTCATGGGCTGGTGCTGGCAAGCAATGTACTGGTAGCCGACAGCCTCAGGCATGGAGAATTAGTGGCGTATAGACCAGAAGTAAGCCTTCCGGGGCCGCGTTACATTGCGGTGTGCGTTCCGGGGCGGGAGCGGCAGGTCCATGTGAGCGCGTTCCTGACGTGGCTGGCCGGTGCAGCTCTACAGGATGGATGACGAGACTCGTTTGGTGTCCCTAACGACGGCAGCAATCGACCCAAAGGTGACTGTCGACAAGAGTCTGAATCAGCTCAAGTGACAGCAATTTTTGAGCTATGCATTCCTTGTAGGAATACGCTACATAAACTTAATGAATTTTTATTATTGCTGTGTCTGGCGTAGCTTGATTTCAGGACATGGAGAACCGCATTGAAATCATCCCCTCTCGACTCAGCTGAAAAATTTGATACCTCACGAGCTAATGAGTACGGACGACAGAGCCGTATTGCGCTAGCTGGATATGACGCCTGCCAAGACTTGGCTGCATGCATGCTGGCGGCAAGCCTGGGTAATGCAAGTTCGGCAAAAATACTGGTCGTTGGCGCTGGCGGTACGGCGCAGGAGATTATTGCGATGGCCAAGCTTGAACCGAGTTGGCGCTTCTCGGCCGTTGACCCATCCGAGCCGATGCTGGAGGCAGCGAAGCAGCAGTTAGAGGCAAACAACTTGCTTGAAAGAACGGCCATGCATCTTGGGCAAGTTGAAGACCTGGCAGCAGACGAGTCATACGACGCAGCGACCTTGATCGGTGTACTTCATCATCTCGATGGAGATGACGCCAAGCGACAAATTTTACGATCCATTCGGGCTCATATAAAACCCGGTGCGCCGCTGATTGTCGCGGGCAATCAATACGCTTACGCGAGCCAGCCGCTACTGCTTGCGGCCTGGGGGCAGCGGTGGCGGCAACATGGGGCCAGCGCGGATGAAGTGAAGGTCAAGCTTGGGAAAATCCTTCAAGGCGCTGATCCTCCACATTCCGAGGCGGCGGTTCAGAAACTCTTGCATGACGCCGGATTTGGAGACGCTACCCGTTTCTTCAGCAGCCTTTTCTGGGGGGCGTGGTTGACTTGCAAAGTGGTCTGAACATGGCCGCGAATGACTGCTTCCGGCAGAAACCAGCCCCTTTCCCCGCCAACCGGTCTACCATGGCATCCCCCGGCAGTGGTCCATGCGCTCCCGATCATTTTTTCTCAAGGTATCGCCATGTCCATCGACCAAATCTCCCTCCCCAAAGGCGTCGGCCCCCACGCCATCAAGCTCCTTGACGCCATCACCGGCGCTTCCACGCACGAAGAACTCAACCGCGCTGGCGGCAAAGCCGAAGGGTTTGTGTTGGGCCTGGAGGCCGCCAAAGCCATCAAAAGCCAGATCGCCGAATCCTTGTATGTGGCTTACGACGATGCGGCGAGTAACCGCGCGGGTGAGTTGAAGGGTTAAGCACCCGGCACTACAGGACGCTGCGCGCGCAGGGCGTTAGACTGGGCGCCTTTTATTGCTCAGGATGAGGCTGTCATGTTCAAAGTTGCTCTCGCGTCACTGCTGCTGGCGTGTGCCTTCGGCGCTCAAGCGGATACGACGGTTGATGTGTCGAAGATTTACGGCAACATCAAGTTCGTCAGTAGCTTCCCGGACTATAAGGTCAAGGTGGTAAACAGTTTCCCTGACCTTAAGGTAAAACAGGTGAGCAGTTTTCCCGATTCGGCCGGCAAGTGGAAAACAGTCGAGAGCTTCCCTGACTACAAGATCCAGATTGTTGACTCCTTTCCTGACTTCACCATTCAGTACGTTGATTCGTTCCCTGGGGTTAATTGAAGGCAACGCCATCAGCGGCGCTGCCTTGGGCTGTTTATCAGCCAGGGCAAGGTGCTTCACGGTCGAGCAATTTGGCCGTGAGCAGCACGCCCAGTTCGCTTAGTTGGTGAATGGCGAGGGCGACGTCGCGGTGTTTGCCGCACAGGTCTTCGGACAGGTCGAGCAGCAGTGTGCTGACGCTGGTGAAGGTTTCGTAGCTGTTGGTGATGAGGGTTTCGGTGTTGGCGTCGGGGACGACGGTGAAGAGGGTGGTTGAGTCTATTGTGTCATTAGCCATTGTTAAGTTCCTTGCTTGGGCTACAACCCCATCGCTACTAAACGAAAAGGCGGTAGCTGTACGCAGGTTAGTAGACCGGTGGAACCTAACAAAACCGGCGCGCCCGAGGACGCCCTACGCACAGCCACCATCAAGCACAGACAGAAACGTCTGACGGATGAAGCTTGTGCACTTGTTAGGTTAAACCGTGGGCTACTAAACCCGATCACTGAACATTCAGCGACCGAGCCACCTTAGAGACGGCCACCTCAGCGCACAAGCCGGCGGATTCTGACGCACGCGTAGGCAATGGAGCAAGGTGCTGAGGGCCTGTTCACAGTTCGCTGTGGTTAGGAAACTCCCTTGTGGCGAGCAGGCTTGCCCTGCGTTGGGCTGCGAAGCGGCCCCGAATTCAGGCGGCCGGGTTTCCCTCTTGGACCGAGGTGGCTGGGTTGGGAGCGCTGCGCACTCCAGCGCAGGGCAAGCCTGCTCGCCACAACAAGCCTGCTCGCCACAACGAACCCGCTTTCCACCACAATGCTGCTCACCACTTAGAACGCCTGGTTCACCCCAACCCCACGCATGATCGAAAACCTTGGGTCAATCAACTTCAACGTTTGCTCACCCTTCAAACGGCCCACCACCACGGTGTAGGTCTTGGGCACTTCGGAGAGGTTTTCCGGGTTACGGGCCAGTTTTTCAATCGCCGGGGTGTTGGCCCAGTCGGCGATGGTTTTCTGGCGGATGTCGACGGTCACCACCCAGGATTTATCCACGGCGGCGCCCATCGGGTTGGAGTTGGTTGCAATGTTCTGGATCTTGGCGATTTCATAGCCCTGGGCGTAGCAGAACCCGGACTCTTGCTGCACGTAGGCGGCGCGGCCGTTGTCGGTGAGGCTGTAGGTGTTGTCGCTTTTGGCCAGCAGGCCGGCGTCGGTCAGCGCATCGAAGGCCGGCTGGTTGGCGCTGGAGGTGCCGGTCATGACGCTGTCACTCAGGGTCACCGGGAAGCGGTTGAACATCGCCGCCCTGACGCAGGACGGACCTTCGAGCTTGGGTTGCAGCGCGGCTTGAATATCGGCGTCCGACGGGCTGTCGCTGCAGGCGGTGAGCAGCAGGGCGCTGGCGGTGATGAGGGCTATTTCTCTGATTCGCATCGTTTTATCCTTGACGATGGGTGGCGGGCGGGCAAAGTGTATAGAAACATTGCTGTCACGAACCCCTCCCCGCCGTCGTGTAGGGTCGGTGGCTTGAGCCGCCCTGAATACACAAGGAATGCCCACCATGACATTGACCGTCAAAACCCTGCTCGACCTGGCCATGGCCAACCCCATCAACGCCGAAATCACTGCACGCCTGCCCGACCTTGGTGTGGCGCAGTGCATGCTCACGGCGGGCTGCCTGTTCCAGGCCGTTTGGAACCATCAGTCAAACTTGCCTGCGGCTCATAACGTAAAGGACTACGACGTCTTTTACTTCGACACGGACTTGTCCTACGAAGCGGAGGACAAAGTGATCCGCGCCGCCGCGCGTTTATTTGAGGATTTGGGCGTTAACGTCGAGGTCAAGAACCAGGCGCGGGTACACCTTTGGTACGGCGAGCGCTTTGGTCGGCCTTATCCACAGCTGCACTCGGCTAAACAGGGCGTGGACCGTTACCTGGTGGCCGGCACGTGCATCGGGCTGGAGATCGACACGGGCGGGGTGTATGCGCCCTATGGGTTAGCGGATGTGGAGCAGGGCGTGTTGCGCATTAACCCGCTGCACCGCGAGCCTGAGTTGTTCGCCGCCAAAGCCAGGAGTTATCAGGCGCGCTGGCCTTGGCTCACGATCGTTTCGCCGGATGATTTGTGAACTTTTACCGGTTGCCCATACGTCCTATCTTCAAATGAACCCCGAGAGTGGATAGCTCATGATCTTTCTGATTTTCCTCATCGCCTGCGCCGCCGCCGCCAGTACCGGCATCATTTTCAAGCCCGGCCAGTGGTACGAAACCCTGGTCAAACCCAGCTTCACCCCACCCAATTGGTTGTTTCCGGTGGCCTGGACGGTCATCTACCTGCTGCTCGCGTGGGCGGGCTATCGCCTGACGATGATGCCCGGCAGCCAATTGGCTCTGGGCCTGTGGGCGGCGCAGATTGCGCTGAACACGCTGTGGACGCCGGTATTTTTTGGGGCTCACAACCTCTTGGCCGGGATGGTGGTGATCGTGCTGCTGTGGCTGGTGGTGGCGGCGTTGGTGGTGATGGCGTTGCGGCTGGACTTGATCACCGGCTTGATCCTGTTCCCTTACCTGGCGTGGCTGAGTGTGGCCGCGGCGTTGAATTTCTCGATCTTGCGTAATAACCGCTGATGGCTCACACACTTTGGCCCGCGAGCGAGGCTGAGCTGGCGCAGATGCGCCGGTTCAATAAAAAGCTCGCCTGGCTGCCGCGTTTTAAAATCCGCAACCGCGTCACGCCGCGTTTGATTCAGGCGTTGCTGCGAGTCAGTCAAAAGCTCAAGCAAGCGCCTGCGGCTCAAACCCGCCGAGTGGCCGGCGTGCCCGTGCGCATCCTGCGGCCCGAGGGGAAAACCCAAGGCGTGGTGCTGGATATCCACGGCGGCGGCTGGGTGATCGGCAATGCGCAGATGGATGATGACTTCAACCTGGGCATGGTGCAGGCGTGCGGCGTGGCGGTGGTGTCGGTGGACTATAGACTGGCGGTGCACACGCCGGTTGAAGGGCTGATGGAGGACTGCCTGAATGCCGCGCGCTGGCTGCTCGGCAGTGAGGAGTTTGCCGATTTGCCGGTGTTTGTCGTGGGTGAGTCGGCCGGTGGGCATCTAGCGGCCGCAACGCTGCTGGCGCTCAAGCAATGGCCTGAATTGCTCAAGCGTGTAAGCGGTGCGGTGTTGTACTACGGCGTATATGACTTGAGCGGCACACCGAGCGTGCGCACGGCGGGGCCCGAGACCTTGTTGCTGGACGGGCCGGGCATGGTCGACGCGCTGCGCCTGCTCACGCCGGGCTTGAGTGATGAAGAACGCCGACAGCCGCCGTTGTCACCGTTGTATGGCAACTTCACAGGGCTGCCGCCCGCGTTGATGTTTGTGGGCGAGTTGGACCCATTGCTGGATGACACGCTACAGATGGCCGAACGCTGGGGCGCGGCCGCGCAGGTTGAGGCGCACTTGTTGCCGGAATCTGCCCATGGGTTTATTCATTTTCCGGTGGCGATGGCGGATGGCGTACTTGCTTACAGCCGGCGGTGGATATCGGCGAGAATCCAGGCGGTGCACGCTTGTAGTGATTAGCCATTCACCTGCACCCCGCGTAACCTCTGACACCCTGATTTCCAGATTCCCGCAAGGACGCACACGTGACCCTTTCCCATGCAGTTGTAGGGCTATCGGCATTTTTGCTGGTGGCAGGTGTTCAAGCCGCCGAATACCATTTCTCGTTTGATGTGCCCTACGGGCAGTACGAGCGGCAATTCAAGATGAAGACCCCAGGTGACGGCTCGTTGAGCTGCACGGTGATGATCGAGAAAGAGTACCGGGGCGAGAAGTGGGTGCCGGCAGTGATTCTGGCGGCCGCCGAAGACGATGCCGAGGACGACACGCTGTTTCTGTCCAGTTCGACCGAGCCAAACGGCGGGCCGCGTACGTTTCACCTGCGCACGTTCAACCAGGCGAAGCCGATCATCGACAAGGCGCTGTGGGAGGCTCCGGATGAGAAGGGCGTGTATAAGATGGCCGTGTCCTGGTATGCCAATGGCGCCATCGGTTATCAGTACGGTGTCTATGCGAGTTGGCAAGAGAAGCAGTTTGTCGAGAAGCCAGGCTTTGCCACGCGCCATGTCAGCATCCATGCGTCGGGCGTGAAGGGCACTGCTTTTTGCTATGTGCACGCCAAATGACACTGAGCGATTGAGGTGGTATGACACACAGCCCGACCCTTCGGACGGTCACGGCCGCCGACCTCCCGCAAGTGCTGGCCTTTGTGCTGCAGGCCCGTGCCGAGCTTTTCCCCAAGCTCAGCGCCACTGGCCTGCCGGATGACCTGGCGCGATTTGAGGCCGTTTACCTTGAGGGTGACGGCCAGTTTCTGCTGGCCTGTGTGGGCGCTCAAATCGTGGCTGCCGTCGGCTATCTGCCGTACGACGGGCGCTTCCCGCAGTTGAACTACCAGGGTCGCAAAGTCGTCGAGGTGGTGCGCCTGTTCGTGCTGCCGGCGTTTCGCCGTTTTGGTTTGGCAGGGAAGTTGTATCGCGCATTGGAGGCTAAGGCACAGGCGGATGGGGTGGAGGTGGTTTACCTGCATACCCATCCGTTTTTGCCGGGAGCGATTGATTTTTGGCGGCGGCAGGGGTTTGAGGTGATCGACGTCGAAGCCGACCCGGTGTGGCAGACCACGCATATGCAGCGGGCTCTATAGATCAAGGTGGGAGCTGGCTTGAACCGGTTAGAAGTCTGTCGCAAGCCTGCTCGCCACATGAGAAATGGGATGCCTCTAAAGTTGTGTAGATAACTATGCTGCGATAGCGGTGTGTCAGCCCCGGCTATGGCACTGATCCGCCGCCATCGCAGGCAAGCCAGCTCCCACCTTTGCACGGTGAGCAGTCCATTAAATGGGGCGCAACCGCAGGATTTGCGCGCCGTCGAACGGGTCCGTGAGGTAATGCGCCTGTACCCCGAATGTCTCCTGTAGCCGCTGCGGCGTCAGCACCTCCAGCGGTTTGCCCAGCGCCACCAGGCGCCCGCGATCCAGTACCGCCAAACGATCACAGGTCAGCGCCTGGTTCAGGTCATGCAACGCAATCAAGGTGGTCACCGGCAACGCCTGCACGCCTTTCAAAATTGCCAACTGGTGCTGGATATCCAAGTGGTTGGTCGGTTCATCCAGCAACAAAATCTGCGGTCGTTGCGCCAACGCCCGGGCGATGTGCACGCGTTGGCGCTCGCCGCCGGAGAGGCTGCGCCAGGCGCGTTGGCTCAGGTGGGTGGCGTCCACGTCGTGCAGCGCCTGGCGCACGATGGCATCGTCTGCGTCAGACCAGGGGCTCAGCGCCGACAGCCAGGGTGTGCGGCCCAGGGCCACGGCGTCGAATACGCGGATGGCATCGTCGGTATCAGCCTGCTGCTCCACCACCGCGAGGTGTTGCGCAACAAGGCGGCGGGACAGCTTGGTCAGGCGCTGACCGCCCAGCCACACTTCGCCGGACGCGGGCACGCGCAAACCGGCAAGCAATTTGAGCAGGGTGGATTTACCCGAGCCGTTCGGCCCGACAACGCCCAAGGTTTCCCCTTGCTGAACCTCCAGGTGGATATCGCGCAGCAACTCGGCGTCGCGTACCTTGAAGCCCAGGCCGGTACAACTGAGTACGGTCATCGCGCATTTCTCCGGCCAATCAGGATCAACGCAAACACCGGCGCGCCGACCAGTGCCGTGACCACGCCGACCGGAATCACCTGGCCCTTGATCAGCGTGCGCGACAGCACATCCGCGGCGATCAAGAACAACGCGCCGCCCAGCGCACTGGCCGGCAGCAAGCGTGAATGCCCGGTGCCCAGCAGCAGGCGCACGGCGTGGGGAATCACCAGCCCGACAAAACCGATGGAGCCGACAATCGACACCATCACCGCCGTCACCAGCGCGGCGCAACCCACCAGCACAAACTGCACGCGCCGCACCGCAATACCCAGCGAGGCGGCCGAGTCGGTGCCGAAGGTAAACGCATCCAACGCACGCCGATGCCACACACACACGGCCAGGCCGGCGACCGCCACCGGCACTGCCAGCCACACCGACGGCCAACGCACGCCGCTAAGGTTGCCCAGCAGCCAGAACATGATGCCGCGCGCCTGTTCGGAACTGGCGGACTTGGTGATCAGGAACGCGGTGAGGGCATTGAACAGCTGCGAGCCGGCGATGCCAGCGAGGATGATCTGGCCGGTGCCGCTGGCTGAGCCGCTGGCCCGCGCCAATAGAATCACTAAAGCAAATGCCGCCATGGCACCGACAAACGCGCCCGCCGACAGCGAAATCAGCCCGCCGCCCACGCCCATCAATGCCACTAACACTGCGCCGGTCGAGGCGCCCGCGCTGATGCCCAGCAGGTACGGATCGGCCAATGGGTTGCGCAGCAGCGACTGCAGGATCACCCCGCAGGTCGCTAGCCCGGCGCCACAGGCGGCGGCGACCAGCGCACGCGTCAGGCGGTAGTTCCACACCACGCCTTCGTCGATCGGGTCGAGCACGTAACCGGCGGCCCACAGTTTGTTGGCGAGCACCTGCAACACCACTTGCGGTGCGATGGCGGTTTCGCCGATGGCAGTACCGGCCAGCACGGCCACCAGCAACACGGCGAGGGCGAGTAGGGTGCGCATCATTTGGGCAGGTCGTAACCGTCGATGGCGCCGGCCAGTTGTTCCAGGCCGTCGAACATGCGGATGCTGGCCTGCAACGCCAGGGCGTCAATAATGATGATGCGGTTGTTTTTTACCGCGTCCATGTTGCGGGTCACCGGGTCGCTGCGCAGGAAGGCGAGTTTCTTTTCGTGGTCGTCGGCGGGGTAGCGGCGGCGGTCCATACGGGCGATCACCAGGAAGGTCGGGTTGGCCTTGGCGATGGTTTCCCAGCCGACGGCGGGCCATTCTTCATCCGACTGCACCACGTTGTGCAGGCCGAGGATTTGCAGCATGAATTCGGGAATGCCCTTGTGGCCGGCTACATACGGGTCGGCAGCCATCTCGCTGCTGGAGAACCACACCAGTGCGCTGGCGTGCTTGAGGCCTTTGCCTTGTGCGGTGGCGACGGACTTGGCCAGGCGTGCCTTGAGTGCGTCATTCAACTGTTGGCCGCGCGCTTGTACGTCGAAAATCTCGGCCAACTGGCTGATGCTTTTATAGATCGTGTCGATGCGAAACGGCTCCAGCCGCGTGCCGTCAGCGCCCACCAGGTTGTCCTTGCCTTCGCAGTCGGAGGGCAGCACGTAGGTGGGAATCTTCAGTTCATGGAATTGCTCGCGAGTGCCGACCACGCCTTGGGGGCCGACCACCCATTCCAGCTCGGCGGCCACCAGTTGCGGGCGTTTGGCGATCACGGCTTCGAAGCTCGGCTCGTTGTCGGCCAGGCGCTCGATCTTGTCGTTTTGCGCCTTGAACTGCGGCAATACGCTGTTGAACCACAGCGAAGTGCCGACCACTTTATCCCCTACGCCCAGGGCGTAAAGCATCTCGGTGGCGGCCTGGCCGATGCTCACGCTGCGTGCCGGGGCCTGTTGGAAGGTGACGCTGCTGCCGCAGTTTTCGACCGTCAGCGGGTAGTGAGTCGGCGTGGCGTGGGCCAGGGCACAAAAGCCCAGGCCAGTGATCAGGGCGCAAACGCGTAGCAGCATGGGGCAATCTCCGTGTGAACCGTACATGAAAACAGGGCAGGTACGGCTCGGAAACACACCTTTGAACGCTGCAGGTTTGCAGGGCGCGGATGTCCTTCCCGGACACCCCGCCGGTTAGTGATAACGCTGGGCCGGCAGGTCTCCTGACTGATGCGTCGTCGCATCGCTCCGGCCTTCCCGGACGTGGTCCAGTGGCAGTGGGGAGCAGGCTCGGCACCTACAGTTGCGGGGGCAGTTTCGATTGGCGCGATGGGCCGCGCTTCGAATTCCCTATTAGTCCCGTTTGGGAACCGGCGCGGTATGGTAGTCCATCTTGGGCGCTGGGTGCAGGTACAATCCGGACCTGTCCATAACCACCCCAAGGAAGGCCATGTTGCCAAGGCGGGCACCGTGGGGGTGAGGTACCAGCCGCCGGACTTTTGGAGCCTGCTCTCCACGGACGGTGCCGACGGTGTGATGTTATCGGCGATGGTCGAGGTGACGGCAGATGGGCACCGGCTGCTTAGCCGGATGCTGGATTGATGCGCCGTACCGCCCGGCGAAAGTTCGGGCGATGGGCTGACATTGGGTGATGGCTCAATGATATTATCTGCCGCGCCCTTTCGATTCGCCTTAGTTCATGGAGAACTTATGCCTTTTCGCAACGTCCTCGCCTTGACCCTGCTATGCACCCTGTTACTGCTGGGTGGTTGCGCCCCGTCAGTGTCGTTACCCCCATCTGCTGCGCCAGTGCCGCTTGAACCGTTAGGCCAGGTGTTGCCCTCCAACCCTTCACGGGTGGGCTGGATCGACCAGATCATCACTCAAGACCCCGTCGTGATTTCGTCGCACAAGCCCGTCCTTCAACCGGCTTCGGATAACGACGCGCGCATTGCCAAGTTGCGTAAACAAGACGGTGGTGTGCTGCCCGAGGGCTATTGGGCGCTCTACAAGCAAAACCTGGAAGCGATGCAGTACGACTTGAACCACCAGCATGACGCGGCCCGTGCCGAGTACGTAAACACCTACCGCGATGAGTTGAGCCGCCTGAGCGACGTGACACTTCAAACCATGGCCACCGCGCCCCAGGCGTTGGATGCCCACACCCGCCGCCAGTTAAGCGCACGCCTGAGTGATCGCACCGCGGCTTATATCATGACCAGCAATCAGTCGTTCCGGGCGGCCACGGACGCCCACATCAATCGCATGGCCTTGATGGATCGCCAATACGATGTCTGCGCACGCCGGCCGGACTGCTGGGATGCGCCAGTCAAGCGCTAGCCTCGATAGGTCATACACAGGAAGCAAGTGGGTAACGTGACGGTCGATTAATCGATAAGCACCGCAAATCAAAGGTGGGAGCAGGCAAGCCAGCTCCCACCTTTTGATTCGTGCTCAGCCGCCGAATTGCAGGGTGCCCATGGCGAGCTTGGCCATTATCGCCGTGGCGCCCAGCTGCACCAACCACAGCGCCAACCCACCCAGAAACACACCCAGTGCCACTTGCAGCACCAGACTTTTCTGGCGCTTTGCTTGCGGCGGGCGCGGTGCGTAGTCATGCAGTTCGTCGCGGTCGGCGCGCAGGTCCAGGTCGTCGTTTCTCATAAGGCTCTCACAGCAAAGGGGCGTTCGGTGTTCAGTCTAGTGGCTTGGCCAACAAAAAGGGGGAAGCCATTGGCTTCCCCCTTCGTATGGCGCTGGCCGGGTTATAGAACCTGAACAATCGCTTTTGTTACCGCACCAATGTTCGACTGGTTCAACGCGGCCACGCAGATACGGCCGGTGTCGAGCGCGTAGATGCCAAACTCGGTGCGCAGGCGGGTGACTTGCTCAACGGTCAGGCCGGAGTAGGAGAACATCCCACGCTGGCGGCCGACGAAGCTGAAGTCGTGGCCCGGTGCAGCCTTGGCCAGTTCGGCGACCATCTGCTCGCGCATGCCGCGGATGCGCAGGCGCATTTCGGCCAGTTCCGCTTCCCATTGGGCGCGCAGCTCAGGGTTGTTCAGCACGGCAGCCACGATCGCCGCGCCGTGGGTCGGCGGGTTGGAGTAGTTGGTGCGGATAACGCGCTTGACCTGGGACAGGATGCGCGCGCTTTCTTCCTTGGATTCGCTGACGATCGACAGCGCGCCCACGCGTTCGCCGTACAGCGAGAACGACTTGGAGAACGAGCTGGAAACAAAGAAGGTCAGGCCCGATTCAGCGAACAGGCGCACGGCCGCGGCGTCTTCGTGGATGCCGTCGCCAAAGCCCTGGTAGGCCATGTCGAGGAACGGCACCAGGTTCTTGGCCTTGATCACGTCCAGCACGTTTTGCCAGTCGGCCGGGCTCAGGTCGACACCGGTGGGGTTGTGGCAGCAGGCGTGCAGCACCACGATGGACTGTGGCGGCAGGGCGTTGAGGTCTTCGAGCAGGCCGGCACGGTTGACGTCGTGGGTGGCGGCGTCGTAGTAGCGGTAGGTCTGCACCGGGAAGCCGGCTTTTTCGAACAGCGCCTGGTGGTTTTCCCAGCTCGGGTCGCTGATTGCGACGACGGCGTTGGGCAGCAGTTGCTTGAGGAAGTCCGCGCCGATTTTAAGCGCGCCGGTGCCGCCGACCGCTTGGGCGGTGATCACGCGGCCGGCGCTCAGCAGTGGCGACTCAGCGCCGAACAGCAGCTTTTGCACGGCCTGGTCGTACGCCACGATACCGTCGATCGGCAGGTAGCCACGGGCGGCGTGTTGCGCCACACGAATGGCTTCCGCTTCGGCAACGGCACGCAAGAGTGGAATCTTCCCCTCCTCGTTGCAGTAAACGCCCACGCCAAGGTTGACCTTGGTGGTTCGTGTGTCGGCGTTGAATGCTTCGTTGAGGCCCAGGATTGGATCGCGTGGTGCCATTTCGACAGCGGAGAACAGGCTCATTTTTGCGGCAGCTCTATGGGGGATAGGAGGGACGTGTCGCGCTCCAGCCGAATGCACTAGAGCGGTGCACAAACGGGGAGCTAGTATAGAGGCCATCCAGGCTCAGGGCGACAGCCGAAACGGCTTTTCGGCCAAGTTTTTCGGTTTATTTGCCCACCGTTAGTCTTAATTGCACAATTGATCATCGACGGCTGGTAGGACGATTGCCTTGAAACCCGTCACATTCGCCACCACTTCTACAGCTATCATGGTTTTTTCCTGCAGCCTGCGAAGACTTTTCGCGGGGTGCTGAGCTATTTCGTCCCTGGCGGTGTTGAGTCTGGGGTGACTTCACGAGGTACGTTATGTCGGATTTCCAGCTCGTCACCCGTTTTGAACCCGCCGGCGACCAACCCGAAGCCATTCGCCAGATGGTCGAGGGCATCGAAGCCGGCCTGGCGCACCAGACGCTGCTCGGGGTGACCGGTTCAGGCAAGACCTTCAGCATCGCCAACGTGATCGCGCAGATCAACCGCCCGACCCTGGTGCTGGCGCCGAACAAAACCCTGGCCGCGCAGTTGTACGGTGAGTTCAAGGCGTTCTTCCCGAACAACGCGGTGGAGTACTTCGTTTCTTACTACGACTACTACCAGCCCGAAGCCTATGTGCCGTCGTCCGACACCTTTATCGAGAAGGACGCGTCGATCAACGACCATATCGAGCAAATGCGGTTGTCGGCGACCAAGGCGTTGCTGGAGCGCAAGGACGCGATCATCGTCACCACGGTGTCGTGCATCTACGGCCTGGGCAGCCCGGAAACCTATTTAAAGATGGTGCTGCACGTCGATCGCGGCGACAAACTCGACCAGCGCGAGCTGCTGCGCCGCCTGACGAGCCTGCAGTACACCCGCAACGACATGGATTTTGCCCGTGCCACCTTCCGTGTGCGGGGCGATGTGATCGACATTTACCCGGCCGAATCGGACCTCGAAGCGATCCGTATCGAACTGTTCGACGATGAGGTCGAGAGCCTGTCGGCCTTCGACCCGTTGACCGGCGAGGTGATCCGCAAACTGCCGCGCTTCACCTTCTATCCGAAAAGCCACTACGTGACGCCGCGTGAAACCCTGATGGGGGCGATCGAGGGCATCAAGGCCGAACTGGTCGAGCGCCTGGAGTACCTGCGCGCCAACAACAAGCTGGTAGAAGCTCAACGCCTGGAGCAGCGCACCCGGTTTGACCTGGAGATGATCCTGGAGCTGGGCTATTGCAACGGCATCGAAAACTACTCGCGTTACCTCTCGGGCCGCGAATCCGGGGCGCCGCCGCCGACCCTTTACGACTACTTGCCGGACGACGCGCTGCTGGTGATCGACGAATCCCACGTCAGCGTGCCGCAGGTCGGCGCCATGTATAAGGGCGACCGTTCGCGTAAAGAGACGCTGGTGGAATATGGTTTCCGCCTGCCGTCGGCGCTGGATAACCGGCCGATGCGTTTTGACGAGTGGGAAGCCATCAGCCCGCAGACCATTTTCGTGTCTGCCACCCCAGGCAACTACGAAGCCGAGCATGCCGGCCGTGTGATTGAGCAGCTCGTGCGCCCGACCGGCCTGGTGGACCCGCAAATCGAGATCCGCCCGGCGCTGACCCAGGTGGATGACTTGCTCTCGGAAATCACCAAGCGCGTGGCCCTGGAAGAGCGTGTGCTGGTCACCACGCTGACCAAGCGCATGTCCGAAGACTTGACCGATTACCTGGCCGACCACGGCGTGCGTGTGCGTTATTTGCACTCGGACATCGACACCGTGGAGCGCGTGGAGATCATCCGTGACCTGCGCCTGGGTGTGTTTGATGTGCTGGTGGGGATCAACCTGCTGCGCGAAGGCCTGGACATGCCGGAGGTTTCGCTGGTGGCGATTCTGGATGCGGACAAGGAAGGCTTCCTGCGTTCCGAGCGCTCGTTGATCCAGACCATTGGCCGGGCGGCGCGTAACCTCAATGGTCGGGCGATTCTGTATGCCGACCGCATCACCGGTTCCATGGAGCGGGCGATTGGCGAGACCGAGCGCCGTCGCGACAAGCAGATCGCTTTCAACCTGGAGCATGGCATTACCCCGAAGGGCGTGTTCAAGGACGTTGCCGACATCATGGAAGGCGCCACCGTGCCGGGCTCGCGCAGCAAGAAGCGCAAGGGCATGGCCAAGGCGGCCGAAGAGAGCGCCAAGTACGAGAACGAACTGCGCTCGCCGAGTGAGATCACCAAACGGATTCGGCAGTTGGAAGAGAAGATGTACCAACTGGCACGGGATCTGGAGTTTGAGGCGGCGGCGCAGACGCGCGATGAGATTGGCAAGTTGCGTGAGCGCCTGTTGGCTGTTTGATTTTTCGCTAGCCGGTCTGGCCTCATCGCGGGCAAGCCCGGCTCCCACAGTTGATGTGTGAACACAGTCAAAATGTGGGAGCTGGCTTGCCTGCGATAGCGACACCGCGGTCTGCCAGAACCCCCCACGCTGGTGTTACCATTCGCCCCTTGTTTCAATTTTCAGTTTTATCGCCCATTCGAGACCTGCCATGACCACCGTCCGCACGCGCATTGCGCCATCGCCTACTGGGGATCCCCACGTCGGTACTGCCTACATCGCCTTGTTCAACTACTGCTTTGCCAAGCAGCACGGCGGTGAATTCATCCTGCGGATCGAAGACACCGACCAGGTGCGCTCCACCCGTGAGTCGGAGCAGCAGATTTTCGATGCCTTGCGCTGGTTGGGCATTACCTGGGCCGAAGGCCCGGACGTCGGCGGCCCGCACGGCCCGTATCGCCAGAGCGAGCGCAGCGACATTTACAAGCAGTACACCCAGCAACTGGTCGACATGGGCCACGCCTTCCCGTGCTTTTGCACCGCCGAAGAACTCGACCAGATGCGCGCCGAGCAGCAGGCCCGTGGCGAAACCCCGCGCTAC
Source organism: Pseudomonas sp. 2822-15 (assembly GCF_002742515.1). Taxonomy (NCBI): domain Bacteria; kingdom Pseudomonadati; phylum Pseudomonadota; class Gammaproteobacteria; order Pseudomonadales; family Pseudomonadaceae; genus Pseudomonas; species Pseudomonas sp. 2822-15. The sequence goes on along the minus strand of NZ_LJRY01000190.1, from coordinate 1,748 downwards.
GACGGCCGCGCACTGCTGCTGTCCAAGGAAGAAGTGGCCCAGCGCCTGGCCGCCGGCGAGCCGCATGTGATCCGCATGAAAGTGCCGAGCGAAGGCGTGTGCGTGGTGCCGGACATGCTGCGCGGTGACGTCGAGATCCCGTGGGACCGCATGGACATGCAAGTGCTGATGAAGACCGACGGCTTGCCGACGTACTTCCTGGCCAACGTGGTCGACGACCACCTGATGGGCATCACCCACGTGCTGCGCGGCGAAGAATGGCTGCCATCGGCGCCAAAACTGATTCTGCTGTACGAATACTTCGGCTGGGAGCAGCCACAGCTATGCTACATGCCGCTGCTGCGTAACCCGGACAAGAGCAAGCTGTCTAAGCGCAAGAACCCGACGTCGGTGACGTTCTACGAGCGCATGGGCTTTATGCCCGAGGCGATGCTCAACTACCTGGGCCGCATGGGCTGGTCGATGCCGGACGAGCGCGAGAAGTTCTCGCTGCAGGAAATGGTCGATAACTTTGATTTGTCCCGCGTGTCCCTTGGCGGGCCGATCTTCGACATCGAGAAGTTGTCGTGGCTCAACGGCCAATGGCTGCGTGATTTGCCGGTGGACGAGTTCGCCAGCCGCGTGCAGCAGTGGGCGCTGAACCCCGAGTACATGATGAAGATCGCGCCGCTGGTGCAGGGCAGGGTAGAGACGTTCAGCCAGGTCGCACCGCTGGCCGGCTTCTTCTTCGCCGGTGGCGTGAACCCGGATGCCAAGCTGTTTGAGTCCAAGAAACTCTCCGGCGACCAGGTTCGCCAGTTGATGCAGTTGATCCTGTGGAAGCTCGAAAGCCTGCGTCAGTGGGAGAAAGAGGCGATCACCGCGACGATCCAGGCAGTGGTGGAATCGCTGGAGCTGAAATTGCGCGATGCCATGCCGCTGATGTTTGCTGCGATCACCGGGCAGGCCAGTTCGGTGTCGGTGCTCGATGCGATGGAAATTCTCGGCCCGGACCTCACGCGTTTCCGTCTGCGCCAAGCCCTTGATTTGCTTGGGGGTGTGTCGAAGAAAGAAAACAAAGAGTGGGAAAAGCTGCTGGGCGCTATCGCTTAAGCAGCCTGTTGTTACGACGAAACCCCGGTTTTCCGGGGTTTCGCCGGTAAGTGATTGTTATCCCGGCAAAAAAGTTTGGAAATTGTTGAAAATAAATTTGACACACTTCCAAACCGCCATTAAGATTCGCCCCGTCCTCACCGATGAGGGGCTATAGCTCAGCTGGGAGAGCGCTTGCATGGCATGCAAGAGGTCAACGGTTCGATCCCGTTTAGCTCCACCAATTTACAGGTTCAAGGTCTGGCCACACCGTCCTTGAATTGATCAGAACTCAGCTCTGATCGGTGTACAGAAGGTTTTGTCCCCTTCGTCTAGTGGCCTAGGACACCGCCCTTTCACGGCGGTAACAGGGGTTCGAGTCCCCTAGGGGACGCCAGTTTCAACAAGCAGTTCGAAAGGTCTGCTGCGTCGCGAGACGAAAAATCCGGGGCTATAGCTCAGCTGGGAGAGCGCTTGCATGGCATGCAAGAGGTCAACGGTTCGATCCCGTTTAGCTCCACCAATTTTACAGGTTCAAGGTTCTGGCCACACCGTCCTTGAATTGATCAGAACTCAGCTCTGATCGGTGTACAGAAGGTTTGTGTCCCCTTCGTCTAGTGGCCTAGGACACCGCCCTTTCACGGCGGTAACAGGGGTTCGAGTCCCCTAGGGGACGC
>NZ_LJRY01000189.1:0-307 GCF_002742515.1 Pseudomonas sp. 2822-15 | reverse complement strand
ATTGTATTGTCATCACTAAAGAAAACAAACTCGTATTAGTTGAACAGTATCGTTATGCGGCTGAAGACTTTTTCTTAGAAGTACCTGCAGGAAAAAAGGAAGATGATGAAACTTATGAAGAGGGAGTAATTAGAGAATTAAAGGAAGAAACGGGATACACCTCTTTGAAGAAACCTATTCTCCTAGGTACATATATGGTCAACCCAGCAGTACAGACCAACAAGGTAAGTACATATTTGATAGTAGATGCATTCAAATCATATGAACAAGACTTGGATGATACAGAAGATATAAATGTGAAGCTATA
>NZ_LJRY01000188.1:0-135022 GCF_002742515.1 Pseudomonas sp. 2822-15 | reverse complement strand
TCGCGTCCGCTTAAAAATAGGCGGACACCATCGCCCTTAATTCCGGATTTCTGAAGGTGTGTTCGCTGGCCGCTTACGTTTGTGCGTACAACCGCTGGAGTCCAGGTGATCCGGTGCAAACAAGTTTAGAGATAAAGTGATCGCTCGCGCATCGCCCCAGTCGCCGCAAATGTGCCGACGTACTAGGGCAGCGGGTCGAGCAAATCCAGTCGGATCAGGGCGTCCACACAGCGGGAGAAGGTCAGGCCACCGAAGGGGAATCGGGGCTGGAGGGTGACGAAGGCGGGCATGGGGCGATGCAGATCCTCCACGGCGATGGGGCTTCGTACTCTAGCAAGGCAGAGCGTTTCGATGGCAAGGTCACCGTCACAATCACGCGCGTAATGGCGTTGCCTATGAGGGCGGCAGGCATGCTCCGGTTGGGCAGGAAAATCCATCGCGAGGTGTTGGCGACAGGCTGCCGGCTAGATGTCCAACCCGCAGGTACTTCATCGTTCGCTGACCCATGACGGTGTCACTTTTTATGGGTGAGGGTGTTCGCCTCGCTGGTTTCCCTGACCGCAAACATCAGGCAGCGCACCGCTTCACGATCCTGTTCCGACAAGCAACGGTAGTAATGAATCAGGCGCTCTTCCTCTCGATTGAGTTGTCGGGGCCGCAGGGCTGTACCGATGGCGGTACGTAAAGAGGGAAAAAATGCGGTATTTAGCATGATTCAGGTTCTTCATGAGCTGAATGGAGACGTGGGCTTCTTGCCCAGAACAACTGAATACATAACGTTTATTGTAGAAAAGGGCTCGTCATTTTTCGTGACTGTTGGGTATTTCAGAGGGGGCCGTCGGAAGTGTTTGGCGAAGGTGTAGGAGCGATCTTTCGAGGCTGGGTGAATAGCGGTGCGATTGAGCGCAGAGCCCACCAAACCGGCATCTCTGATCAGATTGGCGGTGGGTAGGCGCGAGTCTGCCAACAACGGGACACCTCCTTGTGACGGCGCAGGTCAAATGGCGCATGGCTGTACGGTCGTTTTCCGAAAGCGTGGGAAGTGTTCGAGTGGCTTTTTTTTGCCTTCGATTTACTGAATAGACGCTTCGGCATCTTTTTTCGCTTATGCGCAAAGCAGGCGCAGTGCGCGCAGATTCGGAACCTCATCAATTTTGAACTAATCATAACGTCCATCCCCCTAACGCTGTGCAGATTGCCGTGGCTCAGGTCGACCTGAGTTATCTACCTATTACGCGCTAAGGTGTGGTGAATGATGAAGAGTGAACAAGTCGAAGGTGTTGCGGAAAAACTTGCCGGCAAAGCCCAGGGCGCCGTTGGGAAATTGTTCGGTGATTCGAAGCTGGAAGCTGAAGGTGCGGGTCGGCAGGTTGCTGGTCAGCTCACCCAGAGTTACGGCGACGCATTGGACAGCGTGTCTACGTTCGTAAAAGAGAAACCCGTTGCTGCGCTTGCAATCGGTGCAGTCGCGCTGCTGGTGCTGGACCGTCTCCTGCGCCGCTGAGTCATACGCCGCGATGCTGTCGCGGCTCCCTTCATTTGTTGAGCGCTTGTTCCAGGTGCTCGACGAACACCCGCACTCTGCGCGGAACATGCTGACGTGTCGCAAGCACCGCAGTGATGGAAAGTTGCTCGGGTACCGCATCCGCCAATGTGACAAGGGCCAGGGAGCCTTCGGCAAGTTCGTTTCTGATGTCCCAGTATGTCAACATCGCCAGGCCCAAGTTCTGCTTGCTCGCCGTGCGCACCGCCTCGACGCTGTTGGCTGAGAAACTGCCGTGAGCGCGATGAGTGACAGCGTCAGCGTTTTTGGTGAACGGCCAGTAGGGCATGCCGTGCAACGCGATGCACTGATGATGGTTGAGGTCATCCAGCACCGCCGGTGTGCCCCATTGCGCCAGGTAGGTCGGGCTTGCGCAGACGACGCGCGGGTTGGGTGCCAGGTGGGTCGCCACCAATGTTGAGTCGCGCAACGTGGCGATGCGGATGGCCACATCAATGCCGAGCCCGGCGATGTCGATGATGCTGTCCGATAATGTCAGGTCGACCTTGAGGGTTGGGTTGTCAGCCAGCAGCGCTGGCAGCAGCGGCATGATAACGGTTTGGCCAAAGACGCTGGGCGCGGTGACCCTCAATGTGCCGCTGGCACTGCCTGTGCTGGATTTCAATGTGGCACGTGCCGCTTCGTTGGCCTCGAGCATGGTCTTTGCGTAAGGCAGGTACATTTCGCCTTCCGGTGTGAGTGCGACGGAGCGCGTAGTGCGGTGTACCAGGCGCACACCCAAGTCTTTTTCCAGGGCCGCCAGGCGTCGTGAGACGGTCATCGCCGACAACCCAAGCCGTCGCGCGGCCTCGGACAAGCTGCTGCTGATGGCGACGTTGGCGAACACCTCTATCTCTGGAATTTGCATGGTTATAACCTTTTCCGTTAAGGCGCCTTATTGCAAGCGTGCGCTTCTAATGGGCTATTGCCGCGCTTATCGTCATGGCTGGCAAATCACTGAGGGCAAATCATGACAGCACTAAACCTGCGCAGTGTAACTCCATTCGATATGGGCGCTCTTAACCTGAAAAATCGCATGGCGCTTGCACCCATGACACGCGTCAGTGCAAGTGAGAACGGCAATGCCACGCCGGCAATGGCCCGATATTACGAACGTTTTGCCCGTGGCGGTTTTGGCTTGATCATCACGGAAGGGATTTACACCGATCGGCAGTATGCCCAGGGCTACCTGAACCAGCCCGGTATCACCGACAGCGAACAGGCGTTGGCCTGGCGCGCAGTGGTCGAGGCGATTCATCGCCATGGAAGCGCTGCCATCGCACAGATCATGCATGCCGGCGCATTGAGCCAGGCCAACCGTTTTGTCGAGCAGTCTGCCGGGCCTTCGGCCATTCGCCCCAAAGGCGAGCAGATGAAGTTCTATCACGGCGAGGGTGTGTACCGGGTCCCACAGGCCATGAGCGATGAAGCTATTGCTGATGCCATCGAGGGATTTGCCCAGGCGGCTAAACGGGCGGTTGAGATCGCGGGGTTCGACGGTATCGAGATCCATGGCGCCAATGGCTATTTGCTGGATCAATTCATGACCGACTACTCCAATCAACGCGAAGATCGATGGGGCGGTGATGTTCGCCAGCGCTTGAACCTGACGCTTGAGGTCATCGCCGCAGTGAAAGGGGTGGTGGGGCACTCGCCGGTGGGTGTGCGTATATCCCAGGGCAAGGTCAATGATTTTCAGCACAAGTGGGCGGGTGGCGAGCGCGATGCGCAGGTGATCTTCGGCAGCCTGGCTGACGCAGGTGTCGACTTCATCCATGTCACGGAGCATCGAGCCTGGCAGCCGGCCTTCCCAGGTAACGAGGCAAGCCTTGCAACGCTGGCTCGCCGCTATGCGCCGGGTGTCGCGTTGATCGCCAACGGCGGCGTGCAGGATTCGCCCAGCGTTGAACAAACCCTGCAGGCGGGCGCAGATATTATCGCCGTAGGCAAAGCTGCCTTGGCCAATCCTGACCTGCTGCAACGGTTGCTCGATGGCCGTGCGCCGGCCCCCTTCGACCCATCGCTGCTGGCGCCGCTTGCCCATATCAAGGATCGCGAGTTGAATTAAACGCCGACCTCAGCCGTCCAGTTCGATGCTTTCTGGCTGTGCAGCTCTCAACCGATGTTGACGTCAAGGTCGTGGTTGCAGGGCTGGCGCGGCGGTGCTCGATGGCAGGCTGGGGGCAGTGAGCAGAACTCGCCTATTAACAGGTCTGTTGCTGGAGATTCGGGAGGGTGGCTCCGCGCACTATGTGCAAGGAAATTTATTATTAAGATAAAAAGTTTTATTGACTAAAAAATTATATGGGGTAATTATTTCTCTGCATCTGCTTCATGCAGAGTCATCTTCAGGGTTATCCCGATGAGTCATAAAGCCCAATTCTCCCTCGCGACTTCTTACGTCCTGGCCAATGAATCTTCATTGGCCACTCGCGTGGCACCGCTGCTGATGCAGGGTTTTCCCGCCGCGCCGGAGCACCGGGTAACGTGGAACAACTGGATGCGCGCGCCCTTCAATCAATGGGGGTTTCGTCATCTGTCTCGACTGCGCCCCAGCATTGATGTGTCGGCGGGGCCAGGGCCTGCCGGTCAGCTCCAGGAGGCCCCGCGCGCGCTGGATCAGCTGTGTTTCGACAGTGAGAGTGGGCTGGGCATCCGTGTGATCGAGCACCTCGTCGCCAGCCAGACGGACGCCTTTTTGGTGATGCAGGGTGACACGGTGTTGTACGAGCGCTACTTCAACGGTCAGCGCGCCTGTGATCGGCACATCATGTTCTCGGTCACCAAGTCGCTGATCGGTACCCTGGGTGAACAGTTGGTGACGCGCGGCGTGCTCAAGCCCGAGCGGCCGGCCGCTTACTACGTGCCTGAACTGGCGGGCAGCGCATTTGGCGATGCGACGGTGCGCCAATTGTTCGATATGGCGGTGGGCATCGACTACAGCGAAGTGTATGACGACCCCAATTCAGAAAGCTCGCAGTACGGCTATGCCTGCGGCTTTCAACCCGCACCAGCGCAGTTCGCGCAGTTCGAATCGTTGTACCAGTACTTGCCATCCCTCAAGAAACGCGGCAGCCACGGGGGCTTTTTCCATTATGTGACGGCCACCACGGAAGCCTTGGCGTGGGTCATGGAACGTGCCTCGGGCAAGGCCTGCAGTCAGATGCTGGAGGAGGTCTGGGGGCGCCTGGGGTGCGAGCGCGACGGCTATTTCCTGGCCGATCCCTGGGGTCGGAACGTGGCCGGGGCGGGCTTGAGCGCCACCTTGAGAGACATGGCGCGTTTCGGTCGCCTGCTGGCCAACAACGGTCGCCACGACGGTGCTGAGCTGCTGTCGCCCGAGACGGTGGCCCGTATCACCGCCGGTGCGGACCCGGCGATCTACGCGCAAAATGCTGAGTTCTCCCGCTGGACGCCCGGTGCGTCCTATCGAAGCCAGTGGTACGTGTTCAACGACCACAGCCAGGCCCTGATGGCCGGGGGTATTCACGGCCAGTACCTGTTCATCGACAAGCCGTCTGGCGTAGTGATCGTCAAGCAGTCTTCGCTGACCGATGCGGTCGGCCCGTTCGATACCGACAGCGTGCGCATGCTGCGCGCGATCGCCGCCCACTTGAGCCACTGACCCACGCCAAAAAAATAACAGTTTTGCGTTCTATTCACCTGGCTTGCCCAGGTGTTGGCGGCGCCCTGCGTCGCCATTGACTGCCCTGTAACAACAATAATTCCACAGGAGCTTCTTATGGTATTCACCAAGCGTTTCTCTCGAGCGCTGTTGGCGGTCGGCTTACCCTTGACCACCCACTTTGCATGCGCGGGCTACACCTTTGAGGACGGCGATCTCAAGGGCGAAGTCAATCTCACGGCAGGAGGGGCGACGTTGTTTACCCGTGGCGTCAACTTCGGCAGCGGCCGGGTCGATGCGCGCAACGGTAAAAACGGCGGCGCCAGGATCAACTGGCAAGAGGTCTACGTAAAACCGGGGGTCAAACTCGAGTATGCGGTGCAACCGGATTTCAGCCTGTTGGCGGGCGGTTCTCTGGTGGCGGCCAGCACTTTCGGCGACGGCGACGCGGGTGGTTTCAGCCGCAGCTCCGACGGCAAGGTCGCTGCCGAAGAGCTCTACGGCGGTTTTCGCGCCGGCGAATGGAAGTTCACCGCCGGCCGCCAGAACTACATGATCGGTACGGGGTTCATCGTCATGGACGGTAACCTCGACCAGTTCAAGGATGGCGCCTACTGGCTCGGCCCGCGAACCGCCTTCAGGGATTCGGCGATCCTGGCCTGGGATCATGGCGCGCTGAAGTCTCAGGCTTTCACCTTGCGCACCGATGATGACTTGGGCGATTTTCGCATGACCGGCGTCAACGTGGATTACAACCTCGATGACCAGGTGATGCTCGGCGCCATGGCCATGAAGGTCAATGCCCTTGGCCCCAGAGGCAGCACGCTCCCGCGCCGCCGGGACGGGATGCAGGTGTACAACCTGCGGGCGCTCAACGCCAGGGTGCCCGGCGTACAGGCGCTGACGCTGAATGCCGAATACGCGCTGGAGCGCGGCAGCGGCGAAGGTGTCGACTACGCTGCCAACGCCTGGTATGCCCAGGCCGACTATGCCTTCAACAGCTTGCCGCTGACGCCGGTCCTTGGCTACCGCTACGCGAGCTTTTCCGGCGACGACAACCTCACCGACAACCGGCAAAAAGCCTGGGACCCACTGAGCAAAGGCTTCGTCGACTGGAGCACGTGGCTGGTCGGGGACGTGGTCGGCAACTACCTGTTGTTCAACAGCAACGAAAACGTCCAGCAGTTCTCCCTCAAGACCCACCTCAACGAAACCCTGACCCTCGGCGCGATTCACTACCAGTTCTGGCTGGATGAGAAAAACTACCTGGGCGCGCCGGTCAGCGACCGGCGCTTTGCCGACGAAAGTGTGGTTTTCCTCGACTGGACACCCACACCGTCGTTCTATACGTCGCTGTCCTACAACTGGGTCAAGCCACTGGCCGCCGCCAAACAGGTGTTCGGCAACGACCAGATGTTCAGTGCGCTGGAACTGTATTTCACCTACCGCTATTAAGTGCTGCGAGCCATCGCGGCCGCGCTGGAGTGTTTTGGTCATGAACAGATTTTTGCGTAACACCGTGCTGGGCGCTGTCGCCTCGTTGCTCATCAGTGGCTTTTGCCTGGCTGAAGAACGAACCGTACGGATCTACAACTGGATCGAATACTTGCCACCCGAAGTGCTCAAGAGTTTTCAGGAGGAAACCGGCATTCGCCCGATTTACGATGTGTTCGACAGCGTCGAAACCATGGAGTCCAAGCTGCTGACGGGCAACTCCGGGTATGACGTGGTGTTTCCCGGCTCCGCTAACCTGGGACGCTTGATCACGGCCGGGGCCGTGCAGCCGCTGGATCGCAAGCAGTTGCCCAACTGGCTGCACCTGGACCCGCAATTCATGCAAACCCTGGAAACCGCAGGTGACTCAGGCAACCGCTATGCCGTGCCTTACCTGTGGGGCACCACACTGATCGGCTACAACGTCGACAAGGTGCGCAAAGCCCTGGGGCCCGACGTGCAGATGAACACCTGGGGCATCATCTTCAACGAAGAAAACCTCGCCAAGCTCGCCAGTTGTGGCGTGGGTTTCCTCGACGCCGGCAACGAGATCCTGCCGATTGCATTGCACTACAAGGGCCTCGACCCCAATAGCCAGAAGCGTGAGGACTATGTGCAAGCCCAGGCCGTGATGATGAAGATTCGCCCTTACGTCAGTTACTTCAACTCGTCGCGCTACGGCATGGACCTGGCCAACGGTGATATCTGTGTGGGCGTGGGCTGGTCCGGCGGTGTCGCCCTGGCCACACGACTGGCAGATGCCGCCGGCAAGGGCGTCAAGGTGCAGATGGCACTGCCCAGGGAAGGTGCGCCGATGTGGTCCGACGTGATGATGATCCCGGCCAAGGCCCCCGATCCGGCGGAGGCCCATGCGTTCATCAATTACATCCTGCGCCCGGACGTGATTGCCCGTATCAGCAACAAAATCGGCTACCCCAACCCGAACAAGGACGCCACCGCGCTGGTGGATGCCAGCATCCGCAACGACCCCAACATGTATGTGCCGGACGAAGCGCGCAAGACCCTGTTTGCCCTGGAGCCGATTCCGGCTGCCGCGGAGCGCATTCGTACCCGCACCTGGACTGCCATCAAGAGCAACCGCTGATCAGTCTGGCCCGGTGCGTGCGCGCCGGGCTCGACTCGGGAGGCAATCAGGCCTGCATGCCGTAAAACACCAGCTCGGTGATGCGCCTGACCTGCAGGGAGTGCGCGTCGATATCCGGGTGTTCCTGGTTCACCAGCCTGAACAGTTGCAGGTGCGAATAGTCATTCAACAGGAACGCGGCCAATTCCACATCGAGTTGCGGGCGCAGCTTGCCGGCCCGTTGCAACTCGCGCAGCAGTTCGCTGATTTCAGCCCTGAGCGCATCGTTCATGGCCCGGTAGCCTTCGGGCAGTCCATTGCTGGCGCCGAACAGGATCAGCGGCAGCAGTTCACGCCACAGGCTGGGGTGCATGACTTCCAGGGCATAGCCCGTGAGCAGGCGTTCCAGGTGGCAGAGCGCTTCGACCGGGTCGTCTATTTGGTGGATCAGGCTGCGGGTGTCGCTGATAGCGCGTTGATCGGCGTGGTGCAGGATCTCCAGGATGATTTCCTGCTTGTTGCCGAAGTACTTGAACACCGTCGGCGGCGATACCCCGGCCTGGCCGGCGATCTGTTCGATGGTGGTGTTCTGGAAACCCTGGCGCTCAAACAGTTCGACCGCGGCTTTACTGATAGCTTGCCGGCGCTCGGCTTTCTGACGTTCACGCAGTCCACTCACAGGAGATCCTTGTCACGAATAAAAAGAGGGGCGCGTGTCGGCCCCATACCCCTGCAAAATACTTAATTGGGTAAAGCTTTTAAAGCACTAATTGCCATTCAAGGGGTTTGCCGCTGGTGCTTCTTCATACGGTAAGCAAATTGAGCACGGCTGAGCCCCACGAGCCTGGCGGCCGCGGCCAGGTTGCCGGCGCTTTGTTGCAACGCTTCAGTGATCAGGCGCGATTCAAGGCCTTCGATGGAAACCCCCTGGTCAAACGGGGCGAGGGTATCCAGCAGCGTCGAGCGCGGCGCCTGCGCAGTATTTGACAGACCGCCCTGGTCGTCGAGGCCATAGGGCTCGGCGGGCATCGGTTCGTTGCGAAACAGATGCACCAGATCAATGGCCTGGCCTTCATCGCTGGCGATCAGGCCGCGTTCGATGAGGTTTTGCAGCTCGCGCACATTGCCCGCGAAGTCGTAGCGCAGCAACGTCTTCAGGGCGCGCATGGTCAGGCCTGCCGGGGTCCGGGCGTAGTCCTGGCAGAAGCGCGTCAGGAACGCATTGATCAACAGCGGGATGTCGTCCCGGCGTTCACGCAGCGGGGGCAGGGCGATGGGGTAGACGTTCAGCCGGTAGAACAGGTCTTCGCGAAAGCTGCCGTCTGCCACCGCTTTACGCAGGTCGATATTGGTGGCGGCCACCACGCGCACATCCACCTTGATCCCGCGCACCCCGCCGACCCGTTCGATTTCCCGTTCCTGCAAGGCTCGCAGCAACTTGCTTTGCCCCGGCAGGCTGAGGCTGGTGATTTCATCCAGGAACAGGGTGCCGCCCTGGGCCCGTTCGAACCGCCCGGGGCGCGAGTGCGTCGCGCCGGTATAGGCGCCGCGTTCGACACCGAAGAGTTCGGCCTCCACCAGGTTATCCGGGATGGCGGCGCAATTGAGTGCCACAAACGGGCTGTCATGGCGACGACTGAGCTGGTGCAGCTGGCGCGCAAACATCTCCTTGCCCACGCCGGACTCACCGCTGATCAGCACTGTCGCGGGCGTCAGTGCAACCCTTTGCAGCGCTTGCATCGCCGCGTTGAACGCGGCACTGGCGCCCACCAATGGTTGCGGCTGGCGGGTTCCGCCACTGCTGGCTACGGGGCCTGCGAGCGTGGGGGTGGCAGGGCCAGTGACGGCCTGGGACACATTCAGGTAGCGCAGGTCCTGCTCGACATCACCCCATTGCTCGGCCGTCTTGCCGATCACGCGGCAACGGCGATGTCCCATGCCACGGCATTCCACTTCGCGGAAAATCACCATTTGCCCGAAGAGGCCGCTGACGAAGCCGATGGCGTAGCCGGTTTCGGTCCAGCACACCGGGTCCTGGCCGATGCCGTAGGCCCCTACATGTTCATCGGCTTCGCACGAGTGGTGCCAGAGAAATTCCCCTTCATAGAACCCCGAGTCGGCATCGAACTTAAAGTGCAGCGGTTCGACCTTGGTCATGCCTTCCAGGGTGTGCAGGTGGGTCCCGGCGCGAAACACCGCGGCGGCATCGGCCTGTGGCCAGCGCTCGCGGATCAAGCGCGCATCCCGTGCGCCGGAGGCATAACCGGTGCGGGTGAACAGGCCTCGGGCCTGGTCCAGTCCCAGGCGCTCGATGACCTCGGCGCGCAGGGCGCCGAACGACGAACTGTGCAGCAACAACATGCGTTGATCGTTGAGCCAGATGCGCCCGTCTTCAGGGGAAAAGAACAGGCAGTCGGCCAGTTCCGCTGTGGTGGGCGAGCTGCTGTCGCTGAGTTGGCGACTGTCGCCGCGCGGCGGGTAGGGCGCGGTGGCCACCCGGTCGTCGGGCAGCGCGCTGTGGGGATTAGTCATTGTTATGCCCCTGCAAAGCGAGTGATCGATATGAGCAACTGCTCAGATAGTTATAAAACATAACCTTATCAATTGAACAAGTGGCAGAGCCTGGGTTTTTTGCGGGTGAACGCCCCAGGCGTGTGAACGCTGCGTGGCAGGCCTCGACCCAGAGCCCTCGCCGGTTTATGTACGCGCCGTTGCGTGCAAGCGGCACAGCCTTTGCTCAAGGCTTGATGCGGCGTTTGCACCCTGTGCAGACGATGACAATTACAAGAACCGGAGTTGCCAATGCCAGTGTCTGAGACCACCCCCTTTCTACAGCGGGCCATCGCGTCCGAATGCCTGTTCAACGGCGACTGGATTCCCGTGTCGGGGTCTGTGATTGACGTGATTGAACCCGCCACCGGCGAACCCCTGATGCGCTGCGCCATGGCCAATGCGGCCGACATCGCCATCGCCTGTCGCAGCGCGGCCCTGGCGCAGCCGGCCTGGGCTGCGTTGGGCCCACGCGAGCGCGCCGAGGTATTTCGCAAAGCGGCGGACCTGGCCCAGCGGTCCTTCGCCGAGCTGGCGCTGTACGTCGCCCGGGAAACCGGGGGCGCGTTGTTCAAGGGCGAGCACGAAGTGCGTGAAGCGATTGTGCTGCTGCATCAGGCGGCGGGGCTGTTGTCCCAACCTCACGGGTTGGTGCTGCCCAGTGCTGCAGGCCGACTGTCCTATGCACGGCGCCAGCCCCACGGCGTGGTCGGGGTGATTTCACCGTTCAATTTCCCGCTGGTGCTGTCACTGCGTTCCGTGGCCCCGGCGCTGGCGGCGGGCAATGCAGTGGTGCTCAAACCCGACCCGCAGACCCCGGTCAGCGGGGGCTTTCTCATTGCCCGGCTGTTCGAAGAGGCGGGCTTGCCCAAGGGCCTGCTGCAGGTGTTGCCCGGCGCGGCGCCGGCGGGGGAAGCGCTGTGCCGCGATCCGAATGTGCGGATGATTGCGTTCACCGGGTCCACGGCGGCGGGGCGCAAAGTCGCTGAAGTGGCCGGTCGACACCTGAAAAAGGTTGCGCTGGAGCTGGGCGGGAAGAACCCGCTGATCATTCTCGAAGACGCCGACCTCGACCTGGCCGCGAGCAATGCAGCCTGGGGCGCCTGGCTGCATCAGGGGCAAATCTGCATGGCGACCGGGCTGATTCTCGTGCATCAATCCATCGCCGAAAGCCTCACCCGCAAGCTGGTGGACAAGGCCCGGGCGCTCACTGTGGGCAATGCCGCACAGGGTGAAGCGGCGCTCGGCCCGTTGATCAACCAACGGCAACTGCAGCGCGTGCACGAGATCGTCACTGACAGCCTGCAGGCCGGCGCACGGCTGGAGGCGGGCGGCGACTATGACCGGTTGTTCTACCAGCCCACCGTGCTCAGTGGTGTACGTCCGGGCATGCGCGCCTTTGAGGAAGAGCTGTTCGGCCCGGTGGCCACGGTGGTCAGTTTCTCCACCGACGAGGAAGCGATCGAGCTGGCCAACCGCACGGAGTACGGCCTCTCGGCCGCCATCATCTCGCCGTCGGTCGGGCGCGCCATGGCCATTGGTGAGCGGCTGGACTGCGGCCTGCTGCACATCAACGACCAGACCGTGGCCGACGAATGCATCAACCCGTTCGGCGGGCGCGGTGCCTCCGGCAACGGCGGCAGCGTCGGCGGGCCGGCTGACTGGGACGAGTACAGCCAGTGGCAGTGGGTCACGGTGAAAAATACGCCGCCTGTCTATCCATTCTGAGCCGTGGCCGTTCTCGGCCCTGGCTCATCGCTTTGATACACCCATGCCTATACAAAAATAAGAGGGCTTGAACATGAACCTGCACAACAAAACCCTGGTTGTCACTGGCGTCGCTTCCGGCATTGGTGCCGAACTGGCGCGGCTCGCGCGTTTCCAGGGGGCCACGGTGATCGGTGTGGATCGCCATGAACCGCAACTGACCCTGGATGGCTTCTTCCAGGCTGACCTGGGTGACCCTGCCAGCATTGATGCACTGGTGGCGCGCCTGCCATCGCGGGTCGACGGGCTGTGCAACATCGCCGGGGTGCCCGGTACGGCACCCGCGCAAGCGGTGGCCACGGTCAATTACCTGGGGCTGCGGCACCTGACTCAATCGTTGCTGCCACGCATGCTGGCGGGCGGCAGCATCGTCAATGTCGCCTCGGTGCTTGGCGCGCAATGGCCGCAACGGCTGGAGCTGCACAAGGCGCTGGCCGCGACACACAGCTTCGAGGCCGGGCAGCAGTGGCTGGCGGCCAATCCGGTGGAGCAGGCCAGCTGTTATCAATACTTCAAGGAGGCGCTGATCGTGTGGAGCTTCCAGCAATCCCAGGGCTGGTTTCGCGATCACGCGGTGCGTCTCAACTGCGTGGCGCCGGGGCCGGTGTTTACCCCGATTCTCGGCGATTTCGTCAGCATGCTCGGGCCGCAGCGGGTGGCCGAGGACAGCCGGCGCATGACCCGTCCAGCCCTGGCCGATGAGGTGGCGGCGGTGATTGCCTTCCTCTGCTCGGATGCTGCGCGCTGGGTCAACGGGGTCAATCTGCCGGTGGATGGCGGTTTGGCCGCCACCTACGTGTAGGGCCTGCCACAGCGATAAATCCCGGTGCGGCCCCTCGTGCCGGGAGTCTTGAACAACAACAAAAATACAGGACATACAAGATGCTCAAGTCTATCTTGCGGACGGTTGCGGCCACGACATTTGTCGCGCTGACATCGACTGCCCATGCTTACGACCTGCCCGGACTCAACCTCGGCACCACCAGTTTCTACGACGGCTCACCGGCCCCGGCGGGGCCTGGCTGGTACCTGGAGGAATACCTGACGTACTCCCGGGCGAGCCGTTTCAATGATGCCCACGGCAACAAGCTGGCGTTGCCCAGGCAGGATGTGGAAGTGGTGGCGCCCACCACACAGATCATCTACGTCGGCCAACCCCTGGCCAATGGCGCGATGCCCGGCTTCACCTTGATCAACACCTCCCTGGCCCATGTAAATGTCGACGATGGGTTGAACAATGCGGCGCTGAGTTCCCGTGCCGGCTTTGGTGACTTGACGGTCGGTGCCTTCCTGCAACTGCCAACCCTGAACCGCGCCGATGGCAGCCCGCTGTTGACCCAGCGTGTGGAGGCTGATGTCTCGATCCCGGTGGGCGCCTATGACCGCAATCGTTCGATCAACCCCGGCAGCCACTTTTGGTCATTCAACCCGTATTACGCGGCGACGTACTGGTTGAGCCCGAAATGGTCGGCGAGCGGGCGTTTCATGTACCTGTGGAATGGCAAGAATGATGAGCCGCAGGCAGGCTTCGGGGATGTTTCCGATACCCAGGCCGGCCAGGCATTGCATGCCAACCTGACGCTGCAATATGCCTTGAGCCAGCAACTGAGCGTGGGGCTGAACGGCTATTGGTTGAAGCAGATCACCGACACCCAGGTTGACGGGCACGCCGTGAGCGGGCGCCGGGAAAGGGTCTGGGCCATTGGCCCAGGCCTGGTCTATGCGTTCAGCAAGGAAGAGGTGCTATCGGTAAACGCCTACTTTGAACAGCAGGCGCAGAACCGCACCGAGGGCAACAAACTGGTGCTCAATTGGCTGCATAAGTTCTAGCAGGCGCGGTACGCACCATCACGCTGATGATGGTCAGTGCGGCAATCACCACCCCGGGGGAGGTCGCCAGCAGTACCCCGGCGGTGCCGGCGCCGGCCGCGAGGAGTTGCCCGGCCGCCAGGGGCCCGGCCACCGAACCCAGGCGGCCAACGGCCACGGCGGCCCCGACGCCGGTGGCACGCACCGAGGTGGGATACGAGGGCGGTGCCGAGGCGTACAGCACCAATTGCGCAGCCATCACGAACAAGCCGGCGGCAAAGCCGGCAATGGCCATGGGCACAATGCCCACCGATAACCCGACCCCGGCCAACGCCGCGAGCAATCCGGCATACACCGACAGCACCACTTTGACGGCATTGCAGCGGTCCAGCAGCACGCCGCCGAGCAGGGAACCCAGGGCGCCGCCGATATTGAAGAGCATCTGCACCATGCCCGCCTGGGGTTTGCTGAAACCCTGTTCCAGCAACAGCGACGGCAGCCAGTTAAGCAGCATGTACATCACGGTCAGGGTGAAGAAGTAGCTGAGCCACAAGGCCAGCGTGGTACGTGCGCGACCTTCGCCGAACAGCGCCTGGCCGGTGGAGGGGCGGGCGCCGTCGGTGTTGTCGAGCTGTTGGCGAAAGGCACTGGATTCAGGCAGCAGCAGGATCATCAACGGCACGGCCAGCAAGGGCGCCAGGCCGCCGATAATAAACGTGGTCTGCCAGTGCTCACTGGAAAACATCGCCACCAGCGCGGCCAATGCTCCCCCCAGCGGCACCCCGCAGTACATCACGCTGATGGCCGTGCCACGGTTGCGCTCGCTCACCGCTTCGGCGCACAGCGCGATCAGGTTGGGTAACGCGGCGCCCAGGCCCAGGCCGGTGAGAAAACGCACCAGCAACAAGCTTGAGTAGCTCTCGACAAATGCGGTGCTCAGGGAAAACAACCCAAACAACAGCACGGCGCTGACCAGGATTTTCTTGCGCCCGATCCGGTCGGCAACCCAGCCACCGAAGAACGCCCCCGGCAGCAGGCCGATGATGCCGACGCTGAACACCCAGCCGAGCATCTTCGGATCCAGGGCGAAGGTTTGACGTAACCCGGCGGCGGCGGTGCCGGCGGCTTGCAGATCGAACCCTTCGATCAGCGCAACGATAAAGCACAACGCAATAGTCAGCGTCGAACGACGCGATGGACTGTCCATGGCAAACCTCATTGTTGTTTTTGTTGTGGTGGCGAGCTTGAGTGGCTGCTAAGGATTAAGATAACAAATATAACTAAAAAATGAATCGTGGAATAAAATCAGTAAAAAAACAGAATAAAGTCAATAAATTCAATGGATTGAGATGCTCGTCTGTTCGTGTCTAAAAAATAGATAGCTTTATTAATGTTCGATTATCGGTCATTTGCGGTTGACGAGTACCCTGGGCTGTTTCCATTCTTGGCTCGCGAGGCTGACAGGGCCGAGCGTGTGCCAACCCAATAACAACAACAAAAATGGACATCGAACATGCCAGAACTCCCTATGGAGGGCGCCGTTGCCGCGGCGTCCGTCTCCTGTGTGTCGAACACCACTCCACGCCGGCTGATGGCGTTGCTGGCCTTGAGCGTGCTGCCCGGTTCGCTGTGGGCTGCAGGCTTTATCGACGACAGCCACGGCACCCTGACCTTGCGCAATTACTACCTGGACCGTGACTACAAGGACGACGGTGCGAAGACCGCCGCACGGGAATGGGCCCAGGCGTTCATCCTCAACCTGGAATCGGGTTACACCCCTGGCCCGGTAGGCTTTGGCCTGGATGTACGCGGGTTGATGGGGGTCAAGCTCGACTCTTCGCCGGACCGCAGCGGTACCGAGTTGTTGCCGGTGTCGGCCAGCGACAAGCGCGCCGCCGACGAGTATTCGCGTCTGGCCCCAACCGCCAAGCTGCGGTTCGCACAAACCACGTTCAAGGCCGGCGATGTGTCGATCTTCCTGCCGTTTGCCTTTGCCAGTCCGTCGCGGCTGCTGCCGCAAACGTTTCGCGGCACCACGTTGAGCTCCAAGGACATCGATGGCCTGACCCTCAACACGGGCTATATCGACCGCATCAACAAACGCGACTCCACCGACTACCAGGCCATGACCATCGCCTCACCCAACCGGCGCTTCAACGCCACCGCCACCACCTCGCACCTGGCTTACGTCGGCGGTGATTACCAGGTCAACAAAGACCTCAGCCTGCGGGTCTATCACTCGCAGATCGCGGACCTCTACCAGCAGGACACTCTGGCGCTGCTGCACAACCTGCCGGTGGGTGATGGCGTGCTCACCAGCGACCTGCGCAGTTTTTTCAGCCGTGAGGATGGCAGTGCCAAGGCGGGCAAGGTGGATAACCGCAACCTCTCGGCGTTGTTTGGCTATCGCCTGGGCGGCCATCGCGTCAGCCTTGGCTACATGCACTCAAGCGGGGAGACGGCCACGCCCTATATCTCGGGAACGGAGCTGATGGGCATGAGCGAACTGACCATGAGCTCGGACTTTCTCAACGCCAAGGAGCGCACCTGGCAAGCCATCTACGACTATGACTTCGCGGCATCGGGTGTGCCGGGGCTCAAGACTCGGCTGCGCTATGTGCGTGGCGACCACATCGAACTGGCCGCGTTGAACGCCGAGGATCGCAAGGAGCGCGAGTTCCAGATGGAACTGGGGTATGTGATTCAGAGCGGTCCGCTGAAGAACGTCGGGTTCATGGCGCGCAAGTCGATCTACCGCAATGACTTCCCGAGCGGCGCGGCTTTTCGCGATGAAAACCAGACCCGTTTCCTGGTGCTCTACACCGTGGCGCTCTGGTAGGCCGATCAGTCCTGGTAGACCTTCTTCAGCAAGCGCAGCAGCTCTTCACGTTCCTGGCCGTCGAGGGCGGCCGTGGCGTCGAGGTCACTCTGGGCGGCGATCGCCTTGAGTTCCTTGAGCAGGGTTTCGCCGCTCTTGCTGAGGAAGATCCCGTAGGAGCGCTTGTCAGGTTTGCAGCGTACCCGCACGGCCAGAGCGCGGCTTTCCAGCTTGTTCAGCAACGGCACCACTTGGGGCGGCTCGATGGCCAGGGCGCGGGCCAGGTCGGCCTGCATCAGCCCGGGGTTTTGCTCGATGATCGCCAGGGCCGAAAACTGTGCAGGGCGCAGGTCGTGGTCCGACAACCGGCCGATCAGGTTCTGGAACAGCTTGAGCTGGGCGCGGCGCATGGCGTAACCGATCAGATCGTCCAGGGCTGAATCCAGCGGCGGCCGTACCTCGTCGTTGTCGGGCAGGGCCTGGCTGGCGGTGGCGATGTTGGAAGGCTTGGCCATTGGCAGTGCAATCCTCAAAAGGTGCAGGTTAATAAGGCTATCTAGTTTGCCGGTGTTGGCACGCTATGGCTATGCCGGGTTTTCACAGCGCCTGCAACGCGTGGGTTTTAAGCAGGAAAAATATTGGTTATCAAGATTAATAGTTAATTGACATAACTATATTTGCGGTTTAATTTCGAATCATCTTCACACCCAGAACAAGAGCGTACCGCCATGAGCAATTACGAAGGCCGTTGGACCACAGTCAAGGTTGAGATCGAAGAAGGCATTGCCTGGGTCATTCTCAATCGTCCGGAAAAACGCAACGCCATGAGCCCGACCCTGAACCGGGAAATGATCGACGTTCTGGAAACCCTTGAGCAGGACCCTGCCGCCGGCGTGCTGGTTCTCACCGGTGCGGGCGAAGCCTGGACGGCGGGCATGGACCTCAAGGAATACTTCCGCGAAGTGGATGCCGGCCCGGAAATTCTCCAGGAAAAAATCCGCCGCGAAGCCTCGCAATGGCAATGGAAACTGCTGCGCATGTACGCCAAACCGACCATCGCCATGGTCAATGGCTGGTGCTTCGGCGGTGGCTTCAGCCCGCTGGTGGCGTGCGACCTGGCGATCTGCGCCGACGAAGCGACCTTCGGCCTCTCGGAAATCAACTGGGGCATCCCGCCGGGCAACCTGGTGAGCAAGGCCATGGCCGACACCGTGGGCCATCGTCAATCGCTGTACTACATCATGACCGGCAAGACCTTTGGCGGGCAGAAAGCCGCGCAAATGGGCCTGGTCAACGAAAGCGTGCCCCTGGCTCAACTGCGCGAAGTGACCATCGAACTGGCGCGCAACCTGCTGGAGAAAAACCCGGTGGTGCTGCGTGCGGCCAAGCATGGCTTCAAGCGCTGCCGCGAACTGACCTGGGAGCAGAACGAGGATTACCTCTACGCCAAGCTCGACCAGTCGCGCCTGCTCGACACCGAAGGCGGTCGCGAGCAGGGCATGAAACAGTTCCTCGACGACAAGAGCATCAAGCCTGGCCTGCAGGCCTATAAACGCTGAAGGGCGCGGCCGTCTGGCCGCGCCGTTGTACCCTGCTTGAACGTATTCCCGATAAAGACAATAAAGAGGAATCACCATGCTGGACGTGCCCCTGTTGATCGGCGGCCAGTCGTGCCCCGCCCGTGACGGTCGAACCTTCGAACGTCGCAACCCGGTGACCGGTGAAGTGGTCTCGCGGGTGGCTGCGGCGACCCTGGAAGATGCCGATGCCGCGGTCGCCGCCGCCCACGCCGCATTCCCCGCGTGGGCGGCGCTGGCGCCCAACGAACGCCGCACCCGCTTGCTCAACGCTGCCGAGCAATTGCAGGCGCGCAGCAGCGAATTCATCGCCGCCGCCGGCGAGACCGGCGCCATGGCCAACTGGTATGGCTTCAACGTGCGTCTGGCGGCCAATATGCTGCGCGAAGCGGCGTCGATGACCACCCAGATTACGGGGGAGGTGATCCCCTCCGATGTTCCCGGCAGTTTCGCCATGGCCTTGCGTCAACCTTGCGGTGTGGTGCTGGGCATCGCGCCGTGGAACGCTCCGGTCATCCTCGCCACGCGCGCCATCGCCATGCCGCTGGCCTGCGGTAACACCGTGGTGCTCAAGGCCTCGGAGCTGAGCCCGGCGGTGCACCGCCTGATCGGCCAGGTGTTGCAGGACGCCGGCCTGGGCGATGGCGTGGTCAACGTCATCAGCAATGCCCCGGCCGATGCCGCCGCGATTGTCGAGCGGTTGATCGCCAACCCGGCCGTGCGGCGGGTCAACTTCACCGGCTCGACCCATGTCGGGCGGATTGTCGGCGAGCTCTCGGCCCGCCACCTCAAGCCGGCGTTGCTGGAGTTGGGCGGCAAGGCGCCGTTGCTGGTGCTCGACGATGCCGATCTTGACGCGGCTGTGGCGGCGGCGGCCTTTGGCGCCTATTTCAACCAGGGCCAGATTTGCATGTCCACCGAACGCCTGATCGTCGATGCCAGGGTCGCCGATGCGTTCACCGCCAAGCTGGCGGCCAAGGTCGCGACCCTGCGTGCGGGTGACCCCGCTGCGGCGGATTCGGTACTCGGTTCCCTGGTGGACGCCAGCGCCGGCACACGCATCAAGGCCCTGATCGACGATGCCCTCGCCAAAGGCGCGCGGCTGGTGGTGGGCGGCCAACTGGAGGGCAGCATCCTGCAGCCGACCCTGATCGATGGCGTCACCGAACACATGCGCCTGTACCGCGAAGAGTCCTTTGGCCCGGTGGCCGTCCTGCTGCGTGGTGAGGGTGATGAAGCCTTGTTGCGCCTGGCCAACGACTCCGAGTTCGGCCTGTCGGCGGCGATCTTCAGTCGCGACACCGGGCGCGCGCTGGCACTGGCGCAGCGGCTCGAGTCGGGTATTTGCCATATCAACGGCCCGACCGTGCATGACGAGGCGCAGATGCCGTTTGGTGGGGTCAAGTCCAGTGGATACGGCAGTTTTGGTGGCAAGGCGTCCATTGAGCACTTCACGCAATTGCGCTGGGTGACCTTGCAGAACGGGCCACGGCATTACCCGATCTGAGCAGTTGCTGCGACATAACAATAACAAGGCGGCTGTGATCCGCCTTGCTGGAGGACAACCTTGTGAGTTCCGAATTCCGAGCGCAACCCCAGCCCGCACCGCGATACCGCGAGGTCTCCATCGGCCACGCAGCGGTGGCGGTCACTGAAGAACACGGCGTGTTGCACATGCGCTCCCTGGAACCCCTGGCCGAGTTGCCGGCGCGCCTGCTCGATCGCCTGGTGCATTGGGCGCGGGTACGGCCCGAGCAGACGTTTATCGCGGCACGCCAGGCCGGTGGGGATTGGCGCCGTGTCAGCTACCGCGAGATGCTCGACAGCGTGCGCGCGATTGCCCAGGGCCTGCTCAACTACGGGCTGTCGGCGGACAAGCCCCTGGCCTTGCTGTCCGGCAACGATATCGAGCATTTGCAGGTCGCCCTCGGCGCGATGTACGCCGGCATTCCCTACTGCCCGGTCTCGCCCGCGTATTCGCTGTTGTCCCAGGATTTCGCCAAGCTGCGGCATGTGTGCGACCTGCTGCAACCGGGCTTGGTGTTTGTCAGCGATGCGGCGCTGTACCAGCGCGCCATCGACGCCGTCTTGCCGGCCGAGACCCCGTTGATCAGCGTGCGCGGCCACGTTCCCGGGCGTACTCAGGCCAGCTTTGCCAGCCTGCTGCAAACGCCGGGTGGCGCCGAGGCCGAAGCGGCGTTCGACGCCACCGGCCCCGACAGCATCGCCAAGTTTCTCTTCACCTCGGGCTCGACCAAATTGCCCAAGGCCGTGATCACCACGCAGCGCATGCTCTGCGCCAACCAGCAGATGCTGTTGCAGACGTTTCCGGTGTTCGGTGAGGAGCCGCCGGTGCTGGTGGACTGGCTGCCGTGGAATCACACTTTTGGCGGCAGCCACAACGTCGGTATCGTGCTCTACAACGGTGGCACCTTTTATCTGGACGACGGCAAGCCCACGGTCCAGGGTTTTGCCCAGACCTTGCGCAACCTCAAGGAGATTTCGCCCACGGCTTACCTGACGGTGCCCAAGGGCTGGGAAGAACTGGTCAACGCCCTGGAACAGGACGCCGAGTTGCGCGAGCGTTTTTTTGCGCGGATGAACCTGTTCTTCTTCGCCGCCGCCGGCCTGTCTCAAAGTATCTGGGATCGCCTCGATCGCGTGGCCGAGCAGCACTGCGGTGAACGCATCCGCATGATGGCCGGGCTGGGCATGACCGAAGCCGCGCCGTCCTGCACCTTCACCACCGGGCCGTTGTCCATGGCCGGCTATATCGGTTTGCCCGCGCCGGGCTGCGAGGTGCGCCTGGTGCCGGTGGACGGCAAGTTCGAAGGGCGCTTTCGCGGGCCGCATATCATGCCGGGTTACTGGCGGGCGCCCCAGCAAACCGCCGAGGTGTTCGATGAACACGGGTTCTACTGTTCAGGAGACGCGATCAAGCTCGCCGACCCTCGGCAGCCGCAACTGGGCCTGATGTTCGATGGGCGAATAGCCGAGGATTTCAAGCTCTCTTCCGGGGTGTTTGTCAGCGTGGGTCCGTTGCGCAATCGCGCGGTGCTCGACGGCTCGCCCTATGTGCAGGACCTGGTGATTACCGCGCCCGATCGCGAGTGCCTTGGAGCACTGGTGTTCCCAAGGCTCTACGAATGCCGTCGGCTGGCGGGCCTGGACGCCGCCGCCAGCGACGCCGACGTGCTCGGCAGCGCGCCGGTGCGCCAGTGGTTCGGCGACTGGTTGCAACGCCTCAATCGCGAGGCCACCGGCAATGCCAGTCGCCTGGAATGGATTGCCTTGCTCGACGAGCCGGCGTCCATCGACCGTGGGGAAATCACCGACAAAGGTTCGATCAACCAGCGCGCCGTGCTGCAATGGCGCGCGGCCAAGGTCGAGGCGTTGTATCGCGGCGAAGAGGCCACGATCCTGCGCGCCGAGCCCAAGCCTTGAACGGGCAGTTTTCGGCATTTGCCGATGTGGCGATTCTCGAGGCCGTGCGCACCCCCTGGATTGACCTGGGTGGCGCACTGTCTCAGGTCTCACCCATCGACCTGGGGATCAAGGTTGGCCGTGAGGTCATGGCCCGGGCCGGTATTGAACCGCAGGCAGTGGACAGCGTTCTGGCCGGGTCCATGGCCCAGGCCAGTTTCGATGCCTACTTGCTGCCACGGCATATCGGCTTGTACAGCGGGGTGGCGCAAGCGGTCCCGGCACTGGGGGTGCAGCGCATCTGCGCCACCGGTTTCGAACTGTTGCGCCAGGCTGCCGGGCAACTGCGGGACGGCGTGCAGCTGGCCTTGTGTGTGGCCAGTGAATCCATGTCGCGCAACCCCATCGCGGCTTACACCCACAGGGGCGGGTTTCGTCTGGGTGGCGAGGTCCAGTTCAAGGACTTTCTGTGGGAAGCCCTGTACGACCCGGCCCCGGGCCTGGACATGATCGCCACGGCCGACAACCTGGCGCGCCGTTATGGCCTTAGCCGCGAGGCGGTGGACCGCTACGCCTGCACCAGCCACCAGCGAGCGTTGCAGGCGCAGCGTGACGGCGTTTGGGTTGACGAGGTGGTGGCGGTCGATAACCAGGTATTCGAGCTTGAGGGATACCAGCCCAGAGGCATCAGCCTGGCGCGTCGGACCGCTGCCGTCAGTGAGGACAGCCACCCTCGGCCCACCGACCTTGCGAGCCTGACACGCTTGCGCGCCGTGCATCTGGGCGGCGTGCAAACCGCCGGCAACAGTTGTGCCGTGGTGGATGGCGCGGCGGCGGCGTTGGTGGGCCGCGCCTCGGCCTGCACGCGGCCGGCCCTGGCGCGGTTGCTGGCCAGCGCGGTGGTCGGCGTGGCCCCCGAGTTCATGGGCATCGGCCCGGCACCGGCGATTCGTCTGCTGCTGCAACGCAGCGGGTTGAATCTGGATGACATCGGCCGCTTCGAGATCAACGAAGCCCAGGCCGCCCAAGTGCTGGCGGTGGCCCATGAACTTGAGCTGGACAGCACCCGCCTCAACGCCCAGGGCGGCTCGCTGGCACTCGGGCATCCATTGGCTGCCACAGGCCTGCGCCTGGTCATGTCCCTGGCCCGGCAACTGCGTCAGCACAACCTGCGCTACGGGATTGCCGCGGCGTGTGTGGGCGGCGGGCAGGGCATGGCGCTGCTGATCGAGAACCCTGCTTTTCGCGCTTGAGTGCGTGATTCTTTTTTAGTCGATGAGGTGTCCCGATGTGGAGCTATGAGGCGCCCCTGCGCGATATGCAATTTGTCCTCGAACACTGGTTGCAGGCGCCCGACAGCTGGCGACGCAACCCGGCGTTCGAGGCCCTCGACCTGCCGCTGGCATTACAAGTATTGGAGGAGGCGGCACGCTTCAGCCAGGGCGTGCTGGCGCCGTTGAACAGCCACGGTGATCGTCAGGGCTGCCGCTGGCAGGCGGGCCAGGTCAGCACCCCGGACGGCTTCGTCGAGGCCTATCGTGCTTACGTCGAGGGTGGCTGGCCGGCGCTGGCGTGCGCCCAAGAGCAGGGCGGGCAGGGCCTGCCGCAACTGCTCGACGCGGCGCTGCAAGAGATGCTCTACGCCAGCAACCATGCCTGGGCCATGTACACCGGGATCGCCCACGGCGCCTACCTGTGCCTCAAGACTCACGCCGACCCTTGGTTGCAGGCACGCTACCTGCCGGAGATTGTCTGTGGCCAGGCGTTGCCCACCATGTGCCTGACCGAATCCCAGGCTGGCAGCGATGTCGGTTTGCTGCGCTGTCGCGCTGAACCCCAGGCGGATGGCAGCTGTCGCTTGAGCGGCAGCAAGCTGTTTATCTCCGGCGGTGAGCATGACCTCACGGCCAATATTCTGCACCTGGTGCTGGCGCGCCTGCCCGATGCGCCGCCGGGCAGTCGCGGCATTTCACTGTTCCTGGTCCCCAGGCAGCTGGACGATGGCCGGGCCAATGGTGTGCATTGCGACGGTATCGAACACAAGATGGGCATCAAGGGCAGCGCCACCTGCTCCCTGGTATTCAACGCCGCCCAGGGCTGGCTGATCGGCAAGGCCAATCAGGGCCTGGCGGCGATGTTCGTGATGATGAATTCGGCGCGCCTGCATGTCGGCCTGCAAGGCCTGGGGCATGTCGAGGCGGCTTGGCAGAATGCCCGGCAGTACGCTGCCGAGCGTGTGCAGATGCGTGCACCGTCCAGGCCCGAAGAGGTGGCGGCCCAGGCCGCTGACCCGATCCGTTATCACCCGGCCATGCGCCGCGTGTTGCTGGAGTTGCGCACCACCAGCGAGGGCATGCGTGCCATCGGCTATTGGGCGGCGCACCTGCTGGATCAGGCCGAGCATGGCGAGGACGCCTCGGCGGCCCGGTTGGCGCCTTTGCTGACGCCCATCATCAAGGCGTTTTTTACCGAACAGGGCTTTCGCCAGGCCAGCAATGCGCTGCAGGTATTTGGCGGTTACGGCTATGTCACCGAGTTCGCCATCGAGCAAACCCTGCGGGACAGTCGCATCGCGATGATCTACGAGGGCAGTAACGAGATCCAGGCCAATGACCTGTTGCTGCGCAAAGTGCTCGGGGATGAAGGTCAAGCCTTTGGCCTGCTGCTGGCCGTGTTGCGTGCCGAGGCCGGGCAGGGCGTGCAGTCTGTCGAGTGCGCAGGGTTCGCCCGCGCATTGGGCAGCCTGTGCGACGCGCTGGCCAGTGTGGTGAGCGCCGTGCGTGAACGCGCGCAGGAAGACAGTGAATACCCCTATCGGGCCGCGCCGGATTTCCTCCAGCTCTGTGGCGTGGCGTTGCTGGCCTTTGCCTGGGCGCGGGCTGCGCGGGTCTCCAGGGCATTGCCCGAAGACGATCCATTGCGTGCCGCCAAGCTGCAAAGCGCCGGGTTCTTTTTCGATTACCTGCCGTCGCGGCTCGCGCAACACCTGGGTGCCATAGAGGCGGCGCGCGCCGCACTGGCGTTCGTCTGACGGGATCGGATGCTTGCGGTACTATGGCAGGCCACGTGTTCTGGAAGTTGCCTGGATGAGTAAGCCCGGTCAATTGGTGCTGGTTGCACTGCGCAAGATGATTGCCAACGGTGAGTTGGTGGCGGGGGAGCGCCTGATGGAAACCCCTACGGCGCAACGCTTTGGTGTGTCGCGCATGCCCGTGCGCATGGCATTTCGTACCCTGGAGCAGGAAGGGCTGCTGGTGCCGTTCGGCGGGCGCGGCTATCAGGTGCGGTCGGTCAGCCCCAGTGACATTGCCGGCGCCGTCGAAGTGCGCGGTGTGCTGGAAGGCCTGGCTGCGCGGCAAGCCGCCGAGCATGGTCTTTGCGATGCGGCGCGTGCGGCGCTGGAGCGCTGCCTGGTGGAAGGCGACCAACTGTTCGACAAAGGCTACGTGACTGAAGAGGACCTTGAGGTTTACCACGACCTGAACATGCGCTTTCACCAGGTCATTGTGGAGGGCAGCCATAACCCGGCGATCACCGATGCGCTGGCACGCAATGATCACCTGCCCTTCGCATCGGTGACCGCGCTGGCGGTGGATCGTGAGGACATGGCTCGTGAGTACCGGCGCTTCAACTATGCCCACATGCAGCATCACTCGGTGTTCGATGCCCTGGTCAATCGCCAGGGCGCGCGCGCCGAAGCCATCATGCGCGAACACGCCAATGCGACGTTGCGTTATGCCGAGATCTTCAGTTCAGCCACCGCCGACGCGCGCATGAAGGTGATTTTGCCCGCGTCGTGACACGGTTCAGATGTCGAGCACCAACAGTGGGGTTTTCGAGCGTGAGCAGCAGGGCGTGAACTGGTCGTTCAGCGCCTGTTCCTGCTCGGTGAGGAACAGGTCGCGGTGCTCCGGGATGCCGTCCAGCACACGGGTCAGGCAGGTGCCGCAGATCCCTTGTTCGCAGGACACGGCAATCTCGATGCCCTGGCTTTCCAGGACCTGGACCACGGTCTTGTCGGCGGGGATCGTGAAGACCTGGCCGCTGCTGCCGAGCTTCACCGAAAAGCTGCCGTCGAGGCTGTTGTCCACTGGCGCCGCCGAGAAGTACTCGCGATGCAGGCAATCCTCTTGCCAGCCTTGGGCCCGCGCGCTGTCGAGCACGTGTTGCATGAAACCGCCGGGGCCGCAGACATACAGGTGCACATCGTCTGCGGGCGCAGCCAACACCTCGGCAGTCTTGAGGGCTGTGTGGGGCTGCTCATCGAAATGCAGGAACACGCGCTCGGCAAACGGTGACGCCTTTAGCCGCTGTACAAACGCCGCACGTTCACTGGCGCGGGCACAATAATGCAGGTCGAAGTCGGCACCTGCATGGGCGAGGCGCTCGGCCATGCACAGGATCGGGGTGATGCCGATGCCGCCGGCGAACAGCAGGCTGCGTCGTGCTTCATGGGCGAGGGGGAATAGGTTGCGTGGTTCGCTGATCCTCAGGTGGGCGCCCTCGTGTACCTGCTCGTGCAAGCTGCGCGAGCCGCCGCGAGAAGCCGGGTCGTTGAGTACGCCGATCAGATAGCGATGACGCTCCTCGGGGTGATTGCACAGCGAATACTGGCGCACCAGCCCGTCCGGCAGATGCACGTCAATGTGCGCGCCGGCACTGAAGGCGGGCAGCGGCTGGCCATCGACCCTGGCCAGTTCATAGCTGCAAATGTCCTGGGCTTCGTTATTACGGGATACCACCACCACATCGATCATGTTCGGTCCTCGCAGAGTTGTCGCGCCGTTCAGGCGGTGGTGGTCGTGATCAGCTGTGGTTCGAGGGTGCGTTCCTTGGCAATCAGTCGCTCCAGGATTTTGCGCGACTGCACGCCGCCGGCATCGATATTCAACTTGAGCAGGTTGCGTTGCGGGTGGGCCAGCAGGTTCTGCTGCTGACGTTCGAGCATCTCCAGGTCTTCGCTGAAAATCTTCCCTTGGCCTTCGCGAATGCTGGCGGTCAGCGCCTCATCGTGAGGGTTGAAGTTGCGCGCCATGCCCCAGAAATACCAGATCGACGTCTCGGTTTGCGGGGTGATGAAGTCGACCACGATGCTTGCCGCCTTGTGTTCGGGCGCTGCGTGGTAGCCGCCCTTGCCGGCGTGGGCCACGCCGACTTCGATCAGCACGTGGCTGGGCGGAGTGAAGCGACAGATCTGCCAGCGGTCCACCGGCACATCGTCGGCGAGGTTGTTGCCGCGCAGGGCCATGCGCCAGAACGGCGGAGCCAGGATGTTTTCCATGTGCCGGGCGGTGACGACTTCGTCGCCTTCAACCGTGGTGACGGGAGGCGCTTGATCGATTTCCTTTTGGCCGATGCTGGAAGCGTGGACGTAGGTTTCGTGGGTCAGGTCCATCAGGTTGTCGATCATCAGGCGGTAATCACACTGGATATCAAACAGCCCGCCGCCGTACGCCCACTGGTCACTCACTGCCCACTCCAGGTGATGAATCAGCGCCGGGTCGGCAAGGGCCTGATCGCCGGGCCATACCCAGATAAAGCCATAGCGTTCAACCGCGGCAAAGGTCTTGTTGCACGGAAAACCACGCACCCGCTGCCCGGGCATTTCGACGGTCTTACCGTCGGCCCCCATGACCAGGCCATGATAGCCGCACACCAGGTTGCCATTTTCGACATAACCCAGTGAAAGCGGTGCGCCGCGATGGGGGCAGAAGTCCTCGATGGCGACGACGCTGCCGTGTGGGCCACGATAAAACACCATTTTTTCACCGCAGATCTGCCGACCCAGGGGGTTTTGGGCGATTTCATCGGGTGTGCAGGCGACGTACCAAGTGTTTTTGGGATACATGGCAACTCTCTGGCTGGTTAATTATTTTTGTTTAATGGATCCATTAAATTTCCAGAGCAGCTGGGAGTCAATGTATGAATCAGTATTTTTAAGGTTATTTTGGGCGATTATCGATCAATTCGATTTTACTGGATCCATTGATCGGGAAGCGTTTGATGCGCTGATGGCAAAAAAAGGCCTGCCAGAAAATACCCTGTGTAGATCATCAGGCGTCACCAGGCCCTTCACCGGACATCCGCTACTTTCTTGCGCAGAAATGGGAAGTTGCTGCGTCATTTGGTAGCAAATCGCTTTGCCCGCTTTGCGCAATTTTCCCCACCCGAATGGAAGACTTCATTTAAATCAATGAGTAACGTTCTGGGCGAGGTGTTGGCACGCGTTATGCTTTTTGTATTCGTGGATAATTGGATACAAAAATACAAAGAGGCCGCCAATGCAATTCGCTCCCGCTTATGTTGACCGCCAGCCCCTCACTGCCGAGGAGGAGGCCTACAACTTCCTCCTCGACGCCATCTGCGGCGGTCGTTTCCGCAAGGGCGACCGCCTGATCGCCGAGGATATCGCCGGCGAGATCGGCATGAGCCGCATGCCGGTGCGTGAGGCATTCCGCCGCCTGGATGCCCAGGGCCTGGTGACGCTGCGGCCCAATCGCGGTGCCATCGTCAGTGGCCTGGATATCGCTGAGCTGTACGAAGTGTTCGAGATGCGCAGCGCACTGGAAGGCCTGGCGGTGCGCGTCGCGGTCAGCCGCATCGGTGAGCGCCAGTTGGCGGCTCTGGAGCGCTTGCTGGACGAGATGGATGACTACCGCGACGAGAGCGCCGCGTGGGTCCGTTGCCACCGTGCCTTTCACGAATACCTGTGCGGGCTCAGCGGCCGGCCACGCTTGCTCAAGCAGATTTCAGCGTTGTATTCGCTGGTGGAAGCGCCCATGCGCTTGTGGCTGCAGCACAGCGAAAAACCCCTCGGTGCGCGCCAGGAACACGCGGTAATCCTCGACGCGATTCGCGCCGGTGACGCTGCCGGTGCCGAAGCTGTGGTACGCGAACACATCGAAAGCACCGTGCCGCTGCTGATTCAATTTCTGCAATTGGAAAAATAAAAGAGGCGGGGCCCACCCCGTCCATGTTTAGACGTTGATTACTGCCCCGTTATTTAACGAAGTGGAGTGTCTGGTCATGCATAAACAACACCGCGCCTTGCTGGTGGCTGTAACCCTGGGTCTCTGTACACAATGGGCCTGCGCCGCAGTCCAGGTGCCTGAGCGCCTGAAGAGCGTCGACAAACTCACCTATTGCTCGGGGATGGACTCACCGCCCCTGGTGTCCTTCGACGAATCCCAGAAACCGCGCGGGCTCACCGTCGACCTGGGCCTGGAAATCGCCAAGCGCCTGGGCAATAAAACCGTGCAATGGCGGGTCATCCCGTTTTCCGGCCTAGTGCCGGCACTGCTTGCCCAGCAGTGCGACATGATCGTCGACCAACTGTTCGACAAGCCCGAGCGCCGCCAGGTGATCGACATCGTCAACTACATGTACTCCAGCCAGGCGGTGGTGGTGCCCAAGGGCAACCCCAAAGGCATCAAGACCCTGGATGACCTGTCCACGCGCAAGGTGGCGGTGCTCAACGGCTCTACCATCAAGACCCTGCTCGATACCCAGAACGAGAGCCTCGCCAAGGCCGGCAAGCCACCGATGAAACTGGTGGTCTACAACACCGACACCGATGCGTTCCAGGCGCTGCGCATCAGCCAGGTGGACGCCTATGGCACCACCGTGGAAACCGCCGGTTACTACGCGGCGATGGCCCCGGAGCTGTTCCAGGAAGGGGTACCTGCATTCAGTCGCATCCTCACCGGCCTGGGCATGCGCAAGGACGACCCGCAACTGACCGCCGCCGTGCAGCAGATCATCAGCGACATGCGCAGCGACGGCAGCTATGTGCAATTGCTCAACAAATGGCATGTCAGCAGCGACACCCTTGACTGAGGTTCTACCACGATGAATTTCAATTGGGATGTGTTCTGGCAATACCTGCTGCAGCCCAGTGGGGTCTACCTCACCGGGTTGTGGCTGACTTGCCTGATCAGCGTGCTGGCGATGCTGCTCGGCTGTGCGCTGGGCCTGGCGGCCGCGCTGTTGCGCCTGTCGAAGAACCCGCTGCTGCACCTGCCGGTTCGCCTTTATGTGTGGCTGATGCGCGGCACGCCGTTGCTGGTGCAGATCGTGTTTTTGTACACCGCACTGGCAGCGGGCGGGATCTTCCGCTTCGAGGACATCGAGCTGTTCGGGCTGATCATCCCCGGCAATATCCAGGCGGCGATCATCGCCCTGGGCCTGAATGAAGGCGCGTACATGGCCGAAATCATCCGCGCCGGCATCGGCGCGGTGGACAAGGGCCAGTACGAAGCCGGGCGTTCCCTGGGCATGGGGTTCGGCAAGCTGATGCGGCGCATCGTGCTGCCCCAGGCGTTTCGAGTGATCGTGCCGCCGCTGGGCAATGAGTTCAATGTGATGCTCAAGAACACCACGCTGGTGAGTGTGATCGGTGTGCAGGAGTTGTTGCTCAGCACGCAGATGGTGACCTCGGCGACGTTTCGCGTATTCGAGCTGTACCTGGTCGTCGCGATTTACTTCCTGACCTTGACCACGCTGTGGGGCTTTTTCCAACGCTGGCTCGAAAACCGTTTCGGCCAGTCCGATCGACCTTCGGCGCCACCTCCGGCCGCCAGCCGCATGTTCGGACGCAGCACCCTTAAACTGCTGAGGGGACGTTAACCATGGCGCACCAAAGTGAAGAGCTGATCATTGACGCACAGGATATCCAGAAGTCGTTCGGCGAGTTGCAGATCCTCAAGGGCATCTCCCTGCAAGTGCGGCGTGGCGAAGTAGTGGTGCTGATCGGCGCCTCCGGCTCCGGCAAGACCACCTTTATCCGCTGTATCAACCTGCTCGAAGACATCCAGGGCGGGCGCATTCGCGTCAATGGCCGCGCCATGGGCTATCGCGAACGTGCCGATGGCAGCCTGGTGCGCGATTCGGAGCGCAACATCGCCCGTCAGCGCCGCGACATCGGCATGGTGTTCCAGCGCTTCAACCTGTTCCCGCACATGACCGCATTGGAAAACATCATCGAAGCGCCGATCCAGGTGCTCGGCGTACCGCGTGCCCAGGCGCTGGAACAGGCTCGGGGCTTGCTGGCGCGGGTCGGCCTGGCGGACAAGGCCAGTCACTATCCGTCGATGCTCTCCGGCGGCCAGCAGCAGCGGGTGGCGATAGCCCGTGCGCTGGCGATGAAACCCCAGGCGATGCTGTTCGACGAGCCCACCAGCGCCCTCGACCCGGAAACCGTCGGCGAAGTGCTGCAGGTGATGAAGGAGTTGGCCGAGGAGGGCATGACCATGGTGGTGGTCACCCATGAAATGGGCTTTGCCCGTGAAGTGGCCGACCGCGTGGTGGTGCTCGACCAGGGCGAGCTGATCGAACAAGGGCCGCCGGAGCAGATTTTCAGCCGTCCCAGCCATCCGCGTACCCGGGCGTTTCTCAGCCGCGTGTTATGACCTTTTTTTTGAAGAGCCTTTGCCATGTTGAAATTCTCCGCTCACGAATACCCCTACCCGTCGCAACGCCAGAGCGTATTTGCCCGTCGCGGCATGGTCGCGGCGTCCCAGCCGCTGGCGGCCCAGGCCGGCATCGAAATCATGCAAAAGGGCGGCAATGCCATTGATGCCGCCATCGCCACCGCCGCTGCGCTGACCGTTGTAGAGCCCACCGGTTGTGGCCTGGGTGGCGATGCCTTTGCGCTGGTGTGGTGCAAGGGCCAGTTGCATGGCCTGAACGGCAACGGCCATGCGCCGGCCGCCTTGAGTATCGAGGCGGTCAAGGCGGCGGGGCATCAACAGATGCCGCTCTACGGCTGGACCTCGGTGACGGTGCCCGGTTGCCCGTCGGCGTGGGCCGAATTGTCCAAACGCTTCGGTAAATTGCCGTTTGCCGATTTGCTGCAGCCGGCCATCAGCCTGGCGCGCGACGGTTTCCCGTTGTCGCCGGTGGTTGCCCATCAATGGCAGATATCCTTGAACGAATTCAGCCCGCACCGCGATGACGTGCTGCAAGCCTGGTTCGACACCTTCCTCATTGACGGGCGCGCCCCCCGGGCCGGCGAGATTTTCCGCAACCCGGCCCAGGCCCGTACCCTGGAAGAACTCGCCGCCACCGGCTGCGAAAGCCTGTATCGCGGCGCGCTGGCCGAGCGCCTGGATGCGCATTCGCGCGCCAGCGGTGGTTACCTGCGGGCCAGCGACCTCAAGGATTACCGCGCGCAGTGGGTGGAGCCGATCCACATCAATTACCGGGGCGTGGATGTTTGGGAAATCCCGCCGAGCGGCCAGGGCCTGGTTGCACTGATGGCGCTGAAGATCCTCGAAGGCTTCAACTTCGATCACCGCGACAGCCAGCAAACCTGGCACCGCCAGCTGGAAGCCATGAAGCTGGCCTACAGCGACGGCCTGCATTACATCACCGACCCTGCGCACATGCGCGTGGCGGTGGCCGACCTGCTGAGTGACGCCTACAGCACCCGTCGCCGTGGCGAGATCGGCGAGCAGGCGCAGCCGCCCAAACCCGGCGCCCCCCATGCCAGCGGCACGGTGTACCTGGCGACCGCCGACGCCGAAGGCAATATGGTGTCGTTCATCCAGAGCAACTACCACGGCTTCGGCTCCGGCGTGGTGCTGCCCGACAGCGGCATCGCCTTGCAGAATCGCGGGCAGGAATTCAGCCTCGATGAGTCCCATTCCAACTGCCTGGCACCGGGCAAGAAAACCTTCCACACCATCATCCCGGGGTTTCTCAGCAAGGACGGCCAGGCCCTTGGCCCGTTCGGCGTGATGGGCGGCTATATGCAGCCCCAGGGCCATGTGCAGATGGTGATGAACCTGGTGGACTTCGGTCTCAACCCCCAGGCGGCCCTCGACGCACCGCGCTGGCAATGGCTGGGCGACATGAAGGTCGGCATCGAACACGGCGCGTCCCGCGACCTGGTCAATGCGCTGGCGCGACGCGGGCACAAGGTGCAGACCGACAGCGACCTGACCGACTACGGGCGCGGGCAGATCATCCTGCGTGACCCGGTCACCGGCGTGTTGTGCGGGGGCACCGAGCCACGGGCGGACTCACATATCGCGGTTTGGTGAGCGGCTACACAAGCGCTGAGCCAGACGGCTAATAATGACGGGGGGATGAGTTGTTTGATCTTCGCGACGGCGAGTGGGCGCCGCCGCAAGCCTCAATGTGCACGTTGACTCATCAAGTACGACGAGGCTCGCCCTGGGTAATTTCGCGTATCAGGCTCAGGTAACGAAGCGCGCCCAGTCCCAGGGGCCGGTTTTTTACCCAGATGATATCGACCCATAACCGCATCTGACTTGGCATGTAGTCAAACACCACCTCCGTCAATGCGCCTGAGGTGATGAGAGGGTGTACCAGCGATTTTGGAAGGTAAGCCCAACCCAACCCTTGCTGCACCAGGTCCAGCGTGGCCAGATAATTGTCGCTGTGCCAAATCCGCCGCGACAGCACAACACGTGGGTCAGAGTCTGCAGGCCCTCCTGTGGCGACGATGATCTGCCGAACGTTGACCAGTTGCTCCTCGCTCAAGGGGCTTTTCTTGCCGGCGGCCGCAGGGTGATCTGGAGCAGCAACCGCGACCAACAACTGGCTCCCGGCTTCAAGAAATGTTTCTCGCTCATCAAGCCCTGGTCGTTCAAAGCCAAGTGCCAATTGCACACGCCCTTCATGGAGCATGCGCATTGCCTCTGGATGGGACGCAGAGCGAATCTCGATTTCCAGTGTGGGAAACTCCCTGGCGATAATCGCCAGCGGACGATTCCATACGCCTGTTTGCAACTCCGGCGCCATCGCAAAGACCAGGCGCTCCTCCAGCCCCTGATGCAACTGGAGGGCATGGGCATCCAGCAGGTTTATCTGGCTCGCGACCTGGCGTGCCTGGGGCTCAAGTGCCTTGGCGGCGGCCGTTGGAATGGCTTTGCGGGTTGATCGGTCAAACAGCAACAAATCCAGCTCGGCCTCAAGCTGCGACACCGCCATGTTGATGGCCGAGGGCACACGGCCTAATTTTCGCGCCGCCGCCGAAAAGGATCCGCTGTCGATGACCGAGAGGAAAATTTTAAGTGACTCACTGGTAAACGCCATGGGAGTTGTCAGATTTTCTGATGATGATTGTCTTTATGTATCAGATTTATTCGCCTAGTTTCTACTCTCTTTCGCATTAAATACGTGGGGCACACCCTGTTGGATACGCAAATGAGAGGGCAGGTTGCGCTCATCAGTGGTGCCGGGAGTGAATCCGGGATCGGCATGGCGATTGCCCGCAGGCTGGGTGCATCCGGGGCGAAGTTGATCATCACTGCCAGCAGCAACCGCATTGTGGATCGGGTTAAAGAGCTGCGCCTTGAAGGGTTTGAAGTTGAAGGCCGGCCCACTGATCTTACCGATGAAAGTCAGGTGCGAGACTTCAGCCTCTGGGCAGAGTCAGTCTGGGGGCGGGTCGATATTCTGGTGAACAATGCCGGTATGTCCATGCACGGCAGCCCTGAGATTTTCTCGGAATTGGCGTCGACGGAACTGCATGACTGGAACCTTTCACTGGCCCGAAACCTGACCACTGCCTTTCTGCTGACCCGAGCCGTGTTGCCCGGTATGAAGGCGAGAAGTTGCGGGCGCATTGTCAATATCAGTTCCACC
The DNA here is from genome assembly GCF_002742515.1 of Pseudomonas sp. 2822-15. Taxonomy (NCBI): domain Bacteria; kingdom Pseudomonadati; phylum Pseudomonadota; class Gammaproteobacteria; order Pseudomonadales; family Pseudomonadaceae; genus Pseudomonas; species Pseudomonas sp. 2822-15. The sequence goes on along the minus strand of NZ_LJRY01000188.1, from coordinate 100,720 downwards.
ACGGGCACCCGCGGGAGCAATCCGGGGGAAGCCGCTTATAGCGCCGCCAAGGCCGCGATGGTGGGCATGAACATGGGGCTTGCGCTTGAAGTCGCCAGGCAGGGGATTACCGTCAACAGCGTGGCCCCCGGCTGGATCACCACGGGCTCAACCACCCCCGTTGAAGCCGAGGCGGGGCGCTTCACCCCGATAGGGCGTGCAGGCAGCCCCCGCGAAGTGGCGGCGGCGGTTGCATTTCTGGCATCGCCTGACGCCAGCTACATCACCGGGGAAGTCCTTGTGGTGGATGGCGGGAACTGTCTGGTAGAGAACAAAGCCCCTCACGGCGATTGTTAAGTTTGAATACGCTCCAGCGCGCTCAATCCACGATGGTGGGCGGGGGGCTATAACCGAGATTTATAACAGCGCGATGTATCAAGGATACAGTTGAGTTTTTTGAGCCGTATCCGGCTGTCATCGAGCAACGAACTTTTAATTAATTTGATAATTAACATGGGGTATTGATCATGTCGAAAAGTGGAATCAGTGAATCAGCGATTGCTGCTTTTACCGCCTCCGAGCGTGCCCGGTTTATACAAAACAACCCCACTTCACTGGCGCTGGCCGAGCGCGCCAAGGCGAATCTGTTCAACGGTGTGCCCATGCACTGGATGAGCGATTGGTCGATGCCTTCGCCGCTCTTCGTCCAGCGTGCCAAAGGGGCGCGCTTCACCGACGTTGACGGGCATGAATACATCGACTTTTGCCTCGGCGACACCGGCACGATGTTTGGCCATTCACCTGATCCTGTTGCCCGCGCCATCGCCGAACAGGCGAACAATGGCTTGACCACGATGCTGCCGGGCGAAGACGCAGTGGTCTGCGGCGAGTTGCTGGCTGAGCGATTCGAGCTGCCTTACTGGCAAGTGACCGCCAATGCGACTGACGCCAACCGTTATGTGCTGCGCTGGGCCCGCGCGATCACCCAGCGCAAGGTGTTGCTGGTGTTCGATGGCTGCTACCACGGCACCGTGGATGACGTGATGGTGCGCTACCGCGACGGCAAGACAGTGCACCGTTCAGGCCTTGTGGGCCAAGCCTACGACTTGAGCCAATACAGTCGATCCATCCCCTTCAACGATGTCGCCGCACTGGAGGCGGCGTTAGCCCAGGGTGACGTTTGCGCGCTGATGTGCGAGCCGGCGATGACGAACATTGGCATGGTTCTGCCGGATCCGGGGTTCATGCAAACGTGTCGAGAGCTGACCCTTAAATACGGCAGCCTGTTGGTCATTGATGAGACCCACACTATTTCCACCGGCCTCGGTGGATGCACGCGCCAGTGGGATTTGAAACCCGACTTTTTTGTGGTGGGTAAACCCATTGCAGGTGGCGTGCCTTGCGCCGTGTTTGGCGTTAGCGAGCCAATCGCCTCGGCCATGCGCGACGTCCAGAAGACCATCAGCGAGGAGAGCGGCGGGCATGGCCACAGTGGCATGGGAACGACGCTGTCGGCCAACGCACTGGCGATGCGCTGCATGCGCGTCAGTCTTGAAGAGGTCATGACCGAGTCTGCCTACGAGCACATGCTGCCCCTGGCCTCTAGGTTGGCCCAGGGGTTTCGAGGGGTGTTCAAGCGGCACCAGCTGAACTGGTCGGTAACAGAGTTGGGCGCGCGTTGTGAATTTCAATTCTGTGCCACACCGCCAAGAACAGGCGCGCAAGCCGAGGCGGCTTTTCACGACAGCCTTCAAATGGCGCTGCATCTCTATCTGATCAATCGCGGAATTCTGATCACGCCTTTTCACAACATGACCCTGTGCTGCCCGCAGACACGTGATGGGGATATCGACAGGCTGATCGCTGAGTTGGATAACGCCCTGACCACGCTGCTTGCCCTGCCTGGCGCGCGGGTTATCGCTTGATAACGGCACGTCTGAAAACGCCATTGTTCTTACATACTGCCAGTCGCTTGAATGAGCGCTAAGAGGTTTGACATGCAATTTGCGGATAAAAAAGAGGCCCTGGATTATCTGGCCGCCCACCCTGAAGTGCTGAGCATCGAGCTGTTCCTTATCGACGCGAATGGCGTTCCACGGGGCAAACTGTTGCATCGCGACGAACTGCTGGCGATCTACGAAAATGGTCGGCCATTGCCAAGTTCCATTCTCGCCTTGACCGTGCAGGGTGAAGACGTAGAAGACACCGGCTTGGTCTGGGAGGTTGCTGACGCCGATTGTTGGACATACCCCTTGGCGGGAAGCCTGACCTTGCAACCCTGGCGCACCAACCCCACCGGTCAAGTACAGGTGAGCATGCACCCGACCCAAGGAGTTCCCGCCGCACCGGCAGACCCGCGCCACGTACTGGTGAACACCATCGAGCGGCTCAAAGCCGATGGGTTGCATCCGGTCATGGCCGTTGAGTTGGAGTTTTACCTGCTGGACCGACAACGCGACGTCAACGGTCGGCCGCAGCCGGCGTTGCAGGCCAATGGCGTACGCCCTGTTGCTCCACAGGTCTATGGCGTATACGAGCTGGAGCAGCTTCAACCGTTTCTTGATGACCTTTACGCGGCGTGCGCGCTGCAGGGCTTGCCGGTACGTACGGCGATATCCGAATACGCGCCAGGCCAGGTCGAGTTGACGCTGGAGCATCGGTTCGACGCACTCCAGGCCATTGATGAAGGCGTACGTTACAAACGCCTGGTCAAGGGTGTGGCCAACAAACATGGGCTGCAAGCGTGCTTCATGGCCAAGCCATTCAGCGATCAGGCCGGCAGCGGTATGCACCTGCACGTCAGCCTGGCCGACGAGCACGGCAATAACCTGTATGCGAGCGAAGACCCACAGGGCACGCCACTGTTGCGGCACTCCATCGGCGGGATGATGGAGACCTTGTTTGACTCGCTGGCGATATTTTGCCCCCACGCCAATTCCTATCGACGCTTCCAGACCGGTAGTTACGCGCCGCTGGCTAAAAGTTGGGGCGTCAACAACCGTACCGTTTCGTTCCGCGTGCCCGGCGGCCCTGCCATCAGTCGGCATATCGAACACCGCATTTGCGGTGCCGATGCCAACCCCTATCTTGCCGCTGCTGCGTTACTGGCGGGCATTCACTACGGCATCACTCATCAAAGCGATCCCGGCGCGGCGATTGTGGGGAATGGCTATGAACAGGCGACCGATTTTCTACCCACCGACTGGCTGACAGCGTTGCAGGCACTGCAACGTTCAACCTGGGCACGGGAGGCGCTGGGCGCTGAGTTCCTGAAGGTGTTCCTGGCGATCAAGTGGCGCGAGTTCCGTCAATTCAATGCTGAGGTCGGAGAACAGGACTGGCGCTGGTACCTCACTCACGCATAAATGTTGGCCCGCCAGGCTTTACTGAGGGCGATGCCGGTACGCTATTGAGCGCACTTGCGCGTTTGCGGGGTGCAGGCGAGCGATGCGTCGAGCATTCCACGGAGCATGACGCGCTGGTGCATATGTAGCCCCTCGGCTGAAACTTGAAACGCCAGAGTGATCTTCAGCAGCCAATCCGGCCCGGAGAACACTCAATGAGCACTGACGCCTCACCGTATTTTTTCAGCGAAACCCAAACCGATCGCACGCAGCTAAGCGAGCGCCAACGCGCTCGCAATTTTACCCTCAAGGACCTTGACTGGTTCGACTCGGTCTATCTGGCCACCGATGCTTTGCGGCAGGCACACAAAGCGCCGATGCACGTCCAAACCCTGCAACTGAAGGTGCTCGGTCAACTGGCTATTGAATTGGCGGGTGCATTCGTCATGAGCCCCGCCCCAGAAGGCGGGGTTGTTCTCTATACACCCGCTCGTGGTCTGGAAAAACTGGAAAGCCATGAAACACTCAAGACGCAACTGAAGTCGCGGCTCAAAGACTCGTCACAGCGCCAGGCGTTGCTTGATTACCTTTCCATCTCCCAGCAAGTATCCCTGACGCCTACTGCAACCCTGACGATTACCGCACATACCGTGGCTGGCGCTGTCTTCGAAGCACAACATACGACCCTCTCCAATAACCTGCTCGAAAATGCGCGTTTGATGCGCGAGGAGCTGCTCAAGCTGCCCAGTTTCACTGCTCTGCTGGATGAATACATTTCCTCCAAGTTGGCGCAGTCTTTTCCGGGTGTGGATCAGCGCCAAATCCAGGTGCAGAGTTATGTCATCGACGCATCCCGCGAATCAGGCAATTCTGATACGCCAACGTCCCGACACACGACCACCCGCTCCTTGAGCGAAACCGTCCTCAGGTATTTCGTCGTCAATGGCTGGCCTGTGGGTGAAACCCGGCGCTACTACAACCCCCGGCAGCCTGTTCAAGAAGCTGATGATCAGTTGCGTTGGGACGTATCAGTCCAAGGATTGGCCCAGGGCTTGAAAGCCTATATGAAGCTACAGCCCAAGACATTTTGGGCGCTGCCGGCCGCCGCAGGGTTCTCACGGCTACAACTTTTTACCCATGCCATGGCCAATGCCTTTTTCACGGTGGCGCTGGAGCAACAACAGCAAACTAAAATTACGGTTGAGCAGCGTCTGCAACTACAGGCCTTGCCGCTCAAGGCTGCGCTGCCCGCGACAACGCTGGCTCCCGACGTTGATGTTGAAAAGGCACTGCTGAGCGAGCCTGAACAGGCCTCCGCCGAGCTGGCAGGCACACTCATCATCAGCAGTAACAAAAGCGACGATGGCTCGCCCTGGCTGCTCTATACCCCCCATCAGGGCCTGCAATCGTTTACCGAGTTGGAAGCACTCAAAACCCACCTTCTTGATGGTCTCAACTCCCGGCAGCATGCCGATGCCTGGAGAAAGCACCTGTCCAGGCCGGAACGCTATAACGAAGTCGACCTGCTGGCCTGCGACGTCACCAAAGGCCCCATCACCGGGGTTATTTTCCAGCGCATCATGGAGGGCATCATTGAGAAACAAGGTCGCAACCTTGAATACGCCCTCGATCAGTATCGCCTGAGCCAGGGCACGATGGACCTCGATGCCCTGGTCGACCATGTGCTGGATGTGCGTGACATGATTGACCCAAAAATACTGACCTTCGAACCCATGGGGCGTTGGAGTACCCAGTTGGCAGAGACCTGGACTGCGACGGCGACCGAACCCAGGGTTCCACCCACGCTTGCTGCAATGCGCACAACTGTGCATTTACTCGAAAACGTCACTGCCGAAATCGAACAACACCTAGCGTTTCGCCCCTCGCTGGAGCGTTCCGTTATCACCTGTCTCAATACCAAACTGCACGCTATCAAGCAGCAACACTTGCAGGCTGCGTGCCTCTCGGTACGCCAATACAGCAACCCGTCGAGTAACACTGGCAAGCCTGAACTGCTGTCATCGAGCAGTATGGTCGACTATTTTCTGGCGCGTTTATGTGGCGAAGCGGGCCCACTCATTGATTCGCTGAACACCCACGTTTACTCAACGGCGCCTGACAAACCCCCTACCAAGATCTCGGGCATCGACGCCGCCACCTTCAATACGCTGATCAACAGTGCAGTCGCTGAGTTTAAACAGTACCTGCGTAGAACCCACGGCGTGTCCCCCAACCTGCAGCCCTTGCTGAGAAAGGCAATGGAGATGGGCTTGACAGGGGAGGTGCAAGTCAGGCTTTGGAACAACGCTTTATTGCCCCTCGACTACGAAGTGCTGTTGACCGTGTTAGGTATTTACGCCAGAGACTTACGCCCTGGCGTCAACGGGTTCCGCCCTGATGCGTTTTCTTTGCAGGTCGTACCGACTGGGCAGAATACGCCGTTGGTACTCAATAACTGTTTCGTGCTGACCGAGCGGGGCGGGCTTGATCCTCGATATTCCGGCCGCACGCTGCTGTGGACGCCCGCGTTGGGCCTGGAAACGTTCTACTCGTTAAATGACTTCAAAGCAGAGATGGATCGACGCCTGGCAATCCCCAACGAGCGACAGGCTTTCCTGGCGAACCTGGCGCCACCGGACTGGGATGCACAACCGAGCTATGCATTCAGCGCCCTTGAACTGATCGAAGACAACCTCGTCGAGCACTTGCAACGAACCTACGCTCAACAAAAAGACCGTGAACTGGCGCACATCCTGTCCATGCAGCTGTCGGTCGAACAGTTGCGTAAGCTCTGGCAGGTTCAAGCCACACAAAGCCTGGCGCCCACCAACGTGCAGCGTGCCAAGGACATGGTCGAAGCCATGATCCTGCGACAGGGTTTGCAATGGTTGGGCAAAGCCTGTGCAGTGGATCAACAGCTCTACGTCGAATTGCTGGAGCAGTACCGAAACACTGTCACCGACAATCAGGATTACCTGCACGGGATCGACTCACTGGCGCAGTTCACGCACAAGAAACTCAGCGCTTTGCTCAAGGACCTTGACGTTCAGGACAGCGTCACACCCGATGGAGTCGAAGTCGGGTTACCGGCGCAGGGCAGTACGCCTGCCCGCAACCAATACCTGCTGGACTATGCCTTGAGTCACCAGTCGTACTGGAAGGATGAGGTGCCCCTCTTCGCCAGCACCGGTACAACGCCGTTGCCATCCACCCTGGATGGGCAGACGCTGAAAACGCGGATACAGGCGTTGAACATCAACGCGGCTTACCAAACGTACCTGAAATCCTTCCTGGGTCCTGCCAGCCCGGACTTTGAGCAACGTTCTACGCGATTCGCCAAGCAACTGCCGTGGCAATTGATGCAATACGCTCACGGCATGAGGTTGCAAGACCAGCTTTCACCGACGGCCTTCGGGCTCATTCAACAGATCATGGACATGCCCGATGCGATCGCCCGTGCGACAGTGGTGGGTGCCAACGCCATGATCCGCCCTCTGGAACTGTTGGTCGATGACGGGAAGAAAACCATCAAGATTCCCGGGGCTTATTTGATCGGCTCCGCCTCCGGTGATGAGGGGCCTCAAGTCCTGTATGCCCCCTATAGCCCAGGCTACACCCTCAAGGAATATACCGTTGAGGCTGCACTATGTGCTGAGTTGACAGCCTGCGGCGAATTACAGCGTTGGGTTCGGCAGGTGGTCCCGGCCGTTGACCTCGCAGCACTGACAAACGCACTGGAGCAACCCCAAGCCAGCACCACCCTGCAGCTGGCAAGCAACCCCATCAACGCTGCTCTGTTCAAACAGCTGTTCACCGACAATGTCGAGCTGCTGACAACGCTGCTGGGCTGCCAAAAAGCCGCTGATGCAGGCACTGCCTGGGATACGGCCAAGGCCGTGTTCTCTGAGGGTGTGCAGGCGGCCACTGTATTTTTTGCCGGTAAACTGGCCTACCCCCTGGTGGTCTGGCAGAGCTATAAACTGTTCAAGGCTTCTGCCGAAGAGCTGCAAAGCCACCAATGGCATAAGGCACTGGGGCATTTCATCAGTGGTGTCGCCTTGCTGGCCGGTTTGAGCGATTCCATGCCTCCCGTATCAGAGGGCGGCATGCCCCCGGCACCCGAGCCGATCTCGCCGCCTTCCACACCTGCGAGCTCTGTGGTGACCTGGCCCGCGCTGGACATTACCGCTGCTTCCCGCACCCGGCTCCAGCGTTTCGAAGTCCTTGAGCCGAGCTTGGCCAACCTGATCAAAGACACCTCACTCAACCTTTACCGATCGACCTCCAGCCATTACTACGCGGCGGTGGCAGGGAAAGTGTTCGAAGTCATCAAGCATGGGCTGGGTTGGCGCATCATCGGTGATGGCGAAGTCGGTCCTGAGGTACAGAACAACCCTCGACAACAGTGGATGCTCAGTAGCGCAGGTCCAGTGCTGACGGGGCGACGGGCAATTGCACGATTAATTAATCGCTTCTACTCCGAGCCCTATGCGCGCTCCAGCATGAATGTATTGGCCAGCGGGATGCGCGAGATACGAGCGCTTTACGCTCGGGAATCCTGGGTTATCACCGATGCACTTGCCTTGGCGACGTTTTATGCAAAGAACGCCCAGGAAAATTTGCGCCTGATCGCACAAACACCCCTTGCCGCACCTGAGCTCGTCAAACAGATCAAAGCGTTTTTCGGCTTGCAAACGCTCGAGGTCGAACACCTTGAAAAAATTCAGGAGATCGTCGATAAGGTCTGCAGCGCGTTGATGGAGCCCTCACTGACCTCCTCGGACTCAGCGCGATTTGTCATTGGCCGTTCGCGGTTGCCGGCTCTTCATGGCGGGCACACCTTGATGGCCTTTACGATAGTCCCAGACCCGCTTCAACTGGTGTACTTGACCGAGGTGTTTTTCGATCCAGGTCTGAACTACAGTCATTTGTTGATAAAGCCGTTCTATGTCAGCGTCCACGCCCGTGCGACGACTCTCATTCACGAAATCACTCATCATGTATGTGAGACGTTGGACTTGGCTTACGTGCATTCAACCCATCCCTTTGATGACCTGATTGATCCCCAAACGCCTGAGGGCCGTAGCACTAAAGTAACCCTGGAAAACCGCCATCTTTCAAGGCTGTCGCTCAATACCCCGCCCCATGAGTTGTTCCAGGTTGTCGATATTGCAACCGGCCTCAAAACAGACCCTGCACAGGGCACGTCAACCCAGCATGTGCTCGACAGGCTGCTCACCGTTACCGGCGCCCAAACCCTCGCCGAGGCCCGGCGAGTTTTCCGTACCAATGCGCTTAAACGCATCCTTACGGTACTTAACAACGCCGACTCCGTCGCCTACCTGATTGCACAATTGGGGCGTCGAAAAGAGATACCTGTTGGCCTGATCAGCAATTCCCCCTGATTCGCTATGCCCATGACTGCAGCGTCAGGCCTGCTCCTGTACAAGATGCGGAACAGAGGTTCGCGCGTGTTGCAGGCATCCCGCCTGACTGGGCGCACTGCATGTCGATATCAGGCGCTTGTGTGCCGCTATGAGGCTATTTTTGCGCTGGGAAGGCCGCGTATTGTGACCCGTCATTGGAAAATGATGATCGCCTGACCCTCTAGTCAGTACGTCTTAACGTCGATCAAAGAGAACAATAAGAATGATCAACAGCCCAAGTTCGAAGGATGCAAGCGGCCAGCTGGCGCAGGGTTTCAAGCCGCGTCACGTCACCATGCTCTCCATTGCAGGGATTATCGGCGCAGGGTTGTTTGTCGGGTCTGGGCACGCCATTGCGGCGGCGGGCCCGGCGGTGATGCTGGCCTACCTGTTTTCCGGCCTGCTGGTGGTGCTGGTGATGCGAATGTTGGGAGAAATGGCGGTCGCCAACCCTGACACAGGATCCTTCTCCACCTATGCCGATCAAGCCATCGGCCGCTGGGCCGGGTTCACCATCGGCTGGCTTTACTGGTGGTTCTGGGTGCTGGTGATTCCCATCGAAGCATTGGCCGCCGGGCATATCCTCAACCAGTGGTTCCCGCAGATCGACGCTTGGCTGTTTGCCTTGTTGTCGATCTTTTTGTTGGTGGTGACCAACTTGTTCAGTGTGTCCAAGTACGGCGAATTCGAGTTCTGGTTCGCGATGGCCAAGGTGGTGGCGATCATAGGTTTTATCGGCCTGGGGGGCGCAGTGTTGATGGGCTGGATTCCCGAACGGGAGGCCAGCGGTTTGAGTCGACTGATGGATGAGCATGGAGGCTTTGCGCCTAATGGTTTGTCGGCCGTCGTTGGCGCATTCATTACCATCATGTTCAGTTTTATCGGCACTGAAGCCGTCACCATTGCGGCTGCGGAGTCCAGCAACCCGGCGCAGAATATCGCCCGGGCGACACGTTCGGTGATGTGGCGCATCGGCGTGTTTTATGTGTTATCGATCTTCGTGGTTATTTCCGTGGTGCCATGGAATGACCCGTTGCTGGCGTCGGTCGGCTCTTATCAGCGTGCACTGGAGCTGATGAACATTCCCCATGCCAAGCTGCTGGTGGATGTCGTCGTGTTGATTGCGGTGGCCAGTTGCATGAACTCCTCCATCTACATTGCTTCGCGCATGCTGTATTCACTGGGCAAGCGTGGGGACGCGCCGGCCTTGATGAAAAAGACCTCGGCACAGAGTGTGCCCAGGGCTGCTGTGATCGCCAGCACCATCCTGGGCGCTGGCGTGACCTTGCTCAGTTACTTCATGCCGGCTGGGCTGTTCCAGTTTCTGCTGGCCAGTTCGGGCGCCATCGCCTTGCTGGTGTACCTGGTGATCGCCGTTTCACAATTGCGCATGCGCAGAGTATTGCAACAGCGCAATATTCTGCTGACGTTCAAAATGTGGCTGTTTCCCTGGCTCACCTGGGCGGTCATTGTATTTATCTGTTGTGCATTGGCGGTGATGCTTTTAACCCCCGAGCATCGCTTCGAGGTGTCTTCGACGATCGGCCTGGCCTTGCTGATTTCACTGCTCGGCGTCATCACCGCGCGGGAGCCCCACCCTGTACAAACACCGATTCCCGCCGTCTCGCGCCCATGAAAGCACGGCCGGTCACCGCTGCTGTTGGATCAGTTCGCCCTGACCTCGTTGGCGACTGCGCTGGCGCCGCCCTCTATTTTTTCGAGCGCGTTTTGGCTGTCGTTGGCTCTTGTGCATCGGCCAGCGCATCGCCGCCGAGGCTGCGGGTGAGTTGCACGGCGGCGCTCTGAAACAGCGGGTGCAGGGTGTGTGCCTGCTCGGCCGTCAACCGGCTGGCGGGTCCCGATAAGACAAGGGCGCCAATCAGGTTTTCCCCTGGACCGAAAATGGGCAGTGCCATGGATGACGCGTGCGGATCTGTCGCGCCTACGGAATAGATCGGCTTGATCATCTTCGCCGCCAATGAGTAGGGCGTGCGCAGCGCTTCGGCGCCGGCCGCGCCGTCCATTGGGCGGGTGTCGCCGGGTTGCAGGTGCAGGCGCAAATGATGGGGTGAGTTGACTCGATACAGGCACATTCGGTAGGCGCCATGCCTGACGTAGAACGAGGCTGTCTCACCGGTTTCCTGGGTCAGTCGATGCAGCAGGGGCGTAATGTGGCGCTCCAGATCCAGCCCGTCCTGGTAGACAGTGTTCAAGCGCATGATCTCTGTGGCCAGTTGATAGCGGCCATCGGCCAGGCGAGTGATCAGCCCGTAATTTTCCAATGAGACCATCAAGCGCATGATGGTGCTTTTGATCAGCCCGGTTCGGTCTGCCAGCTCCGCCAGTTCCAGGGCAGTGTCACCTATTTTGAACGCGGTGAGCACGGTCAGCACCCGATCAGCCGAAGCCACCCCGGTGACTGCCGGGCGCGGGCGAATTTTTACCATTGGGTTGCTCCTTGTGAGTTGCGGTGTCGGGCGGCGCGTGAACAGGCTGCAAAATACTGCCATTGACGCGTGGGGGCAATGCACACGGACCATCAGCCTGGCGCTGCAAAAAAAACGCTGCCGGCGGGCGCGACCCGACAGCAGCGAGGGTGCAGCTTTTACAGAGGTCAGCTGGCCTTGGCTTGCTTCTTGAACGCCACAGGATCACTCGATGTGTTCATGTGTTTGCGGCCGATCAACAGCACCATCATAGCGCCCAACGCGCACAGTGCCGCGAGCGGCAGCAAGGCCAGTGCGTGGCTGCCGGTGGCATGTTGGATGGTGCCGTAGACGTTGACCATCAGGCCCCCGCCGATCAGGTTGGCCATCGCGCCAACCGCCGCCAGGCCTGCCGCTGCGGTGGAGGAAGACAGCCACGTCGACACCAGTGCCCAGAACGGTCCTTTCATCGAGTAAGCGCCGATCAGCACCATGGACATCATCAGTACCGTCGCCGACAGCGAAGAGGTCAAAAGCGCCAGTAACAGGCCGACGGTGATCAGCAGCAGGGTGGTCGCGGTGTGCCAGCGGCGTTCGCCGGTCTTGTCGGAGCTGCGGCCCCACACAATCATCAAGATCGACGCCAGGCCGTAAGGAATCGCGTTGACCAATCCGATTTCCAGGTTGTTCAAGCCGAATGTCTTGAGGAGTTGCGGTGCCCAGACGCTCATGGTGCTGCCCGCTGCCGACGCGCCGGAATAGATCAGCGCCAACACCCAGATATGTTTGTGACGCAGCAGCTTCCACAGCGAGATATGCCCGATCGCGGTTTTGCGTCCGCGTTCTTCAGCCAGTCGCAGGGTCAACCAGGTGCGTTGCTCGTCACTCAGCCATTTCGCTTGCTCGGGGCGATCGGTCAGCACAAACAGGCAGGCGATACCCAGCAACACCGCTGGAATGCCTTCAATGATGAACAGCCAGTGCCAGCCGCGCATGCCGAACCAGCCGTCCATGCTCAGCAACAGGCCGGACAGGGGCGAACCGATAAAGTTGGCGCCGGGAATGGCGACCATGAAGATCGCGACCATGCGCCCACGGTACGACGCCGGCAGCCAATAGGTCAGGTAAAGCAACACGCCAGGAAAGAACCCGGCCTCCGCAGCGCCCAGCAGGAAACGCATCACATAGAGGGAGTTGGCACCCTGCACGAACGCAGTGCCCGCCGACACAAGCCCCCAGGTGATCATGATGCGGGCGATCCAGACGCGGGCCCCAAAACGTTGCAACGCTAGGTTGCTCGGCACCTCGACCAGGAAGTAAGAGACAAAGAACAGGCTGCTGGCGAAACCGAAGATCGCGGGCGTCAGCCCCAGGTCCTGGTTCATCTGCAGGGAAGCCATGCCGATATTGCCGCGGTCGATGATCGCCAGCAGGTAGCAGAGGATCAGGAACGGCAGCAGTCGCCATGCCACCTTGCGCATGGTTGAACGCTCGATGGCGCTGATTTCGGTGGAGCTGATAGACATGACGCTCTCCCATTTTGTTTTTTTTGGAGAAGTGTTCCGGCCCGTGCCTCGTTCGGAGAAGCACGGGCTATATGAGTTCAATCACTGCGCATACAGGTGACGATTGACCACTGCGCGCGGGTCGGGCGCGATACCGTCCCAGAAATTGATAATCTGCCGCACCGCCAGCAACCCCACGCGGTCCCGCGCTTCGGCGGTATTGGCGCCGACGTGGGGGGTCGCCACCAGCGTCGGCAGGCCCCATAACGGCGAATCGGCAGGCGGCGGCTCGGGGTTGAACGTATCCAGGCCGGCGCCGCCGATATGACCCGTACTCAGTGCCTGTACCAAAGCGTCGGTATCAATCAGCTCGCCACGTGCGGTGTTGATCAGCAGGCTGCCTGGGCGCATGCGCTTGAACTGCGCCTCACCGAACAGGTTGCGGTTCTGTTCCGTGAGCGGGCAATGCAGGCTGATAATATCGCAGCCCGCCAGCAGGGCTTCGAATTCACTGACCTGCTCAACGTTGGGCAAGTCGGGCAGGCTTTTCAGGTACGGGTCATAGACCTTGACCTGCATGCGCAGCGGGGCGACCAGGTCCATCAGAATCCGGCCGATTGAGCCCAGTCCAACCAGGCCGAGGGTCTTGCCTGACAGCTCGATACCTACCGAGTGGGCTTTATCCCAGTGCCCATCACGCATACGTGCATCCAGCAGGGCAGTGTTGCGCGCGACGCTGAACATCAGTGCCAGCGCGTGCTCGGCGACCGACTGCGCATTGGCGCCGAGGGCGATGGTCACGGGAATCTCACGTTCGGCGGCGGCCGCAATGTCGATGGTGTCGTAGCCCACGCCGTGTTTGGCAATGATCTTCAACTGCGCGGACGCCTGGATCATTTCCCGCGTCAGGTGGCCCTGGCGCACGATGATCGCGTCCGGTTGCTCGCGCGCAATGATCGCAGTCAATGCTTCGGCGGCGGTGTAGGGGAGGGTGGGTATCACACGCACGCCGTGTGAAGCGGCAAAGGCCATGGCTTCGGCAGTCAATTCAGGGCCGGTCAGCAGAAGGGTTCGGGTCATGTTGCGCACCTTGGTTTTTTTATCTGTGTGCAGCTGAGGTTGAGTGAGATGCCCCTCAGTGGTGACTAAAACTTATCATAATGAAACGTCGTTGCAATAAAAAAGATTGGTGTAGAGGTGGGTGCGCGATTTTCGTCGCCGTCGAGCGTCACATATAGTCTAAATAAATCACGTATCTAGCTCACTTATCCGCCTGATTGAGAGCATTAATGGTGCGAGGGCGAGGTGATGAGCTGCCTGCAAGGCTCCCTTGCAAGGCAAAAAATGAAGTGGTAATTTTAAAACGTCGTTTCATTTTAAGTGATTTCGTAATCACGCACGGCCTACAAAAAACACAAGAAGGTGTCCCCATGTCCATTGGTTTCAGAGTGCTCAAACAAGATCGCAAAGTGTCTGCCGAATGGGTTGAGCGCTATCGGACGGTGCCCGTCGCCAATATCAGCGACTCGATGAATCGCATGACTGCCGGCGGCGCCAGCCTGCGGAGCATGCATCGCCAGGGCGTGTTGGTGGGGCCGGCGTTGACGGTCAAGGCACGCCCCGGCGACAACTTGATGCTGCACTACGCCATTGATATCGCGCAGCCGGGCGACGTCATTGTGGTCGATGCCGGCGGCGACCTGAGTAACGCGCTGATCGGTGAAATGATGGTCGCCTATGCGGCCAGAAGAGGCGTGGCCGGCATTGTGATCAATGGTGCGATTCGCGACGCCGCGAGCATCGGCGCGGGTGACTTCCCATTGTTCGCCGCCGGCGTTACACACCGCGGCCCTTACAAAGATGGCCCAGGCGAAGTCAATGTGCCGATTGCACTTGATGGCATGGTGATCGAACCCGGCGATCTGATGATCGGCGACGAAGACGGCTTGCTTTGCGTGCCGTTTGACCAGGTGGGTGAAGTGTATGATCGTGCCCACGCCAAGCATGCTGCCGAACAAAAGCAGCTTGAGCAGATTGCCCTGGGTGAAAATGACCGTACCTGGGTCTTGAAATCTCTTACACAGAAGGGTTGCGAATTCCCTGGCTGATCCTTGACACCCTGGCCGTAGCATTCGGCCAGGGTTTACGGGTAAGGCATCGCAGTCTTCATAACTCAAAGGCTTGCTGTGACTTCCGCTCCCACCACCCGATGGCCCGCGCCGATTCGCGCATTGAGCCACCGCAACTTCCAGATCTACTTTGTGGGCCAGGGCCTTTCCACCCTCGGCAAATGGATTCAACAGGTCGCGCTGGCCTGGTTGGCCTATCACTTGACGGGCTCGGCCGTGTTGCTGGGGACGATCGCCTTTTTGACGTTGCTGCCGCAGTTATTGATCGGGCCATTAGCGGGAGCCTGGTCGGACCGCCACGACAAGCGCCGCCTGTTGATGGGCGTGCAAACCCTGCTTTCCCTGCAATCGCTGGTCCTGGCCGTGCTGACCTGGCAGCACTGGATGAACCGGGAGGTGATCATCGTCATGGCTCTGATCCTCGGCTTGCTCAATGCCCTGGAAACCCCCCTGCGCCAGGCGCTGATCAGCAGTTTCGTCGATGACCCCAAGGACCTGCCCAACGCCCTTGTATTGAATGCGATGCTGATCAACGCCGCCCGCTTCATCGGCCCGCCCTTGGCGGGGCTGCTGATCAACTGGAGTGGTGAGGCCGGCTGTTTTCTGCTGACGGCTGTCGCGTTTGGCATGTTGCTGATCGGGCTGGGCAGGGTGCAGAGCCGTCTGCAAGCCAAAGCCCAGGGTTCTACCGGAGAAATATTCCGTGAGGGGCTGCGATATTTGTGGAGCACGCTGCACATCCGGCGCCTGCTGATCAGCGTGATCATGGTCAACCTGCTGGCTTCCTGCTACACCGTGCTGTTGCCGATTCTGGCAAAAAACGTGTTTTCGGGTGACGCACAAACCCTGGGTTGGTTATGGGGTGCCGCCGGTGCGGGGGCGTTTGTCGCGACGATTTTTCTGGCGTTCGTCGGCGGAGCGTCGAACCTGCAACGCATCATTGGCATGGGGGCATGGGTGTGCGCGATATCGTTGTGTGCGGTGGCCGCCAATCCCCCGTTGTGGTTTACCCTGATCGCGCTCGCCGGTCTGGGTTTCGGCATCACTGTGAGTAATGTCAGCAGCAACATGACCCTGCAAAGTGCCGCCCCCGAGGCGTTGCGGGGGCGAGTGATCGCGTTCTATATCGCCATGCGTTTCGGCTTTGAGGCCATTGGTGGGCTGTTGGCCGGGCTGGCGGCCGCTGCCTTCAGTGTGCAATGGACCTTGTTGCTGGCCGGTGCATTTTTGTTGGTGTATCAGGGGGCGAGCGCATGGGTTGACCGCAAAGCGCGTGAACGCCAGTGATGCGCGACTGTTTGCTGAAACGACTCCACTCCTGTTTTAGGGATTACGGTAAATTTTTACTCTGCAGCCAGGTAGTCATGACCTCAACCAGTTCCGCCTTGCACTCCACCGGCAACCAATGCCCGCCGGACAAGCTGGTTACGCTGAGGTCTGCGCAAGCCGCACGCATGGGGTCGCCCAACCGGTTGCCCTTGATGGTATTCATTGGGTCGTAGTCGCCGTTCACAAACAGCACGGGCAATGACAGGCGGCCGCCATCGGGCGCTCGGTGCGCATAGTCGATATTGGCATCGTCGTTTAAATACCACGCGCAGGGCGCGCGGAAGCCATGGGCTTTGAAACTGTGCACCAGTGCAGCGAAGTCCGCCTGCGGCCATAGCGCCAGGTCGGGTTGGGTGGGTGGCGCCCGATGCGCCTCGCCAAACCGCCCACCTTTGCGGGTCACTTCGGCATTTGATGCCACCTTGGTGATGTTCGCCGGGTCGCCGCGTCGATAAATCGAGGCCAGCGATGCGGCTTTATCCGCATCAAGATCAGCGACGGCAGACGCAAAGTGCGTGTTGTAGTAGCGGTAGTAATCCCATTGACCATCAGGGTACTGGTCTACCGGATAAAGCGTGCGGTCCACCAGCGGGACGAGCGTGGGCAGTGCATTGGTGCTCGGGAAGTACGGCACCGACACCAGCACCACGCCACGGCCGCGCTGCGGTTGATGGGCGGCCAGTTCACCTGCCACCACGCTGCCCCAGTCATGGCCCACCCAAATGGCGGGTGCGCCACCGAGATGGTCATGCAGCTCTGCCATGTCGGCCACGATGTTTTCAAGGGTGTAGGCATTGAGGGCGCAGGGCGCAGATGAGCCGCCATAGCCGCGCATGTCGGGTGCGACGCAGTGCCAGCCTTGGGCCGCGAACGCCTGTATTTGCGCGCGCCAGATCAGGCTGAGTTCGGGCCAGCCGTGCAGGAAGATCATCAACGGCCCATTGGCCGGGCCCGACTCCAGATAGTGCGTGGTATGGCGGGGTGTGTGGAAAATCCGCGAAGTCAATGTGAATGTGGACAAAGGAAATCCTCCTGATTACCGCACGAACTTTACATAGACAAGCTCAAGGTCATGCTCATCAAGGTTCTCGATTCGCCCGCTCGGTATAAACCCGGCCTTGGCGAGCATGGCTTGGGACGCCAGGTTGGAGGCATTGGTTGACGCAAACAACTTGGGCGTTTTGCACAACGCTTCTGCGCCCGCCAATAATTGCAGCGCCAGACCCTGACGTTGATGCATCGGCGACACGACCACCAGCGCAACAAAGTCGTAGCTGAAAAACTCATCAGTCAACACCAGGTAGCCCGCACATTCACCGGCAGTGACGACGACCAGGCATTGTTGGCCAATCACCGCGTCATGGATAAACACGCGCCGATGAGCGTGGGCTGTGGCGTAGGCGTCCAACTCCACCAGGGCGCGTACGTCATCAGGCGTGGCCTGGCGGATCAGCCGGTTTTCAGGGGCCGGCGGGTGTCGGTCTTGGGCCATTGGAATCACCGTTGGGGCGAATGGGTAAGGTATTAGTGTTGAAGGCGTTTTCAGTGTTCAAAAAAAGAACGGCGGGCACGTGCATCAGCAGCATACAGCCAGCGCTGGCCGTGAGCGCCTCCTTGGCCAGCGCTTTGCTGTCAGCGTGTCAAGCGCCAGGCCTGACGCGGAATGCCAGGAAGACCGGGCCGGCAGGGAAGGTACTGACTTCCAGCTCATCGAGGGGATTGAGTGTTTGTGTTCGCACCCCTGCGTTGCTGTAGAGCGTGTGGCTGCCCAATGCCGCAATGTTGATCTTGCCGGCAGCCGCCTGGATCAGCGTGGCCTTGAACCCTTCAGTCACATCGTCACCCAGGGTGAGTGTGACGTCAGTGTTGCTGATCACCAGGATCGACTTGCCTGAATCGGCCATGGTCAGGGGCCTGCTGGCCGTGATCGAGGCACTGGTGTGCACGTGGCCCCCGGCGTGGTAGCTGACCATCCTGGGGTCGGCGAAGATACGCGCGAAGGCCCCGACATAGTTGACACTGGCGCGCATGTCATCGAACTGTTCCAGCACATAGGTGCCGATGCTGCCGGAGACGTCAGTGCCGGGGTCCAGCGCCCATTTGCGCCCGACCATCAGCCCGATCCGGGTGTTGGCACGCACACCGGCGCGCAGCTCTTCGAGAAACAGTGTGCTGATCTGGCCGCCGCCTTTGCCCTGGGCATAGGTAAACCGGGCAATGGAGTGGCTATCGCCCGTAGGGCTGCCCTGGGAGGTATCGACCTGGTAGTCGATGTAGTCTGCCGAGACGATGGTGCTGGTGGTGTTGGCGTTAGGCGCCCAGGTGAAATCCAGAACCCTGCCGGTTTTGATCTGTTGCTGCGAGACGGTGGCCTGGGTGGTTGTGGTAGAGCCTGACTGCTGCAAGTCGTCATTCATGATACTCATCCTTAAGTAATGTGCGTGCTCGTGTAGGGGGCGACATGGCCCGACGCGCATGACCGCCGTCATAGCGCTATTTTTCTACAGCCTTAGCGTGCGCTTTAGGCTGTATGGATAAACAGTAGTTCGGGTTTTGTCGCTTTGCAACTGTGGCGAGGGAGCTTGCTCCCGCTGGGGTATGAGTCGGTCAGCTCGTTTATCAGCATGTTTCGCAAGACCCTGGGTTCACCGCCTGCACGTTATATCCGCAGTACCCAGCCCGCTAGTCGTGCGCTCAATACTGATCCACCAGGCGCTGCAACTGCGGGTCTCGTAGCGTAAATACCTCGAACAGCCCGAGGGCACGTAATGCCGGTAGCAACGCCAGCAGGTCCTGCTCGGCGATGGTGCGCTGCTGTGCATCGGTGTTTGGGTCACACCAGGCCCGGGCGTTCACCAGAAAGGCGCCCACACTGCCTTTGCGGATGACCACGCCGTGGCGTTCAGTCTGATTCTGGTTATCGGGCAACAGTTCTTCGGCGCGCATGGGGTGTATTCCTGGGAGTTGAGGCTGCGACTATAGACGCGCCAATGTGGCCTGGGTACGCTATTAAAGACAATCGATAGTCCATCAAGGCCACTTATGTCCGCTCCGCTGATTCCCTCTTCGGTATTAACGGCTGCCGATGACCCGCTGGTTGTCGCCGTGGTCCGAGTGGACGCTGAACCGCGTATCACCGAGCGCCATTGCCATGCGCGTGGGCAGTTGCTGGGCACACGCCAGGGCTTGTTATCGGTGGACGCCGGGGTCAGCCAGTGGGTGGTGCCGGCAACCCATGCGGTGTGGATCCCGCCGAATATCTCCCATGGCGCGCGCTCCCACGGCCCCTTCGCGGGGTGGAGTGTCTACGTGTCGCCGCAGGGCTGTGTCGAGCTGCCGGATACGCCTTGCGTCCTGGCAGTCTCCGGACTTTTGCGCGAGGCGGTGATGCGCGCTGCCGCCTGGCAGAGCCCTGAGCTGGATGCTGCGCAGTTGCGCCTGGCCGGGGTGATTGTGGATGAGATCCGGACCTTGCCACGGGTGACCCTGGGCTTGCCGATGCCTC
Source organism: Pseudomonas sp. 2822-15 (assembly GCF_002742515.1). Classification (NCBI taxonomy): domain Bacteria; kingdom Pseudomonadati; phylum Pseudomonadota; class Gammaproteobacteria; order Pseudomonadales; family Pseudomonadaceae; genus Pseudomonas; species Pseudomonas sp. 2822-15. Next base: position 81,077 of record NZ_LJRY01000188.1, on the reverse strand, counting down.
AGGATGCGCGCCTGCGCAAGATCGCCCAGGCGCTGTCCGATTGCCCGGACGACGAGCGTCACCTGCAGGAGTGGGCGGCCTGGGCGGGCATCGCCCCGCGCACACTGACGCGTCGCTTTGTGCTGGAAACGGGTTTCAGTTTCACCGCGTGGCGCCAGCGCGTGCGTTTGTTGCGCGCGCTGGAGAGGCTGGCGGCGGGTGTGCCGGTCACGGGTGTGGCGCTGGAGTTGGGCTATGACAACGTCAGTGCTTTTATCGCACTGTTTCGCCGCACGTTTGGGGTGACGCCTGGACGTTACTTCACGGCGCATGAGCGTTTATAAGTAAAAAATCAATAGCTGAAGTTAGCGGTTTGCACTTTTATTGATGGTTATTCAGCTGTTGTTCAGGCCAAATTAAACTGAATAAACAGGGTGTATAACCTTTACAACTCTTTACCTTTGCAGTCTGGATGATTGAAAAAACAACATGCTAGCCTGCGCGCTTTCAACAGGCAGCAGGCGCGTATGAAAAGGCTAAAGGAACTGGCTGTAAACAAGCCCTGTTCATCTATATTTATAGTGGCGTTTATTGTATTGGCTGCGCTGCAATACAAACCGGCCGTGCTCAACTACACCACACGCTTTGTCGACTTTGCCGAGTATATGCTCGCCCATGGCGTGACCCTGTTTCCCATTGCTGATGACTTGCAGCCATACCCTGATTACACGGTGCTCAATACACTGCTTGTGTACCTGGTTTCCTTGCCGTTCGGGCGTGTATCCATCCTGTCGATGGGGCTGCCTTTTTGCGTGGCGGCCGCCTTGATGCTGGTGTTTATTTACAAGCTGGGCGCCTTGCATGAAAAAAAATGGGGCGCCTTTGCGGTGGTCTTTGCGCTGTTTACCTGGTCATTCCTGGACGGCGTGAATTCCCTGGCGCTGGACATCTATCCGGCGCTGTTTACCGTGATGTGTTTTTACCTGGCCTATGCGGGCCAACTGCACCCGCACCGCTTTCACTTGCTGCCGGTACTCCTGGGCCTGGCGCTGGGCTTTGCCTTTCGTGGCCCTATTGGCCTGATCGGCCCGGCGGGCGTGGTCGCCTCCTATTATCTGTTAAGTCGACAGTGGCGCCTGCTGCTGGTGTTCTGCCTGCTCGCGGGCCTGGTGCTGGGCGCAGGCATTGCCGTGCTGAGCTGCGCGGCCTACCTGCAAGGTGGGCAGGCTTTCCTGCAAGAGGTGCTGGTCATGCAAGGGTTGGGGCGCTTTGGCGCTGATCATGCTCCGCGTTATTACTTCTACTTCTCCGCGGGTTTGCTCACCTATGGCATCACTGCCTTTATCGCATTAAACGTGATTATCAAGAAGGGCAAACACTTCTTTGAACGCTCGCCGGCTCCGGCCACCCAACTGCTGCTGTACCTGACGGGTTGGCTGTTGGTGGTGATCGTGCTGTTCACCCTTCCAAGTTCCAAGAAAGCGCGTTACATCCTTTCGATTACGCCGGCGATTTCATTATTGGCCGCCTATATCTTCGTGGATCGCAGCCAGCGCTTTGCAAGTACCCGCGACAAGTTGCTGAGGTTCTGCCTCAACTTGCCTGTGGTGGGTCTGGGGATGTTGTTACTTGCCTTTATTTACAGCTTTTATGCAGCCGCGCCGCTGCGGCCTAACTATCTTGGCGCCTGTGCAGGGTTGATCGGTCTTATTGCCATTCGGCCCTGGATACAGTTACGGTTTCATGCACATCCACAACGGGAGTTCGTGCTGTTGTGTTTTGGTGCTGCCGCCTTCCTGGTCCTGGATATGTTCTTCTTCAATGCGATTACTTACCACCTGGAATTGGCCGATGAACCGACCCCCAAGTTTCTGCCCTATTGGTTTTGGTAAGGCATGGTTTTGGTAAGGCATGGTTTTGGTAGAGCATGTTTTTATCGCAGCCAGACCCGGAATCAAGCCAAACAACAACGTCACGCGCCAACCTCAATCGCGCATCGGACGGGTCAACTGAACACTAACGTGTCAGGCTCGCGCCCGCGTGCCTGGCCGAGGGCGATCACCGCCAACTGCTCAATCACCGCCGCGCCAAACTGACGGCGAGCGCCGGGCGTCCATACCCAGGCAGGCAACCGGTATGCCAATAAAACAGTACTGACGGCTGGCTTGGGAGTGCTTGAGCTTTTGGCTGATCAAAACCTGCATCTGCCCATTCGACCGTCCCCGGCGATTCTGCTGACGTTTGAAGTGGCGAAGGCACTGCTCAATGGCATTGAACGCCGAAATGGAGGCGCGCCAGGGCGACACGCATACCTTGATTGCGGCTGAAGACTACATCGACGATACGCCGGAAAATGGCCCCGCTGCCATTGGGCTCAGAGCCCTCGACGCGATTCGTGGGCAGTTGAGCGGTGCGCAATCCATAGCGCTGAAGTCCGTAGCAGTAGGGTGGCGGCCGCTGTCTGGCGACGGCCTGCCTATCGTGGGGCCAGCGCGCGACGACGGCAGGCTGTATATCTTGAGCGCCCATCCAGGCTTGACCCTGGCGCCCACCTTGGCGCGGCTCTTGAGCGAAGAACTGATCATCGGGGTGGCTTCGCCATTGCTGAGCAACGTTCGGCCGCTGCGTTTTCGGGTGTGAGTGTCAGAACCCTGTGCCGTCAGCTGCTGTTCAACTCACTTTCAATATTCCATTGAAAGTCTATGTGCCCCGTGCGGATGGCTGATGCAACCGGGGTTTCATTACGCTGGGGTTCTCCTAAACCACCTGCGGCGTTTATCAACATGGTATTTAAAACCCCCATCACTTCGATCGGTGTGACGCTGCTTGCGCTGTTGATCGCAGGTTGTGCGAGCCATTCCCCTGACGGAGCGACCCCTATGCCAAAACCCTTGGTTTCCATCGCCGTACTCAAAGCCAAACCTGGCAAACAGCAGGCCCTCAAACACGGCTTGCTGGCTCTGGTTGCGCCAACGCGCACCGAGCCCGGTAACCTCGACTATGTGCTGTTTGAACTGCGCGACGCGCCCGGCACCTTCTACATGCGTGAAGCGTTCAAGGACCAGGCGGCCCTCGATGCGCATTTTGCCACGCCGTATTTCAAGCAATTTGCAGCCACGGCCGACGATTTGCTCAGCGAGCCGTTGCAACTGATCTTCCTTGAGCAAGTGTCGAACTGAGCCATTCGTTATCTTGCACAGTTATCTACTTAACTGTGGTGCGACGCTGGACCTGTGGCGAGCAGGCTTGCCCTGCGTTGGGCTGCGCAGCAGCCCTATCCGGTTACGACTGACTCACCGAGTCGCCTGAATTGGGGCGGCTCCGCCACCCAACGCAGGGCAAGCCTGCTCGCCACAGTGAGCGTGTTCGTCCTTTCGCGTTGCAGATCAGTGCGTGTTCTTGGCGGCAAACACTTGCTTGGCGTGCGCAAAACACTTCTCGGCGATGGCCGAGCGCGGTTCGGTCTTGCGCATCACCAACCCCAACGGCGCAAGCACGCTGGCGTCCGGCAAGTTGATAAAGGCGAGGTTCTCGATCGGGTTTTCCATGCCGCTGTCCAGCGGCATGATCGCGCAGCAAAACCCTTCGTGGATCGCCTGGAACAGCTGATAGGTCGAATCGCTTTCGAGAATGGGCTGCGGGTCCAGGCCCCGGCTGCGGAAGCTCAAGTCAATGGATTTTCGATAGTGCATGCCATTGCTGATCATCCCCAGGGGCAATTGCGCGGCGTCTTCCCAACTCATTTCGGTGCCTTCGAACTGGAAGTGGCGCGTGTCGTACAGCAGGCCGACGCGGGTTTCGCCCAGTTCGAAAACCTCCAGGTAATTGGGGTTTACGTGGTCCAGGTAGCACACGCCCAAGTCCAGTTGGTTGGTGCCCAGGGCTTCGATGATCTTGTCCGAGCTCATCGACGACAGGCTGAACTTGAGCTCTGGAAACGTCTGGGACAGACCCTGGATGTAACTGATCGAGTTGAACCCGCTGAGCGGCACCAGCCCCAGGCGCAGGCTGCCCACCAACTGCCCGCGACACGCCGCCGCTTCGGCAAACAAACCGTCATGGGCGGCGAGCAGGGTTCTGGCCCAGGCCAGCACGCGCTCGCCGGCCTGGGTGAAACCTTCGAAGCGCTGGCCACGGGTGACCAGCTCCAGGCCCAGCTCATCCTCCAGATTGCGCAGGCGCATCGACAGGGTCGGCTGGGTGATATGGCAGCGCGCAGCCGCCTGGCCGAAGTGCCGAGTCTGCTCCAGCGCGATCAGGAATTTGAGTTGCTTGATGTCCATTTAAAGCCCCAGCCTGGGAATAAGTGAGCGGTCATGATAAGTGCCCGTGCCTGCACCCGCAGCAGACCCTCTCATTGTAAGGCCTGCGCGTCCAATCGCCTGCATTGACGTGATCCTCACCAGCGGATCAAAAGCAGAGCAGCAACCTGATTTTCGCCGGCGTGACCGGCTTTTTTGCGTCCCCTGAAACCTGTACACAATTTGAAATGTTTAAGTGGTTTAATGTTTATGTCGGCTTGCGATGGATCGCAGCCGCCGACAGACCTTTTGTCATTGATTCGCCCAAGGAGCTACACCCAATGAGCTACACCCTGCAAGGAAGTATAAAGTCCAAACACTTAGCGTTTCTGTTGATCCCGCTGATTGCCGCCTGTACCACACCGGACAGAACCCGTGAGTCGGCCATCACACCGCAAGCCCAGCCGCAACAGGCCTGGCAGTTTGACAACTGCGCAGTCGGCTGCCCCAGCGGCGGCAGCCCGCTGACGCTGAACCGTCAGGCGTACACCCTGAACAACAACGGTTCGACCAAGTTTGCCAACTGGGTGTCGTACAAAATCACCAAGACCACCCCCGCCAGCGGCCGCGCGCGCGACTGGCAGACCGACCCGGACATCCCGGCCGGCGAAACCCTCGACCCGGTGGATTACAACGGCGCCAATGTCGCGCTCAAAGTCGACCGTGGCCATCAGGCCAACCTCGCTTCGATGGCGGGCGTAGCGGATTGGCAAAGCCTCAATTACCTGTCGAACATCACACCGCAAAAGTCCGACCTCAACCAGGGGCCTTGGGCGCACCTGGAAGACCAGGAGCGCAACCTGAGCAAGCAGGCGGGAGTCGACGCGGTGTATGTCGCCACCGGGCCGCTGTATGAGCATTTTGTCGGCACGCTGCCGGGTACGAACAAGGTGCACACCCTTCCCAGTGGCTACTGGAAAATCATCTTCGTCGGCAGCTCGCCTGAAAGTGGCATGTATGCCTCGTTCGTGATGAACCAGGAAACGCCCAAGGGCGCCAATTTCTGCGATTACCAGGTGCCCGTGAGTCAAATCGAAGAGCGCTCGGGCCTGACATTCTGGAGTGGTTTGCCGCAAGCGGTGCAGGCCGCGTTGAAGGCCAGGCAAGGGCAGTTGCCGGGCCGCATCGGTTGTAAACAGGCGTTGTAATGCCATGGGCAGGGGCCTTGATGGCCCCTGTTTGAATCAGCGCCGCTCGGCGTTCGGGTGCGTCTCGCGCCCACGAGCATGGCGCAAGGGCTTGCCAGGAACCTGCGCTGATCAGCACAGGAAACGGTTGCGCGCCTCCCTGAGCAAGTCGCGCACCTGGTCAACGCGCAATAACAGTGTCATTTGCCGCTCATCGACGATGATTTCCGCCACGATCAATGCGCAAATCATCGGCGCGGTCACCAGCCAGTGCTCGTAACATTGGGTAGTCAACGATACGAACACGCCCACAATCCACAACGCCAGCACCCACTTGGGCGCACGACGTTGCAGGGGCACCCCGAAGCGCTGCAACCTTTTCAAACGGGCCGTGTGCAGCCTTAACGAAGCTTCGAGACGGGACAGCTCATTGCTCATGTTTAAACTCGCTCAACGGTACGGGCGCAGCCTGGGAGCGTGGTTCCCAGCCAGGACAGGTTGGCCCGTTCAACTTCTACCCAATGCTCGCCGGCAGGTTTTGTGCGGTAGCTTTTAAACGCAATACACACTTGCTCCATGTCCAATAAAGCAAAGTGCCGGTAACGGGGCGGGCGCTTGAACACCGAAAAAAACATACGCATCGCCGCGCCTCGCTCAATCAAACGTGCCAACTGAGTTCAAACAGCGTGCCGCCGTTTTCCATGCGGCGGCACGTCACGGCGCCGCCATGGGCGAGGGCGATGGCGCGCACCACGGCCAGGCCCAGGCCACTGCCGCCCTGGGCGCGTGAGCGGGAGTTTTCACCGCGTTGGAAGGCGTCAAACAGGCGCGCGGCAAAACCTTCGTCGATGCCGGGGCCGTCATCGCGCACACGCAGGTAGTTGAAGCCGTCGCGGGTGCTCAGGTGCACGATGACATTGCCCGGTGTCGCGTGCCGCCGAATGTTATCCAGCAGGGCCAGCAAGGCCTGGCGGATGCGCGCCGGGTCGCAGCGCAGGGTGCGGCGTTGCAGGTCCAGTTGCAGTACAAAACCTGCGGCCACCAGGCTCGGTTCAAACAAGCGCACATCGTCTTCGATGCCCGTCGCCAGGTCGGCTTCTTGCAGGTTGAGTTCCAGGTAGCCACTGTCGGCCAGGCCCACCACGCGCATATCCTCGATCAAGCGCGTCAAGCCTTCGACCTGGCCCAGCAGGCTGTAGAACTGCGCGGTGTCGGGTTCGAATACACCCTCGGCCAACCCTTGCAGGCGCCCGCGCAGAATAGTCAGGGGCGTGCGCAGTTCATGCGCAATCGCGGCATTCCAGAACGCCTGCTCCTGCGCCATGCGCTGCAAGCGCTTGGCCATGCTGTTGAAGTCATTGACCAGGATCGCCGCTTCGCCGATCGACTGGTCACCGGCAACCGCCTGCACGTCCAGGTCGCCATCGGCCAGTTTGCGCAGGTTCTCGGCCACGGAATTGAGCGGCATCAGAATTCGCCGCGACAGTTTCAGCGCGACGATCGAGCCCACCGCCAGGCTCACGCACGTGGTCAGGCCCATCCACACCCATTCAGCCTTGGCCGGCAGCCAGGCATCCACTTCGGCGTCGGTGAGCGGCCAGTAGGTCCATAGCAATGCATAAAAAATATACGAGCCGATCACCGCCAGGGCGATCACGCACAGCACCACGGCGCACATCGACAGGATAATCTGGCGGCTCAGGCCATTGAGCCCTTTCACACCACGCTCCCGAACCGGTAGCCGACGCCACGGATACAGGTGGGCACACCCTGCACGCCAAGGTCTTCGAGCTTGCGCCGCAGTTTGCTGATATGGCTGTCGACCGTGCGCTCCAGGCTGTCGCTTTCCGGCGAACACTGGGCCAACAACTCGGCGCGGCTGAACACCCGTTTCGGTGCCTTGGCCAGTTGCACCAGCAGCCTGAATTCGGTGACGGTCAAGGCCAGCGGCACTCGGCGCCCGGCCTGGGTCACCGTGGCTTCGTAGCTTTCCAGGTCAATTTCAAACGCGTCCACCCGCAGTACCGTGGGGCAGGCGCGGTCGCGATAAGCGATGGAGCGGCGCAGTACCGCCTGGGTACGCGCCACCACTTCGGCCGGGTTGAACGGCTTGACGATATAGTCGTCGGCGCCGATGCGCAGGCCCATCAGCTTGTCCATGTCCTGGTCTTGCGCGGTCAGCATGATCACCGGCGTATGGCCGCGTTGGCGCACCTGCGCGAGCACCTGCCAGCCATCCACGTTGGGCATCAGCACATCCAGCAACATCAGCTCCGGCTTGAGCGCCAGGTGCATGTCCAGCGCCTGTTGGCCGTCACGTGCGTGGGCGGTGCGAAAGCCGCTACGTTTGAGGTAAGCCACCAGAATGTCAGCGATTTGCGGCTCATCTTCGGCAATCAGCACGAGGGCCTGGGGTTCTCTGACACAGTCCGGGCGGGGCATCGATGCAATGGGAAAATCAGTCATGGTCTGCTCGGTGAATACGCGGCGAGCCTGTGCATCCCTGCGCTCGGGCTTATCTGCCTGATCGTGGCTGCCGGTCCATGGCCACGTTTGCCAGTAGTGATCATAGCTTCTGGGGGAGGGTGCTGGACTCCAGGGCAGGAATCATCGTGTTCTCCTGGTAGATCTACGCAACGGTGAACGCAAGTGTGCGCAACCAACGTGCGCTTTCATGGGAGGTTTTGTGGAGAAACGATGGAGACGGGCAATAATTTGTGCCCGAGAGCAGGGCGTTGGGATGGATTGACGACCAATACCGTGAAACAGCAACAGTAGATCCATACTCGGTCAACTGTGGGAGCTGGCTTGCCTGCGATGGCATCACCCCGGTATGGCTGACGCACCGAGGTGTCTGCATCGCAGGCAAGCCAGCTCCCACAGTTTGACCGTGTTGATTCAGGCTGGAGCTTTTGTGGGCTTCAGGCACTCAATGGAGCGGTCCACCGTGGTCTTGGCCATCTCCAGCAAATGCCCCACCGCCAGAATTTTCGCGCGCTGGGGGCTGGCCAGTAAATCACCGCAATTTAGCGCGGTAGCGCAAGCACTGTCGAGCAAGCTGGCGGTGTAGAGCAGGGCGTCTTCGAAGCTCAGGTCTTCGATTTTAACGCCGTTGGAGGGCAGGTAATGGTCGATGGCGCGGTTGAAGGCGGCGCGGTCTTTGGCGGTGTTGCGGGGTGGGTCGGGGACGACTTTTTTCATTGTTTAGTTACCTTTTGGATTCAAGGAGCCGAACCGTTCGCGACTAAACGTAGGGTGGCGGCTGTACGCAGGTTAGTCGACCGGACCAAAAGGTAAAAACCGGCGCACCCGAGGGCGCCCTGCGCACAGCCACCATAAAACCTCATGGAGGACCATGCACCTTTTGGAATACCGAGCGACTAAACCCGATCACTGATAAGCAGTGACGGATCGCAGACTAGCCATCGATTCCAACAGGCACAAGGCGGCAAGGATTGTCTAGGAAACGTCCTGCAATTTAAAGAGACGCGGCCTGCTGGCCCTTTAAAAACCATGAGCAAATGCCACTGGCCTCGCCATTTTTGTAGGTGTCTATTCCTGGCGATGTAGGCAACTTCCCAAATATCACTCAGCCATCCCGACCTTGTGTCCGAGGCCTGTTCGCCTGCTTATATTCCGATGCCATCTTCATTGCATTCAGGGATACGAAGCATGGCGCAGGGCTATATCAACGACCGCCTCACGGACTACCTCAGTTTGAAAACCCAGTTGATGGGGCATGCCCCGGGCCGGCAGCGTGCCGATCATTTCGATGTGCTGAACCGGCACTTGCGTCATGGGCTGGTGAGGCCGGGGCAGTTGGTGATTATTCCCGATCCCTACAGCGTGACCTGCTCACTGGAAGAGGCCTGGCTTGTGCGCCATGCCGAGGCCATCAGTCGGGAGCTGGACGCGCGCGTTGCAACCCAAGTGGTCAACAGCTATGACTTGCTGCAAAGTCTTCTGGGGTACGGCTCGTTGGGAGTGGGCAGCGCAACATCGGCGTGGGCGCGGCATCTGGACGAAGTGGCGCAGACGCTGGAAGAAATTGAGCGGCTGCACCAGCGCCTGAAAACCGCAGGCTTGGAGCGTGAGGCTTTTTTGCGCCAGCGCCAGGCGCTGTTTGGGCTGCTGGACACCCAGTTGCAAGGCGCGGCGCGATTTAGCACGGGGTTGCGTGGTAATCAGGCGCTGAAAAAGATAGTGGGGATTTCAACCAAAAGCTATCTGCACAAGGGTGAGATTGCCGGGTATGCGCAGCGGATGCGGAGCATTGCGCAGACCTCGAAGTGGTTGGGGAAGGGCACCTATGTGGGCTTGGCACTGGACGTGGGCGTGGCCGGGTTGGAGATCAAGGAGGCGTGTGTGGAGGGGCGCGAGGCGCAGTGTCGGCGGGCGAAGTATGTGGAGACGGGGAAGTTGGGGGGGCGGCGTGGTGGGGGCTTATGTGGGAGGGACGGTAGGCGCGAAAATAGGCCGACTCGGCTGTAAGGTGTTTTTGGGGGTAGTGGCTAAAGGAAACGGGGACCTGGCCTGCGCAGTGATTGGCGGCGCTGCGGTAGGGTATACAGGAGGCACCTTATTCGGCGCTGGCGGCGCCTTTCTAGGCGGGCAAATCGAAGAGATCGACGGTGATTTGATCTTCCAACCAGAAGGTGCTTAAGCATGGATTTTCAACTCGCCCTGGCAATTTTTTTATGCGTAGGGGGGCTAATTTTCGCAGGGCTGACTTTATACGCTGAGTACACAAAGCTCGAAGCGCTGGAAAGCTACTTCAGTGAAAACAAGGTGGTCTGCGACAACAAACGGTTTTGGGGTAGAAACAAGCATATCGACAGGTTTCATCGCATGCTCCTGATCACAGAGCTGTTAGGCATGCCTAAATTTCACATCAAAAGAGGCGAGGTGACCGAGGCTGAACTGGCTTCCGTTCCCCTTTCCCTCAAGCGTTGGGCGTTGTGGCCGTATCATTTTGGGATGGTATTGGTCGCTGGCGCTGTTCTCTGGGCCTACTTGTATGGCTGGTAGCCTGCGGCCATCAGATCGTTCCCGCGCTCTGCGTGGGAATGCAGCCTGGGACGCTCTGCGTCCCGCTCACAACATTCAAGTTTTGCGCAGCTGTGACGCGGAGCGTCACGGGCTGCATTCCCACGCGGGAGCGTGGGAACGATCTGTTAGCGCATATGCAAAATGATCGGGCTACTACTGGCCGGGTCCGTATGCCCGCGCAGCTTGTTCACCGCCGCAGCCTCCACCGCGCCACCGTTGTTGCCCCATGTGCCGCGCACGTAGCTCAACACCTGGGCGATTTCCTGGTCGGACAATTGCTCGCGGAATGCCGGCATGCGGTACGCGTCCGGCATTCCGGCGGTCACGATGCGTTGCGAGCCGTTGAGGGTGATGTTGATCGCCGAGGCGCTTTCCTTGGCCAGGGCTGAGGTGGCACCGGCCAACGGTGGCATCCACTCCGGCTGGCCTTTGCCGTCCAGGCCATGGCAGGAGGCGCAGCGGGTGGCATAGGTGTGGGCGCCTGGGGCGCTGGCGTCGGCGGCAACCGCTTGGTACTGCCACGGCGAACCGTCACGCTGCGGGTCGCCCGGCAGTGATTTGAGATAACGCGCTATGGCCGCCAGGTCGTCGTCCTGCATGAACTGTGTGGAGTTGTTAAACGCCTCGGTCATTGAGCCATACACCACCGCGTGTTTATTACGCCCGGTTTTGAGGAACTGCACAATCTCCGGCTCGCTCCAGCGGCCCAGGCCGGTGTTGTGGTCCTGGCGCAGGCTGGGTGCATACCAACCGTCGAGCAGGGCACCGGCGAGGAACGGTGCGCCGGACTCGTCCAATGCCTTCTCGTTAAACGCCAGCCCACGCGGCGTGTGGCAACTGCCGCAATGGCCGGGGCCTTGGACGATATAGGCGCCACGGTTCCACAACGCGTCCTGCTCGGGTTTGGCGGCGTAGGGGTGAGTGGGCGCGAACACGCCGTTCCACAGCGCGATGGGCCAGCGCATGTTCAGTGGCCACGGGATGCTGCTGGGGATGTTCGGCTCGCTGGCCGGTTGCACGCCTTGCATAAAAAACGCATACAGCGCACGCATGTCATCGTCGCTGAGTTTTACGTAGGACGGGTAGGGCATGGCCGGGTAGAGCCGTCGCCCACCCGGCGCCACGCCGTGGCGCACGGCGCGGTCGAAGTCAGCCAGGCTGTAGGTGCCGATGCCGACGTTTTTGTCCGGCGTGATGTTGGTGGCATGAATGGCGCCCAGCGGCGTGGCCATTTCCAGGCCGCCAGCGAACGGCGCTTTGCCCGGCAGGCTGTGGCAGGCCACGCAATCACTGACGCGGGCGACGTATTCGCCACGGCTGACCAGGGTCGGGTCGGCGGTGGCATTGGCCTGTTCAAACGGCGAAGCCGGTTGACGGGTGACGTACCAGGCCAGCAGGCCGGCGGCGACTGCGCCGGCCAGCACCAGCCAGCCAGCGGTTCTAGCCAATCGTTGGTTGTTCATAGGCGTTCCTTGTCGGTCAGGCGAAGGTGTAGCGGCTCAGGGGCAGACTGCGGATGCGCTGGCCGGTCAAGTGCGCCACCGCATTGGCCACGGCAGGCGCCACTGCGGGCAGCGGCGGCTCGCCGATACCGCCCATCTTTTCGCCGCTCTCGACGATCTTTACGTGCACCTTGGCCATCCGCGAGGGCGGCAGGATCGGGTAAAGGTCGTAGTTGCGCGCCCGTGGTTTACCGTCCACGTACACCGCTTCTTCCACCAACGTTTGTGACAAGCCCAACGCTACGGCGCCATTGACCTGGGCCTCGATGATCGCCGGGTTGACGATGCTGCCAGGGTCGATGGCTTCCCAGATGTGATGCACCTTGACCTGGCCGTTTTCGATCGACACTTCGGCAACCACCGCCGCATGCGAGCCAAAGGGCGAGGCCATGGCCACGCCACGGGCACGCCGGCTGCCGTCTTCGGCGGTGTAGGGGCCACGCTTCCAGCCACCGGACAACTCGCCCACCGCTTGCAGCAAGGTGGTCAGGCGTTTGTTGTCGCGCAGCAGGTGCAGGCGCAACTCGTACGGGTCATGGCCGCCTTTGTCGGCCAGTTCATCGAGGAAGGCTTCGTAGAAAAAGTCATTCAGCGAGTTACCCACCGAACGCCAGTAGCCAAGCATGGTCGGGCCTTTGACGTAGATCTGGGCGATGCGTTTGTTGGGAATCGCGTAGGATTTGCCCGACAACCCTTCAAGGGCCGTCGGGTCGATTTTGTCGCCCTGTTTGCCGGCGATGGCCTCGGATGGACCTTCGGTGGCGCTCACGGCTTCGATGGCCACCGGCAAGCCTTTGTCATCCAGTGCCGCGCGGAACTTGACCACTGCGACCGGGCGCAGCACATCACGCAGGAACTCTTCTTCACGGCTCCAGATCAACTTGACCGGGCGGCCCACGGCCTTGGCCAATGCGACGGCCTGCGGGTACGGGTTGGCCGAGTCGTACAGGAAATGCCGCCCGAAAAAGCCGCCCAGCAACGGCGAATGCAGGGTGATCTTTGACACATCCAGCCCGGTGCGCTTGGCGATGTCGGCGCGGAACATGTCTGGCGCCTGGTTGGGCAGCCAGACTTCCAGCGTGCCGTCCGGGTTATAGCGCGCCAGGGCCGATGGCGGCTCCAGTTGGGCGTGGTTGACGTACTGGTTGTGGTAGGTGGCTTCAACCTTGGTCTTGGCGTTTGCCAGTGTGGCGTTGACGTCGCCTTCGTTTTCTTCGTCGCGGGCCGGGCCTTGCTGGGCGGCGAGGAAGTCACGGTATTTGTCGCTGGAAAAGTCTGCCGGCATGGCGCGCACTGTGGAGTCGGCGGCGGCTTCCAGCCATTCGACCTGAATAGCTTCTACTGCACGCTTGGCGTGCCACCAGCGCTCGGCCACCACGGCTACGGCGCCAGGCAATTGATGCACCGAGTGCACGCCTTTCATGGCTTCGACCTGGGACTGATTGCGCAGGCTGCCCACGGTCATGCCCAGGCGCGGCGCATGCTGCACGGCGGCGTGGAGCATGCCGTCGACCTTGAGGTCGATGCTGTATTGCGCCTTGCCGGTGGATTTGTCGTAGGCATCCAGGCGTTTGACCGGCTTGCCGATCCAGCGGAACTGGCTCGGGTCGCGCAGGGTGATGGTGGACGGGTCAGGCACCGGCATGTCGAGGGCGCGGCTGGCCAGTTCACCGTAGCCCAGTGAGCGGCCCGAAGCGGCGTGTACTACGCGGCCGGGTGTGGTGGTCAGTTGCGCGACCGGCACGCCCAGTTGCTCGGCGCCGGCCTGCACCAGCATGGCGCGGGCGAGGGCGCCCAGGCGACGCATGGTCGGGTAACTCATGCGCACCGACATGCTGCCGCCGGTGATGCGCATGCCGTTTTCCATCACCACATAGGCATCGCCCGGTGGCGCGGCCTCGACGACAAAGGTGGCAGGGTCGGCGTCCAGTTCTTCACCGACAATTTGCGCCATGGCGGTGTGGGTGCCTTGGCCGCCTTCCATAAAGGGGCTGAGCAGGCGCACCGTGCCGTCCGGGCGAATCTCCAGAAACGCCGGCACCTGCGTGCCGCGCTCCGCAGGGTTGGCGGTGGCCGCGAAGGCGCGGCCACCGCCCAGCGGCAGGCCGAAACCAATCACCAGTGCGCCCACGGCGGTGCTGGCCAGAAAACGTCGGCGCGACAGGTTGACCGGCTCGCCCAGGGCCACATCCAGCAGTTCGTTGCGCGTATTCATCAGACGCGCTCCTTCTGCTGGGCCAAATCCTGCATGGCGGTGTGGATGGCGTTATAGGTGCCGCAGCGGCACAGGTTGACCATCGCCGCATCAATTTGCGCGATCGTCGGCGCGGGGGTGTGCTTGAGCAGCGCCGTGGCCGCCATCACCTGCCCGGACTGGCAATAACCGCATTGCGCCACCTGATGTTCGACCCAGGCAGCGACTACATGCTTGCCCACCGCATCGTCCTCAATGGCCTCGATGGTCGTGACCTCGCGGCCGACCACGCCCGCCACCGGCGTGACGCAAGAGCGCACCACGTTGCCGTCCACCAGCACCGAACACGCGCCGCACTGGGCCAGGCCACAGCCATACTTGGTGCCGGTCATGCCGAGGTCGTCGCGGATCACCCACAGCAGCGGCGTGTCGGCGTCGGCATCGACCTGGTAGGTCTTTTGGTTGATACGTAATTCCATGGCGGGTTTACCTGCTGATCATCGGTTGGTGGTGCTGAGCCCTTTTGAGCTCTTATAAGAATGTTGGACTCGTGGCCCATCGTTGCACTCTAGACCACGGCGCAAAAGCTATCTATCCACCAGTCGATAAGTCGGAGGATCAGGCAAGTATTTCGCAGGAATGCACTACTGGCGGCTTGATCGTTCCTACGCTGCGCGTGGTAACGCATCCTCTGACGCTCTGCGTCACGGCGTTAGTAGCGGGACGCGGAGCGTCCAGGGCGGCATTCCTTTGCGGCGCGTGGGAACGATCCTATAGGCACTCTTTTGTGCGTAGGCAACCTCTGAACTGACCCGGCTCGCCGCACTTTTTTTCATTCTGCGGATCTACCCCTGTCACGACCCCGCTCATTCAGAGCGAGGGCAGCAGAACCAGACCCGGTGACGATGGATCGAACTTCACATATTTTTTTCACGCGCTGGCCGTTGTTGTCAGCGGCTCTATTGGCACTGTTTGCCAGCGGTTGCAGCCAGCAGCAGGGCCGCGATATCGCCAGCCAGTTCAGCAATGGCAGGCCCGATGAGTTCTTTCAGACCAGCGTCGACCGCATGGCAACCTTGAGCATGCGTGACAACCTGCAAAGCCTGTATCTGCTGATGAGCAAGCTTTATCTGCGCAACCCCAACCAGTGGCGCCAATCCGGTTACCCGGATGCGGTGAGCGCCGCGCGGGAAATCCGCCAGGCCATCGAGCAGCAGCAACCGCTGCCGGCCCTGGGCGAGCGGCGCGATCTCGCGGCCTTGAGTTACTCGTTGAGCCCCGACTTCAAAGGCGACCGGGTCGGCGCGTTTATCTACGCGATCGGCAGCATGCTGGTGACCGCCCACGGCGGCCGCACCCAGTTTTATATGACCGACTCGATCAACCCGCAGTTTGTCAGCAACGCCGCACGTAATATCGAGAAAGCCACCTGGCTGCTCAGCCAGCGCCAGGACGCCAACGGGGTGTTGCTGCTGTTTTCCAACGAGATATCGGAGGAGGGCAGCAACCTCAGCTTTGCCGTCGAGTTCGGCAAAGTGGTTGCGCGCCTGGACCTGCTCGCCCAGATGCTCGATGAGCGCTACCGACGTGTGGCGCTCAACTATGCGCAGAGTTTGTTGCTGATGAATTTCTTGCCGGTGCAGTGATGTAGGTACGGTATTTCCCTTTCAAATGTAGGAAATGGCCTATCTTAATCCCCTGTGCTTGAAACACCCTTCGGTGGGCAATAGCCTCGGGCTTTTCTCAACGGATGAGTGCCTACCTTGGGTAAGCGAAAAACGGTTTGGCCTACGGATCGCGAAGTTCGCCTGCGATTTATTCTCTTTGCAGTAATCGATGTGGCAAGCGCCCAAGGCGTTCCTGCCGAGGTGTTATTGACCGCACATAAACTGCTGCGCGACTCGCCGGCGGAGTCTCAGTTACGCAAAGCCCTGGCCGAGATCCTGGCATGCGATGAAATGGCGGGGTTCAGTTTCCCCAGGGGGTCTGAGGCGGATGATTTCATGCGCTCGATCGAACTGCTGACGGACGAGACCGATTACCGGGTTTTGCCCTCGGGTTAGATCGTTTATTTCCTTAAGTGAGGTCGCAAGGCTTTAATCGCATATCCATGCTGACGTTTATGCGGTGCCAGTAGCGGCTTTAAACGTCTTTGCAGCAATTCGTCTGTTATCACGTAAAACGTCGCTGTGTTGATCACCCAAGCAAGCTCCCGAACAGCCGTTTGTGCTGCTCTGCCGTCGTCTTGCACCGTCGCCCGGTGTCTCTAGAATCGGCGCCAGAACTTAGCCATTTCCTGTCGATTACGGAGTTTCGAACATGATGAACGCAATGCAGATGCCGATGAACACGTCCATGCCAATGATGCCGATGATGGGCATGCCGATGATGATGGCGACCATGAAGTGCGAAATGGCGGGCGATGCCATGATGTGCACCATGAAGCCGGCGGCCGGTATGGACATGGCGCAGTTCAAGACCAACGCCGAGATGATGGCGATGATGATGAACTGCGGCATGCCGATGATGATGCAGTGCGCAAACATGTCGATGCTGTGCATGTCGGCCGATGCCATGAAGATGATGGCTGACATGAACATGCCGATGATGACCATGGGCATGTCAATGCCGATGATCAAGTGCATGATGGAATGCACCCTGATGGGCGACAGCATGATGTGCAAAATGATGCCGATGCCAGGCATGGGCATGGCCATGATGGATAACTGCTGCATGCTCATGAACAAGCTGATGAACGACTGCGCCATGCCAATGATGATGAGCTGCAACGGCATGCCGATGATGTGCTGCACCTGCTGACCGCTGCTGCGTAAAACATGTGCAAAAAAGCCCCGACTTGTCGGGGCTTTTTGCATTCAGTCCAGGCGTTCCGGGTAGGTGATTACCAAAAATGCCACCGCCTCGCTGTCCGCCGGGTTGCGGTAGCGGTGGGGCTGGTCGGCGTAGAACAGGATCGAGTCGCCGGTGGAGAGCAAGTAGCGCTCATCGTTGACGCTGACTTCCAGTACGCCCTGGGCCACCACCAGGTTTTCCTGAATGCCGGGGCCGTGACCGGCTGAAACTTCCTCGCCGAGTGCCCGCAGGCGGATTTCGTAAAATTCCGATTGGCGTGCGGTATCAAAGGGAAACAACGCACGGCTGACGAATGCCCCGTCGGCACTCACCAGGCGTTTGCTCTGTTGCGCCGGCAACACCTCGACGCCTTCAAACCCACGGTCCTCCAAAAACGCCGCAACCGACACCTTCAAGCCTTTGGCGATTTTGCACAGCACCTTGATCGACGGCACGCTGCGCCCGGACTCGATCTGCGCCAGCATCGCACGGCTCACGCCGCACGCGCGTGCCAGCCCGTCCAGCGAAAGGTGGCGTTTACTGCGCAACCGTTGCAGGTTCTGCGCCACGCACAGGCTGGTGTCGTCATCCTCAATCGCAGGTTTTGGCAGGGGTTCGGCTGATTCGGGCAGTACCTGTAAAAAATTCATCGGCGTTACGCCCGGCGCGTATCACTGGCGGTTGCGGTGTGGGCGGAGAACACCGCAAGCCCCGCGCGTGCCGCGTACATGGCCCACATCAGCTCGGCCGCGGCACGCGCCTGGCGGCGTTTACGGTGGAGGGTGAAGTCAATAACACTGGCGGATGTTTGCATGGGGGAAATCTCGTGGGCGACTCAATGGCTCCAGAGTAATGCGTGCTGGTTATTTCTTTAAATACTGAGTTTTCATGTGTTAATGCGATTTTGGACTTAGAAAATAATCCCGGTCCGAGGCTGTTGTGGGAAGGGTCCGGTCCGTTAATTAAGCGTGACCTGGTGAGCCTGCCTGGCTTCCCATCACTGTTCGCGTGATGGCCGAGGCTTTTTCACGCCCCCGAATGCCAAGGATTTGACCCATGCTGTTGCGCCAACCCCCACTGCTGTTTGCCGCCCTGACCCTCAGTTCACTGGCGCACGCCGACACCCTGCAACTGGCCCCGGTCGAGGTCTCCGGCAGCGAAGCCAGCGACGCCGAAGTGGCCCAGGCGCAGCTCAAGAGCGTGCCCGGCGGCACCAACTTCATCGATATGAGCAGCGTGCAGCAGGGGCGCGTCAGCACCAACGAAGACGTGTTCAAGTACCAGGCCGGCGTCTACGCCAAGGCGGCGAATAATGAAGGGGTGAAGCTGTCGATCCGCGGTTCGGGCCTGAACCGCAGCCCCGGCTCCCACGCCTCGGGCCTGTATGAAATGCTCGACGGTTTGCCGCTCACCGACCCCGGCGGCACGCCCTATGAACTCAAGGACCCGCTGTGGCAGAGCCGCGTCGAGGTGCTGCGCGGCGCCAACGGTTTTGACCAGGGCGCCCTGGCCCTGGGGGGCTCGGTCAACTATGTCACGCACACCGGCTATGACGCGCCGAAGTTGCAGGTACGCTACGAAGTGGGCAGTCGCGGTTATGCCCAGCGCGAAATCAGCTCCGGCCAGGTGCTGGGCGACGCCGACTATTACATCAGCCTCACCGACTCCGAATCCGACGGCTACCAGCATCAGAGCGCCGGCACCGGCAAGGGCATCGCGGCCAACTTCGGCTACCGCTTCAACCCGGACCTGGAAACGCGCTTCTATTTTCGCTACCGCGAGACCACCAACGACAGCCCCGGCAAGCTGACGCGCTATCAGATCAGCCATGACCCCAGCGCTGCGAACCGCCTCAACGCCGCCCGCGACTCCAAACGCCTGCAGCCGGGCTCGACCTGGATCGCCAACAAGACCACCTTGCAGCTCGATGACAATGCTCGCGTCGAGGTGGGGCTGGCCTATCACGACTACCCGATGGATTTGCGCGAAGGGCTTAACCGCCTGAAAGTCGCCTACACGGATGTGAGTGGCACCCTGAACTACATCCGCCAGGACAGTTGGTTCGGCCACGCCAGTAAAACCACCGTTGGCCTGCGCACCACCCAGGCGATGCCGAACAACGGCGCCTCGGAATATGTGCGCGTGCCTTCGAGCAACCCGGCCACCTATTACGCCCCGGGCACCAAAACCCGCGACTACAGCTATCTGGGTTCCGACACGGTGCTGCATATCGGCAACGAACTGGAACTGGCGCAAGACCTGTGGCTGACCACCGGCCTGGCGGCGATCTACACCCGCCGCGAAACCCAGGTCAGCTACCCCGAAGGGCAGGCGCCGCTCAGTCAGCATGATTGGGACTACGCGCCGCGCATTGGCCTGCGCTATGACTTCACCCCGCAGTTGCAGGTGTACGGCAACCTCAGCCGTTCGGTCGAGCCGCCGCATGCGTGGTCGATGATCTGGGGTTCCAACAAGTACTTTTCGGGCGGCCCCGCTAACGGACTGGCGCGCGAAGGCGTGAGCTTGCGCAATCAGACCGCCACCACCCTGGAGATAGGCGGGCGCGGTGAGCAATGGTTCGGCCAGTGGGACCTGGCGCTGTACCGCTCCGAAGTGCGTCACGAACTGCTCGCTGTGGAAACCCAGGCGCAGACCCAGACCAGCAGCGCCGTGGTCGCAGAGGCCAACGCCAGCCCCACCGTGCACCAGGGCGTGGAACTGAGCCTGCTCAGCCCGTTGTGGGACGGCGGTCGCAATGGCCAGGTGGCCTTGCGCCAGGCCTACACCTACAGCGATTTCCACTACCGCGACGACGACCGCTTCGGCGCCAACACCTTGCCGGGCATCCCCAAGCATTACTACCAGGCGCAGGTGCGCTACAGCCACCCGACCGGTTTCTACACCAGCCTCAACACCGAGCACGCTTCACGGGTGGCGGTGGATTACGCCAACTCTTACTACGCCGCAGCGTACACAACCCTGGGCGCCACCTTCGGCTACGACGCGCCGAAGCAGGACTGGCAAGCCTGGGTTGATCTGCGCAACCTCACCAATCGGCGTTATGCCAATACCGTCACTCCGGGGTATGACGACAAGGGCGTGGATGTGGCGCGTTCCACACCGGCTGATGGTCGCGGCGTCTATACCGGTGTGTCCTGGAGCTGGCGTTAAGCCAATTCAACTGTCACCCAGGTCAAACTCTGGGAGCAGGGCTTATGTGGGAGCTGGCTTGCCTGCGATGCAGGCGCCTCGGTCATTCAGTTGAACTGAGGGGATGCCATCGCAGGCAAGCCAGCTCCCACACAAGCCAGCATCCATACAAGCTCTGCTCCCACACAGACCACCTCCCACACAAGGCCGCCCACGATATCCGGGCCATCCGAGTGGCCCTTGCCCCGTCGCCGTTTTACTGGCATTGTTTGCGCAATTGGTAATATTTCCCATTTGAGAAGTTTTTGCGCATGCATGACATTCCGGCCGCGCCGGGCGATTGCGCCCGTCAGCAGACCCTTACGGCGATGTACCGCGAGCACCATGCCTGGTTGCACGGCTGGCTGCGCAAAAAACTCGGCTGTTCCCACTACGCCGCCGACCTGGCCCACGATGCGTTTATCCGCGTGTTGATGCTGGCCGATCCGCAGGCCATCAAGGAACCTCGCGCCTTTCTCGCCACCACTGCCGGGCGCCTGTTGATCGATGGCGCGCGCCGCCGCCGGATCGAAAAGGCCTACCTGCAAGCCCTGCTGGTGCAGTGTGAAGATGCCGGCATGCCCGACCCGGCCGCCATCCATGTGGCGCTGCAAGCCCTGGAGCGCATCGCCGAGATGCTCGCCGGTCTGCCGGCGAAAACCCGTGAAGCCTTCCTGTTAAGCCGCCTGGACGGGCTCACCTACAGTGAAATCGCCGCACGCCTTGAGGTGTCATCCAGCACGGTCAAAAACTACCTGTCCACCGCGCTGGTGCATTGCTACCACAGCCTGTACGGGGCGGACCTGTTGCCGTGAACTCCGAACACATCATTCAACAAGCGGCGAATTGGCTGACGCGGCTGCACGATGAAGACGTCAGCGAGGCCGAACGCCAAGCCTTCAACACCTGGTGCCAGGCCGACCCGCGCCATGCCGTGGCCATCGAGCGCATGCGCTCGCTCTGGGGTGACTTCGATACGTTGCCCGCGCAACCGGCACGCATCGCCCTGAATCGTGCCTTTGCGCCTCAACGTTCGCGCAGGGTGCAGGCCTTGGGTGTGCTCGGCGTAGTGCTGTGCGGCTGGTTCGGTGTGCAGCACATGCCGGTGTGGATGGCCGATCAGCGCACCGGCATCGGCGAGCGTCGCCAGGTCGCCCTTGAAGACGGCAGCCAGTTGCAGCTCAACAGCAATTCGGCCGTGGACGTGAAATTCGACGGCCACCAGCGCGTGATCGAACTGCTGCAAGGCGAGCTGTGGGTTGACGTGGCCAAGGACGCGCAACGGCCGTTCGTGGTACGCACCGATCAAGGCACGGCCACGGCCCTGGGCACGCGTTATCTGGTCAAGCGTGCGGCGGACGGCAGCACGGTGGTCACGGTGATCGAGTCCGCCGTGGCGGTCCAAGGGGACACGGGCGAGGGCGTCAAGGTCAGGGCCGGGCAGCGCGCGATTCTTGATCATGGCCACGCGGGGCCTGCACAGGCGAGCGGCAGCGCCGACCCGGATGCCTGGACCCGTGGCTTGCTCAAGGTCAACGACCAACCGCTGAGTGAGGTGCTGCAAACCCTGGCCAGCTACCGCCACGGCCTGGTGCGCTTCGATGCCCAGGCGTTGAAAAACCTGCGCGTTTCCGGGGTGTTCAAGCTCGACGACACGGCGGCTGCGCTCTCGGCGCTGGCCGATAACCTGCCGATCCGAGTGGAGTACTTCACCGACCTGATGGTGGTGGTCAAACCGCGCTAGCTCAACCTTCGTGCTGGCGCAGGCGCTTGTACAGGGTGTTGCGGCTCACGCCCAGTTCCCGCGCCAGATGGGAGATGTTGCCGCCCGCCGCTTTTAGGCGCTGCGCCAGGTCGCTGCCGTCATCCACGCTGGCATGGGTGGGCAAGGGCGCCGCCACGTTCAGGTCGACGAAGAAATCATCCGGCAGATGCTCCGGTCGCACCGGCTGCTCCTCGGCCATTGCCAGCGCCACCTGCAATACGCTGCTGACCTGGCGCAGGTTACCCGGCCACGGGTGTTGTTCGAACAAGGCCAGCACCTCGGCACTCAGCCCGGCCCATTGGGTCGGCTCACGGTGCTGCTGCCACAACTGCTGGAACAGCGCCTGTTTGTCGGTGCGCTCGCGCAAGGGCGGCAGTTCCAGGGTCAGGCCACCGATGCGGTAGTACAAATCCTCACGAAAGTGCCCGGCCTGCACCCAGTCGCGCAGCACGCGGTTGGTGGCCGAGATAATGCGCAAGTCCACCGGGAACAGCTCGCTGCTGCCCACCGGCTGCACGCAGCGCTCCTGCAGCACCCGCAGCAAGCGGGCCTGGGTCGGCAGGGGCATGTCGCCAATTTCATCCAGAAACAGCGTGCCCTTGTCCGCCTTGCGGATCAGGCCGATGCTGCCTTTCTGGTTGGCACCGGTGAAAGCGCCTTTTTCATAGCCAAACAGCTCTGACTCGACCAGTTCGGCGGGGATCGCTGCACAGTTCACCGCAATGAACGCCTGTTTGCTGCGCGAGCTGGCCTGGTGCAGGGCTTTGACGAACACCTCTTTGCCGACGCCGGTCTCGCCGTGAATCAACAACGGAATGTCCTTTTCCAGCAATCGCTCGGCCTGGCGCACGGCCTTTTCCACGCGCACATCGCCAAAATGCAGGGTCTGGATGCTCATCGGCGCAGGTTTGCCGGGTTTGGGCTCAGCAAAGACCCGCGCCTGCACCGGCATTTTCTGCGGCCGCTTCAATAAACACTGGAACCGATTGCGGCCCGCCGCCTGCAACGAGAACGGCAAGCCCTCCGGTTGATTCAACAACTCCAGCAGCGAGACCTTGAACAAGCTGTCGATCAGCACCCGCGACAGGCTGATGCCCAGCAAGTTATCGGCGCGGCGGTTGGCCGACAGCACCTGGCCGCTGTCATCAAAAATGATCAGGCCCGCCCACTGGCTGTCGAGGTTGTTCAGGCCGGTGTTGAAGGTCAGTTGAAAATGCTCGCCGCGAAACAGGTTGAGGATCAGCCGGTTCTCGACGGTCTGGCTCATCATCTTGACCATGCCCAAAGTGTGGGAGGGCGGCAGGTAGCTGTCACTGGACACATCCAGCACGGCAATGATTTCGCGCTGGGCATCAAAGATCGGCGCCGCCGAGCCGGTCATGAAGCGGTTGGCCTTGAGGAAGTGTTCATCGTGCTCGATATGCACCGCCTGGGCACAGGCCAGCGCGGTGCCGATGGCATTGGTGCCGCTGGAGCGCTCCATCCAGCTGGCGCCGGCACTGAAGCCGCGCGCCAGCTTCGGCTCGATAAAACGCTGGGTGCCCCACGAGGTCAGCACCTGGCCCTGATTGTCGGCCAGCATGATCAGGCAGTTGGAATTGCTGAGGATGTTTTCGTAGTAGGGCAGCACTTCCTGATGGGTGGTCTGCACCAGGGAATGCTGGCTTTCGAGCAACTGGCTGATGCCTTCAGCGGGCAGCTGATCGAAGCTGGGCGTGCTCTGGTGGTCCAGGCCGAAGGCGCGGCAACGGCGCCAGGATTCCTGGATAAGGGTGTCGTGTGCCAGGGGTTCGGCCATGGGGGCGACCTTCTTTTATTTTTATTGTTATCAAGCCTTGCGCCGTCCAACTGTGGGAGCAGGCAAGCCAGCTCCCACATTAAATCTGTGGCGCCCATCGATTGTTGTTCAGAATTGTTCAATGTCAACCCGCCCGCTGTTCAGTTGTTCAGCGCTGATTGTTCATTTGTGTTCATGCCTGAACGTCCTGTTCGGCGCATTTCCTTACAGATCAGCCACCTGCCACTTCTGGCACGAAACTCGCTCTTACGAATGGCCAGAATCATTCCAATAATAAAAAGGGCGTGTCATGTCATTGACCCTGGAACATGTCTCCCGCGTCGTCGAAGGCCAGACCTGGATCGACAACGCCAACCTGCGTTTCGAAGCCGGTTCCTTCAACGTCTTGCTTGGTCGCACGCTGTCCGGCAAGACCAGCCTGATGCGCCTGATGGCCGGGCTGGACAAACCCGACAGCGGCCGCATCCTGATGAACGGCGTCGATGTCACCCACAAGCCGGTGCGCCTGCGCAACGTGTCGATGGTCTACCAGCAGTTCATCAATTACCCGACCATGACCGTGTTCGAAAACATCGCCTCGCCGTTGCGCCAGGCCGGTGTGTCCAACGAACTGATCCACAGCAAGGTGCTGGAAACCGCGCAGATGCTGCGCATCGAGAAGTTCCTGCAGCGCCACCCATTGGAGCTGTCCGGTGGCCAGCAGCAACGCACGGCCATGGCCCGCGCCTTGGTCAAAGACGCCGAGCTGATCCTGTTCGATGAGCCGCTGGTGAACCTGGACTACAAATTGCGCGAAGAACTGCGTCAGGAAATGCGCGAACTGTTCAAGGCCCGCCACACCATTGCCATCTACGCCACCACCGAACCCAACGAGGCGCTGGCCCTGGGTGGCACCACCACCATCCTGCACGAAGGCCGGGTGATCCAGAGCGGCAAGGCCGCCGAGGTGTATCACCAGCCCCAGACGGTGCTGGCCGCCGAACTGTTCTCCGAACCGCCGATCAACCTGATGCCGGGGCGCATCAGCGGCAATGAAGTGAGTTTTGCCAATGTTGTGCACTTCCCGTTGAACGTGGATCTGCGCCCGATCGGCGAAGGCGAGTTCCGCTTTGGCGTGCGCCCCAGCCATATCAGCCTGGTGCCGAGCAACGACGATGACCTGGAACTGGCGGTGACCGTGGAAGTGGCCGAGATCAGCGGCTCGGAAACCTTCCTGCATGTGCGCAGCGAGCACTTTTTGTTGGTGCTGCACTTACCGGGCGTCCATGAGTACGACGTCGACGCGCCGATTCGTGTGTATATCCCTACCCATAAACTCTTCGTGTTTGATGGCCAGGGCCGTTTGGTCCAGGCCCCCGGGCGCCGCGTTGCGAGGGTTGCCTGATGGCCGAGATCCATTTGCAGAACCTCGCGCACAGCTACAGCCCTACACCCAATGGCCCTGAGGACTACGCCATTCGGGCCATGAACCATGTGTGGGAGCAGGGCGGCGCCTACGCCTTGCTCGGGCCGTCGGGCTGTGGCAAGTCGACCTTGCTCAATATCATCTCCGGGTTGCTCAGCCCGTCC
Source organism: Pseudomonas sp. 2822-15 (assembly GCF_002742515.1). Classification (NCBI taxonomy): domain Bacteria; kingdom Pseudomonadati; phylum Pseudomonadota; class Gammaproteobacteria; order Pseudomonadales; family Pseudomonadaceae; genus Pseudomonas; species Pseudomonas sp. 2822-15. The sequence continues at coordinate 55,751 of NZ_LJRY01000188.1, read as the reverse complement.
GAAGGCCAGGTGTTGTTTGACGCCAAAGTGGTCAACGACCTCACTCCCGAGAAACGCAATATTGCCCAGGTGTTCCAGTTCCCGGTGGTGTACGACACCATGACGGTGTTCGACAACCTGGCGTTTCCCCTGCGGAACCAGGGCATGGCCGAAGCGAAAATTCACAGCAAGGTGCAGGAAATTGCCGAAGTCCTCGACCTGCAAGCCCTGCTGAGCAAAAAAGCCCGCAACCTCACCGCCGATGAAAAACAAAAAGTTTCCATGGGCCGTGGCCTGGTGCGCGATGACGTGTCGGCGATCCTGTTCGACGAACCGCTGACGGTGATCGACCCGCACCTCAAATGGAAACTGCGCCGCAAGCTCAAGCAGATTCATGAGCAGTTCAATATCACCATGGTCTACGTCACCCACGACCAGCTTGAGGCGTCGACCTTCGCTGACAAAATCGCGGTGATGTACGGCGGGCAGATCGTGCAGTTCGGCACGCCCCGTGAGCTGTTCGAGCGGCCCAGCCACACCTTTGTCGGCTATTTCATCGGCAGCCCCGGGATGAATCTGATCGAGGTGCAGGCCGAAGCCGGTGGCGTGCGCTTTGCCAGCACCTTGCTGCCGTTATCCGAGGCCTTGCAACAGCGCCTGCGCGAGGCGGACTACAAAAAGCTGCAGGTGGGTATCCGCCCGGAATTTATCCACGTGTGGGACGAGTACAACCCTGACGCGCTGCAGGCCGACGTCGTCCATGTGGAAGACCTCGGCACCTACAAGATCATGACCCTCAACCTCGACGGCGCGCCGTTGAAAGTGCGCCTGGCCGAAGACAAACCGGTGCCCGAAGGCCAAGCCTCCATCAGTTTTCCCGCGCAATGGTTGATGGTGTACGCCGACGATTACCTGCTGGAGGTGCAGCCATGAACAAGGTGCAGAACAACAAGGCCTGGTGGCTGGTGTTGCCGGTGTTCCTGCTGGTGGCGTTCAGCGCGGTGATCCCGATGATGACCGTGGTCAACTATTCGGTGCAGGACATTTTCGACCAGTCCAGCCGCTACTTTGTCGGTGCCGACTGGTACAAACAGGTGCTGCTTGACCCGCGCCTGCATGATTCCTTGCTGCGCCAGTTCATCTACTCGGCCTGCGTGCTGCTGATCGAAATCCCGCTGGGCATCGCCATCGCCCTGACCATGCCGACCAAGGGCCGCTGGTCATCATTGGTGTTGATCATCCTGGCGATTCCGCTGCTGATCCCGTGGAACGTGGTCGGCACCATCTGGCAGATTTTTGGCCGCGCCGATATTGGCCTGTTGGGTTCGACGCTCAACGCCATGGGCATCAGCTACAACTACGCGGCCAACACCATGGACGCCTGGGTGACGGTGCTGGTGATGGACGTGTGGCACTGGACGTCACTGGTGGCGCTGTTGTGCTACTCGGGGCTGCGTGCGATTCCGGACGTGTACTACCAGGCGGCGCGGATTGATCGCGCATCCGCTTGGGCGGTGTTCCGACATATCCAGTTGCCAAAGATGAAAAGCGTGCTGCTGATCGCGGTGATGTTGCGCTTTATGGACAGCTTCATGATCTACACCGAGCCTTTCGTGCTGACGGGCGGCGGGCCGGGTAACGCCACCACCTTCCTCAGTCAGACCTTGACCCAAATGGCCGTAGGCCAATTCGACCTGGGCCCGGCGGCAGCGTTTTCTCTGGTGTACTTCCTGATCATCCTGTTGGTGTCCTGGCTGTTCTACACCGCCATGACCCACTCCGACGCCAACCGCTGAGGCCGCCAACATGAGCAAGCGCAAGGTTATCCCGCTGCTGATCTACATCCTGTTTCTGCTGGTGCCGATCTACTGGCTGCTGAACATGTCCTTCAAGAGCAACACCGAAATCCTCGGCGGGCTGACCCTGTTTCCGCAGGACTTTACCCTGGCCAACTACAAGGTGATCTTCACTGACCCGAGTTGGTACACCGGCTACCTCAATTCGCTGTACTACGTGAGCCTGAACACGGTGATCTCCCTGAGCGTGGCGCTGCCGGCTGCCTATGCGTTTTCGCGCTATCGTTTCCTGGGCGACAAGCACCTGTTCTTCTGGCTGCTGACCAACCGCATGGCGCCGCCGGCGGTGTTTTTGCTGCCGTTTTTCCAGCTGTATTCGTCCATCGGGCTGTTCGATACGCACATCGCCGTGGCGCTGGCGCATTGCCTGTTCAACGTGCCGTTGGCGGTGTGGATCCTGGAAGGCTTCATGTCCGGCGTACCCAAGGAAATCGACGAAACCGCCTACATCGACGGCTACAGTTTTCCCAAGTTTTTCGTGAAGATTTTTATCCCGTTGATTGGCTCCGGTATCGGCGTGACCGCGTTTTTCTGCTTCATGTTTTCCTGGGTCGAGCTGCTGCTGGCGCGCACCTTGACCTCGGTCAACGCCAAGCCCATCGCGGCGGTGATGACGCGCACGGTCTCGGCCTCCGGCATTGATTGGGGCGTGCTGGCCGCGGCGGGGGTGTTGACCATTCTGCCGGGCATGCTGGTGATCTGGTTTGTTCGCAACCATGTGGCCAAGGGCTTTGCCCTGGGCCGGGTCTAGAGGGTTCGATAATGGAATGGATGGCCTGGACCACCCCGACCGCACTGTTCTTTGTGACGATTGGCCTGCTGCTGGCAGGCATGACCACCTGGGAACTGCGTTCGCCGAGTATTCCTCGGCGCGGTGTGTTGCCGATCAGCACCACCCGTGGTGATCGTTTGTTTATCGGTCTTCTCGGCAGCGCCTACCTGCATTTGCTGGTGATCGGCGTTACCGACTGGAGCATCTGGGTGGCGTCTGCGCTATCCCTGGTATGGCTGTTGAGTGTGATGCGTTGGGGCTAGTGCCCTTATGAACTAGTGCCCTTATGAATAAACCACCAGGAGGTCTCTATGTTGAATAAAAACAATAAGCTGCGACATAGCATTTCATTGGCCGCCGTACTGGCCTTGAGCGGTTTGAGCGCCACGGCCTGGGCCGATGCGTACGAAGATGCCGCGAAAAAATGGATCGGCAGCGAGTTCAAACCGTCCACCCTAACCGAAGCCCAGCAGCTCGAAGAGTTGAAGTGGTTTATCAAGGCGTCGGAACCGTTCCGTGGGATGAAGATTAACGTGGTGTCGGAAACCCTCACCACCCACGAGTACGAATCCAAGGTACTGGCCAAGGCCTTCAGCGAAATCACCGGCATCAAGCTGACCCACGACCTGCTGCAGGAAGGCGACGTGGTCGAGAAGCTGCAAACCCAGATGCAGTCCGACAAGAATATCTATGACGGCTGGGTGAACGATTCCGACTTGATCGGTACGCACTTTCGCTATGGCAAGACCGAATCCATCACCGACCTGATGGCCAACGAAGGCAAGGATTTCACCTCGCCGACCCTGGATATCAAGGATTTTATCGGCATCTCGTTCACCACTGCGCCGGACGGCAAGATCTACCAGCTGCCCGACCAGCAGTTCGCCAACCTCTACTGGTTCCGCGCCGATTGGTTCGAGCGCGCGGACCTCAAAGCCAAGTTCAAGGAAAAATACGGCTACGAGCTGGGTGTGCCGGTGAACTGGTCGGCCTATGAAGACATCGCCAAATTCTTCAGCGAAGACGTCAAGGAAATCGACGGCAAACGCATCTATGGGCACATGGACTACGGCAAAAAAGACCCATCCCTGGGCTGGCGTTTCACCGATGCCTGGTTCTCCATGGCCGGCGGCGGCGACAAGGGCCTGCCCAACGGCTTGCCGGTGGACGAGTGGGGCATTCGCGTGGAGGACTGCCACCCGGTGGGTTCCAGCGTCACCCGTGGCGGCGACACCAATGGCCCGGCCGCGGTGTTTGCCACGCAAAAGTACGTGGACTGGATGAAAGCCTACGCGCCACCGGAAGCGGCGGGCATGACCTTCTCCGAATCCGGGCCGGTGCCGTCCCAGGGCAATATCGCCCAGCAGATTTTCTGGTACACCGCGTTTACCGCCGACATGACCAAGCCGGGCCTGCCGGTGGTGAATGCCGATGGCACGCCGAAATGGCGCATGGCGCCGTCGCCGGTCGGGCCGTATTGGGAAAAAGGCATGAAGAAGGGCTATCAGGACGTGGGTTCCTGGACCTTCCTCAAGTCCACGCCCGAGAAGCAAAAGCTTGCGGCCTGGCTGTACGCGCAGTTTGTGACCTCAAAAACCGTATCGCTGAAGAAAACCATCGTTGGCCTGACGCCGATTCGTGAGTCCGACATCAACTCACAGGCCATGACCGACATGGCGCCGAAACTCGGCGGGCTGGTGGAGTTCTACCGCAGCCCGGCGCGGGTGGAGTGGACGCCGACCGGCACCAACGTGCCCGACTACCCACGCCTGGCGCAGTTGTGGTGGAGCAACATCGCCGCAGCGGCCAGCGGCGAGAAAACCCCGCAACAGGCGCTGGATAACCTGGCCAAGGAACAGGACGCGATCATGACGCGCCTGGAGCGCTCCAAGGTGCAACCGGTGTGCGGCCCGAAAATGAACCCGGAGCGGGATGCGCAATACTGGTTTGACCAGCCGGGTGCGCCGAAGCCCAAGCTGGCGAATGAGAAGCCTAAAGGTGAGACCGTGGCTTATGGTGACCTGTTGAAGCAGTGGGAGGCGGCGCGCAAGTAAGCGCATTGGGTCGGACAAAACGGCACTCAGGTGCCGTTTTTTTGCTTGGAATACACATATCAAAACCGACTCGGTCACCTGTGGGAGCTGGCTTGCCTGCGATGCAGACGACTCGGTACGCCAGGTTCACCGCGCCGATGCCATCGCAGGCAAGCCAGCTCCCACAGTGTGTATTGTGGTGCTGCTGGAATTAGGCGGCCTGGGGCTGAATCTGCAGTTCGCCTTCAACATCCTTGACCAACCCACTGGCCAAAAACAGCGGCGCCACACGCTTGTGCAACTGCGGCTCGACAAACTCCTTCACCGTCTCCAGCACCAACGCACCACTGAGCGGCAGCTCGGCCTTGGTGTAGGACAACCACGCTTTCTTCAACACCATCAACACATCACTGCCCGCCGTTGAGGCGAAGCGGCGGTGCGTAGGTTTGCCGTCAAAGCTGAAGGTGTGCTGGAACGCGTAGCCGGTTTCGTCGCCGTTGGCGGCGGTGCAGCGCACGCAGGTGCACGGGCCATCGCCGAACGCGCTGCGCAGGTAAGCGTTGAAGTCCACCACGGGCTTGAGTGACAGGCGCTTATCGACCTCGAACAGATCCCCAGTCATTTTATCGTCAGTGTTCAACGGCTATTTCCTCGCAGGTTGGCAGGTGTATTTCAAAGCGCGGCACAATAACAGCCATAGGGCATTTTGGGGATGATTAGCATAACAATAGATCCCGATATTCTTTTCCAGTCTTAAAATTCGTCGCTAGGCTCTATCACCTTCTCGAAAACGCGGCAGATTCCCATGACTTTCAAGCGTTCCTCCCTGACCCTGTTGGCCGCGTCCCTGGCGGCCGCGAGCGCCTTGCTCAGCCCCGGCGCCCAGGCCGAGGGCAAGATCAGCATTGCCCAGCAATTCGGTATCGGCTACCTGATCCTCGACGTGGTGCGCGACCAGCACCTGATCGAAAAACACGGCAAGGAGCAGGGCCTGGATATCAAGGTGGAATGGAACAGCATTTCCGGCGCCACCGCCATGAATGAATCGCTGTTGGCCGGCGCCCTGGATGTGGTCTCGGCCGGTGTGCCGCCGATGCTCACCCTGTGGGACCGCACCAAGGGCAAGCAGAACGTCAAGGCTATCGCCTCCCTGGGTTCGATGCCCAATTACCTGCTGACCAATAACCCCAACGTCAAGACCCTGCAGGACTTCACCGAGAAAGACCGCATCGCTGTGCCGGCCGCCGGCGTGGGTTTCCAGTCGCGGACCTTGCAGATCGAGACCGCCAAGCTGTTTGGCGATGCCAATTTCAAGAAGTTTGACGACATCTCCATCAGCCTGGCCCACCCGGATGCCACGGCGGCGTTGATTGCCGGTGGTTCGGAGATCAATTCACATTTCTCCAGCCCGCCGTTTCAGTATCAGGAGTTGTTGAACCCCAACGTGCACAAGGTGCTCAGTTCCTACGACATTCTTGGCGGGCAGGCGTCGTTCAACGTGCTCTATACCACGCAGAAATTTCACGATGACAACCCCAAGACCTACAAGGCGTTTTATGACGCGCTGGCGGAGGCCGAGAAGATCATCAAGGCCGATAAACCTGCGGCTGCCAAGACGTATATCCGCGTAGAGGAGTCCAAGCTGCCGTTGGATCTGGTGGAGAAAATCGTCCAGGACCCGGAAATCGACTTCACCATCGTGCCGCAGCGTACGTTTATCTATGCGCAGAAGTTGCAGGAATTGGGCGTGCTGAAGAACAAGGCGGCGAGCTGGAAGGATTACTTCTTTGAAGAGGCCCATGGTGGTGATGGCAGCTGATTTGTAATTGGGAGCCAATGTGGGAGCTGGCTTGCCTGCGATAGCATCAACTCGGTGTACCTGACACACCGAGGTGCCTGCATCGCAGGCAAGCCAGCTCCCACAGTGGATCGTTGTTGTCTATGTGTCAGCGGAAGAATTCGCCGGGTGTAGACTCAAACTGCTGCCGAAACGCATTGATAAACGCCGACGTCGACTCATACCCACACCCCAGCGCCACATCCGTCACCCGTTCGCCTTGCTCCAGCGCGGGCAGGGCGCTCAGCAAGCGCAGGCGCTGACGCCAGGCGCGAAAGGTCAGCCCGGTGTCACTCAAAAACAACCGGCTCAGGGTCTTTTCACTGACCCCAAGCTTCTGGCTCCAGTCACCCAAGGTGGTCTGCTGCTCCGGGTGCAGGTTCAGGCTGCGGTAAATCTGCCGCAGCCGCGGGTCATGGGGCAATGGCAGCATCAAATCCACTTGGGGTGCGGCCGCAAGCTGGTCGAGCACCACCTGAGCCAACCGCCCGTCTGGCCCATCCTCGGCATATTCCACCGGCAACTCGCTGAAACTGCGGATCAACTCGCGCAACAAACTGCTCACCTCCAGCACCTGGCAACGCTCGGCCGCCCAGGCGGTGACGCTGCAATCGAGGTACAGGCTGCGCATTTCCGTGTGCGGTGAACTGAATACCCGGTGCGGCACGCCCGCCGGAATCCACACGGCACGCTGAGGCGGGGCGACGAAACGGCCGACACTGGTCTGGATCTCCAGCACCCCCGAAATCGCATACGACAGCTGCACCCACGGGTGGCTGTGCCGACGGGTCAGCGCGCGGTTGGGCAGTGATTCGGTGCGCCCATACACCGGGCGCGGCAGGCTGGAAAGCCCGGGCACACTGCGCCGAACCGTCTTGTCATGTCCTTTAGGCGGCATTTACTGGCTCATTGGCGTTAGTCGGTAACAAGCCGTTAAGTTAGAGTCGCAGCGATGCTCTTGGCAACCCCTGGAAGATTTGCTTATGACCCGCCCGCGTTTTCTACCTGACAACTTCACCCTGACCCTGATCGCCACGGTGATCCTCGCCTCACTGCTGCCCGCCAGCGGCCAGACCGCCGTGGCCTTCGGCTGGGTGACTAACCTGGCCATTGCGCTGCTGTTTTTCCTGCACGGCGCCAAGCTCTCGCGCCAGGCCATCGTTGCCGGTGCCGGGCACTGGCGCCTGCATTTGCTGGTGTTCAGCCTGACCTTTGTGCTGTTCCCGTTGCTGGGCCTGGCGCTCAAGCCGCTGCTGTCGCCGCTGATCGGCAACGACCTGTACATGGGCATGCTGTATCTGTGCGCGCTGCCGGCCACGGTGCAATCGGCGATTGCCTTCACCTCGCTGGCGCGCGGCAACATCCCGGCAGCCATCTGCAGCGCGGCGGCTTCCAGCCTGTTCGGCATCTTCCTGACGCCGTTGCTGGTCACCTTGCTGCTTAACGTGCACGGCGATGGCGGCTCCACGGTCGACGCCATCCTGAAAATCAGCGTGCAACTGTTGCTGCCTTTTGTGGCCGGCCAAATCGCCCGGCGCTGGATTGGCGAGTGGGTGGGGCGTAACAAATCCTGGCTGAAGTTCGTCGACCAGGGCTCGATTCTGCTGGTGGTGTACGGCGCCTTCAGCGAAGCGGTCAACGAAGGCATCTGGCACCAGATCCCGCTGTGGGAGCTGGGCGGTCTGGTCGTCGCCTGCTGCGTGTTGCTGGCCTTGGTGCTGGTGGCGTCCACCGTGCTGGGCAAGGCGTTCGGCTTCAGCCAGGAAGACCGCATCACCATCCTGTTCTGCGGCTCGAAGAAAAGCCTGGCCACCGGCGTGCCGATGGCCCAGGTGCTGTTCGCCGGGGCGACCATGGGCGTGCTGATTTTGCCGTTGATGCTGTTTCACCAGATCCAGTTGATGGTCTGCGCGGCGTTGGCGCAGCGCTACGCCAAGCGCCCGGAAAGCATCCCCGAGATGATGGGCCAGGTCGATCCGTGATCCAGCGCACACCTTGGCGCGATTGACCTCAAGTTAACGCCCGAGCGGACGACTTCCTTATTGAGAGCCCAATAAGGAGTGTCGGCATGAACGTTAAAGGTATTTCGCTGTTTACCGGCCTGTTTTGCCTATGGGCGGGCGCCTGTGGTGCCGCGCAGACCATAGGGCAGGGCACCATTCAGTTTCGCGGCGCCATCGTCGAACCTGGCTGTGCGACAAATGCGCGCAGTGGCGCGGTGATGGAGTTGACCGGGTGCGCCAGTTCCAATCGCGGCAGCCGCTTCGAGGTGCGCAATATGGCGCCAGTGGCCAGCGTCAACGCCGCCCATGTAAAGCTGGTGGCAGACAGCGGCGACGGGCGTTATTACAACCAGCGTTACCTGCTGGTGGACGCTGGCGGCAAGCCGATCCAGTCGGGCAACTACGTGATTACCATGACCTCGCCCTAAGCCGTCGGGCGACGATCCGCGTCAACAGCGGGCCAAGAAACCTATAGAATGCTCGGCGGCGGCGCTGTTCTGCGCGGCCGTTGGATCATCGCCAGAGTATCTCGCCCGCCAATGAGCATTTCAGCCGCCACCCCCCAAGCCAATTGGCAACCGGTCATCGCCTTGGCGTTGGCCGCCTTTGTGTTCAATACCACCGAATTCGTGCCCGTCGGTTTGCTCAGCGCCATCGGCGCGAGCTTCGACATGCCCATCGCCAGCGTCGGCCTGATGCTCACCATCTATGCCTGGATCGTCTCGTTGACCTCGCTGCCGGTGATGCTGCTGACGCGTAACGTTGAGCGGCGCAAATTGCTGATCGTGCTGTTCGGCCTGTTTATCGCCAGTCATATCCTCTCCAGCGTCGCCAACAGTTTTGGCCTGCTGATGGTCAGTCGCATCGGCATTGCGTTGTCCCACGCGCTGTTCTGGTCGATTACCGCGTCCCTGGCCGTGCGCCTGGCGCCGGAAGGCAAGCAGGTGCAAGCCCTTGGGTTGCTGGCTACCGGCACATCCCTTGCGATGGTGTTGGGCATTCCCCTGGGCCGCCTGCTCGGCGAAGCCATGGGCTGGCGCACCACCTTCCTGGTGATCGCCGCGTTTGCCGCCGCCCTGGTGTTCTGGCTGGCGCGCACCTTGCCGCCGCTGCCGAGCCAGAACTCCGGCTCGCTGCGCAGCCTGCCGTTGCTGTTCAAACGCCCGGCACTGGTGGCGCTGTACGTGCTCACCGCCATGACCGTCACCGCGCAATTCACCGCCTACAGCTACATCGAACCCTTCGTTGAAGGCGTGGCCGGTTTGGGCGGTGGCGCCGTCACCCTGATTTTGCTGGTGTTCGGCGGCGCGGGCATCATCGGCTCGCTGCTGTTCAGCCTGGTGCACCGTTTCAACCCGCATATTTTCGTGGTCAGCGCAGTGTTCCTGCTCGCGGCCTGCCTGATGCTGATGCTGCCCCTGAGCGGCGCCGAGTCATACCTGGTGGTACTGAGCATTTTCTGGGGCATGGCGATCATGGGCTTCGGCCTGGCGATGCAATCGAAGGTGCTGGTGCTGGCACCGGACGCCACCGACGTGGCCATGGCAATGTTCTCCGGCATCTACAACATCGGCATCGGCGGCGGCGCCCTGATGGGCAGCTGGGTCGGCAGCCACTTCGGCTTCGCCTGGATCGGCGTGGCGGGCGGGGCGTTGGCAGCGGTGGCGTTGATCGGGTATTGCCTGGCGATTCGCACGTTTGGGACGGGTGTAGTGCGTAACTGAGGAGTAACGATTGATGATCAAACCAGCTGTTTTCGCGATGCTTGCCAGTGTGTCTGCGCTGTTGCTCAGCCCTTCGAGCGTTGCCGCCAGTTTCGACTGCGCCAAGGCTCGGGCACCTGACGAAATCACCATCTGCAAAAACGTCAACCTCAACGATCAGGACGTGACCATGGCGTTGCTCTACGACCTGAACAAGCACTTCATGGCCATGGGCGGGCGCGGTTCATTGATGGACGGGCAGGCCGAATGGCTCAAACAGCGGCATGCCTGCGGGGCGAAAGTCAGTTGCCTGAGCGCTGCTTATACGCAGCGGATTGGTATGTTGCGCGGGTTCATTGATGAGCGGGTGATGACGAAAGGGCCGTTTTGAGTCATTCCCGACGCGGCAGTTAGAGGGCGACCAAGAGGTCGCCCATTTTTCTTTACAGCCCTACGCTCGCAATCTTCGCCCAATCACATCGAGTAAATCGCAACCGTCACGCAGTGGAATACTCAACAGCAACGCGAAGTCCTGCAGCACAACAGCGTCGCTGCTGAGCCCATCGCGAAGCGCCAGGTTCTCCAGAAATTGAGTGACTGCCCGTATGCGAAACACCGCGGCATCATGCAGTGCGTCCAGTGGTGCCTGAGTGTCGATAAGCAGGGTAGGGATAGTGCAATCGGGGCCTGTGATGGGCATATACCGATCTTGTGCGGTCATGGATCTTGCTCCTATATCTGAATGAGCCGTCACCTTCTGCCGCCAAGCAGAATTAGGGTGGCGGATTACGCAAGGTTGGCGGACCGGGGATATAGGACCCGGCACTTCCGAAGAAGTCCCTGCGCGACCCGCCATTGCACGAAATCACGGGCGCAAAAAAAGCGCCTGCAATCGTGTTGGGGGCGCTGTTGCGCCTATATCTGGTCGGACCGCCAAGTCCAATCGCAGCGTTTGCTGCGAGTTGAAAGGTTAACGTGCGAGGTTCTCAGGGGCAACAGGCAAATGGGCGGGATCTAAAATTTGGATCATTCGCCTGTGCGGCAATCTGCTTTTCTGTGGGAGCTGGCTTGTTGTGGCGAGCAGGCTTGTCCTGCGTTGGGCTGCGAAGCGGCCCCGGCTTTTTCTAGCCACCGCGTCGACTGAATGGGGCGGCTTCGCCACCCAACGCAGGACAAGCCTGCTCGCCACAAGTCAGCTCCCGCATTTGACCGCATGCGGTTTTAGACCCTTACAGCGCAGCCAGCACCGCCTCGAGCTTCTCCTGATCCCGCGCAAACTGGCGAATGCCTTCGGCCAGCTTCTCGGTGGCCATCGCATCTTCATTCGACGCCCAGCGGAACTTCGCTTCGGTCAATGGCTGGCGCGCTTCACCCTCGGCACCCGGCGCCAATTTGCGTTCCAGCACGCCGTTATCATCAGCCAGTTTTTGCAGCAGGTCAGGGCTGATGGTCAGGCGGTCGCAACCGGCCAGTTCTTCGATCTGGCTCAAGGTGCGGAAACTGGCGCCCATCACCACGGTGTCGATTGTGTTGGCCTTGTAGTAGTTGTAGATACGCGTCACCGACTGCACGCCCGGGTCTTCGGCACCGGTGTAGTCCAGGCCGGTGTTTTTGCGATACCAGTCGTAGATGCGGCCCACGAACGGCGAGATCAAAAACACCCCGGCGTCGGCGCAGGCCTGGGCCTGGGCGAAGGAAAACAGCAGCGTGAGGTTGGTCTGGATGCCGGCTTTTTCCAGGCGCTCGGCGGTGCGGATGCCTTCCCAGGTGGAGGCCAGTTTGATCAGCACGCGGTCGCGGCCGACACCGGCCTGGTCGTACAGGGCGATTAACTGGTTGGCCTTGGCCCACAGCGCGTCTTCGTCGAACGACAAACGTGCGTCGACTTCAGTGGAAATACGCCCCGGAATCACCTTGAGAATGCCCGCGCCCACCGACACAGCAAAGTGATCGCAGGCCAGGTCCACATCGCCTTTGGACAGGCTCACCGCATTGCGCAGCAGTTCGGCGTATTCCGGGATGGCGGCGGCCTTGAGCAGCAGCGACGGGTTGGTGGTGGCATCCACCGGGCGCAGGCGGCTGATGGCTTCCAGGTCGCCAGTGTCGCAGACCACGGTGGTAAATTGCTTGAGTTGTTCGAGCTTGGACGTCATGAGCGGTGGTCCCCAGGAAAAGAGTGAAGGGTAGCTGTTGTACCATTTCCGGGGCGCCCTGTTTACCGCGCGTGCAAACCTGTCGCGGCCTTTAAGGCTTCCAAATCTGCACATCCTGCGCACCCACCGCCTTGGCGTAAGGCGTGCCCGTCATCACCGCGATTTTCTTGCGAAATAGCGCCAAGCTTAGAGTTATGAAAAAGCATTCGATAAATACTCTTTCGATCTGAGCTTAGGGCGCTTTTTGCAACATCCGACCAATCGGGCATAACCATAGAGTTATATGATTCTTTCATAATCGTGCGTGATTAATATAATCAAAAGCGAATTTTCCCGCGAAGACGCTTTATGACCACACGCCGCCAGATCCATTTGTCAGCCTTCCTGTTAAGCGGCCCGGTGGTGCACAGCCATGCGGTGTGGCGCCACCCGCAAACCGTCGGCAATTACCTCGACCCCGAGTACTACACGCGCATCGCCAAGGTTGTGGAAGAAGGCCTGTTCGATTTCCTGTTCTTCGCCGATCGCCTGGCCGTGGGCGACCAGATGGGCGGCTCCCGTGAGTTTGCCTTGCGCTACGGCGCCCAGGACGCCACGCGCCTGGACCCGTTGCCGATCCTGTCGTACCTGATCGGCCAGACCACCCGGCTTGGGCTGGGCGCGACCCGCTCGACCACCTATTACGAACCGGCGCACATTGCCCGCGAGTTTGCCACCCTGGACCACCTGTCCAAGGGCCGCGCGGCGTGGAATATCGTCACCTCAATGAACGACAGCGAAGGGCGCCTGTTCGGCAAGGCCAAGCACCTGGAGCATGACCTGCGCTATGACCGCGCCGATGAGTTTGTCGAGGTCGCGCTCAAGCTCTGGAACAGCTGGGGCAAGGACGCGCTCAAGCTCGACCGCGAAAGCGGGGTGCTTGCCGACCCGGCATTGATTACCTCGGTGCAACACCAGGGCGAGTGGTTCCGGGTCGAAGGCCCGCTGAATATCCCGCGCTCGCCCCAGGGCCGGCCGGTGCTGATCCAGGCCGGTTCGTCCGGGCGTGGTCGGCGCTTTGGCGCACGGTGGGCCGAGGCGATTTTTACCATTCATCCGCACCTGGCGACCATGCGCGCCTTTCGCGATGACGTGCGCGCCCAGGTGGTGCAACAAGGCCGCGCCGCCGACAGCTGCAAAATACTCACGGCGGTGATGCCATTTATTGGCGGCAGTGAAGCCGAAGCCCGCGCCAAGCGCGACCAGCACAACGCCCTGGCGCGGCCGGAGTTGGGGCTGGTCACGCTGGCTTCGCAATTGAATGTGGACCTGTCGCCGTTCCCGCTGTCGGCCACCTTGGCCGAGGTGGCGCAGTCGCCGCTGATGCACCCGGCGGCTGCCGAAAAACTGCTGATGCAAGGCTCTGAGCTGACCCTGGAACAGCTTGGCCGGATCTTCGCCAGCAGCGTGCGTGTGCCGCAACTGGTGGGCACCGGCGCGCAGATCGCCGACCAATTGGCCGAGCTGTTCGAGCAAGGCGGGTGCGACGGCTTTGTGATTTCACCGGGGTATTTGCCGGGCTCGTTCACCGAATTTGTCGAGAGCGTGATTCCGCACTTGCAGCGCAAGGACTTGTTCCGCACCGCGTACGAAGGTTCGACGCTGCGTGAGCACCTCGGTCTCGACTGAATGCGTTCTATGTGGGAGCTGGCTTGCCTGCGATAGCGGTGGGTCAGTTTGCAGCGTTGTTGACTGACACTGCGCTATCGCAGGCAAGCCAGCTCCTACATTAGGGCGGCGGTGTTTTTTATTGGGTATATCAATTTAAAAAGGGAATTGCGCATGGCTGCTTTCGATCACTTGACCCGTCGCCGCTTGCTCGGCATGGCAGGCATTTCCATGGCCGGCCTGGCGCTGCCCAATCTGGGCTTTGCGGCCGACGAGCACGCCGGGCACGGCACGCCTGCGGAACCTGCAGGCACCGGCGAGTTCATCCGTCTTGATGCGCCGCGCAAGCTCAAACTGGCGGTCAACCTCAACGCCGTGTGCCTGGCGCCGGTGGTGATCGCCCACGGGCAGGGCTTCTTCACCCAACATAACCTCGATGTGGAACTGGTCAACTTCGGCAACTCCACCGAAGTGCTGCTCGAAGCCATCGCCACCGGCAAGGCAGATGCCGGCATCGGCATGGCGCTGCGCTGGCTCAAGGCGCTGGAACAAGGCTTTGACGTCAAGCTCACCGCCGGTACCCACGGCGGTTGCTTGCGCTTGCTGAGTGCTGCGAACGGTGGCGTGAATAAGCTGGAGGACCTCAAGGGCAAGGCCATCGGCGTCACCGACATGGCCAGCCCCGACCGCAATTTCTTCTCTATCCTGCTGAAAAAGCACGGCGTCGACCCGGTGCGCGAAGTGGAATGGCGCCTGTACCCGGCCGACCTGCTGGGCACCGCGCTGGAGCGTGGTGAAGTGCAGGCGGTCAGCGGCAGTGACCCGTTCATGTACCGCCTGATCAAGTCCGGCGTGGCGCGGGAGTTGTCCACCAACCTGGTGGAGGAATACGCCAACCTCAGCTGCTGCGTGGTCGGCGTCACCGGCAAGCTGGTGCGTGAAGACAAACGCGTGGTCGCGGCGTTGACCCAGGCGATTCTTGAGGCCCACGACTATTCCGTGCAGCACCCCGAAGAAGTCGCCAAGGGCTTCCAGGCCTATGCGCTCAATACTACGACAGAAGAAGTGCAGGCGATCCTGCACGATCACACCCACGGTCACCATGCGGTCGGCGCGGCATTGACGCAGGAAATCACCACCTATGTCACCGACCTGAAAACCGTCGAGGTGATCAGCAAGGGCACCGACCCGGTGGAGTTTGCCAAGGAGATCACCGCCGATGTCTTCAGTTGATGCAACCACCCTGAACCCAAGCCTGGCATTCAAGGCCGGCTGGCAGGGCGCAACGGTGGTGGCTGCCTGGGTGGCCGTGGCGCTGTTGATCAGCTATTGGCCCAATGCCGTGCGCAACTGGCCAATGACCCAGGGGCTGGCCAATGTGTGCGTGGCGGTGGCTGCGCTGTTCATCGTGTTGAGCCTGCTGGGGCGGCGTTTTTCGCGGCTCGGCCAGCGCTTGAAAAACGCCGGGCCGTGGCTGATTGCCTTGCCCGTGTTGCTGGGTATCTGGGAGCTGCTCACCGCCAAGCTGGCGCTGCTGCCGGTGCCGTTTTTTGCGCCGCCCCAGGCCTTGCTCGCGGTGTATATCGAAGACTATGCGCGCCTGGCCGACAGTCTGCTGCATTCGGCCTTGCTGCTGGGTTCGGGCGTGGCGTTGGGCGCTGCTACCGGGTTTGTCGCGGGCGTCTCCATCGGCTGGTCCACGCGCATCGGCTATTGGTTGCACCCGGTGCTGCGCATCCTCGGGCCGGTGCCGTCGACGGCATTGCTGCCACTGTGTTTTTTCCTGTTTCCCAGCAGTTGGAGCGCGAGTGTGTTCCTGATTGCGCTGGCCACCTGGTTTCCGGTCACGGTGCTGACCTGGTCCGGCGTGGCGAGTGTCGATAAAGCTTATTACGACGTGGCGCGCACCTTGGGTGCCAAACCGGGTTTCCTGATTTTCAAAGTGGCGATTCCCGCCGCGTTGCCCCACGTGTTTGTCGGCCTGTTCATGGGTTTGGGCGCCTCGTTTTCGACCTTGGTGGTGGCCGAAATGATGGGGGTTAAATCCGGTATCGGCTGGTACTTGCAGTGGGCCCAGGGTTGGGCCGCCTACGCGAATATGTACGCGGCCCTGTTGATCATGGCGCTGGCGTGTTCGGGGTTGATCACCGGGTTGTTCCTGGTGCGTGACCGGTTGTTGGCCTGGCAGAAAGGAGCGATGAAATGGTAGCGCTGGCACAGGCAGTCCAACCCTCGTCGGGGCTGGCGCTGCGCATTGAAAACCTCAGCCATGGCTTTGCACTGGACGGGCAGCATTTGCCGGTATTGGAGCGGGTTTCCCTGGAGGTAGCACCCGGTGAATTCGTGGCGTTGCTGGGCCCTTCGGGCTGCGGCAAATCCACTTTGCTGCGCCTGGTGGCCGGGTTGGAACCGGCTGACTCCGGGCGTTTGCTGGCCGACGGGTGCGCCATCAGCGGCCCCGACCCGAGCCGCGTGGTGGTGTTCCAGGACCCGACCCTGTACCCGTGGCGCCGCGTGTGGGACAACGTCGCACTGGGCCTGGAGGCTCAAGGCTTGCTCAAGACCCACTCGGTCAAGGTCGATCAAGCCCTGGAAAAAGTCGGCCTCGGCCCGTTCGCGCGCGCTTATCCTCGGCAACTCTCTGGCGGCATGGCCCAGCGCGTGGCGCTGGCCCGTGCGTTGGTCAACCAGCCACGGTTGCTGATCCTGGATGAACCCCTGGGCAAGCTGGACTCGCTGACGCGCATCACCTTGCAGAAGGAGCTTATCGACCTGTGGCAGCGCCAGGGTTACACGGCGCTGCTGGTGACCCACGATGTGGAAGAAGCCTTGCTGCTGGCCAACCGCGTGATCGTGTTCAGCGACCGCCCGGCGAAGATCCAGGCGCAGTTGACCATCGACCGGCCGTACCCCCGGCATCGCGATGATGCCTATCTGGTGGATTTGCGCCGGCAGATTATGGGGTTGTTGGGGTTGGGGGAGAGCTGGTAGTTGTCGGTCTGATCGTTCCCACGCTCTGCGTGGGAATGCCGCTTGGGGCGCTCCGCGTCCCGCACCGCCACAGTCTGACTGCATAGTCCTTGACACCGGCAACTCCAACGCGCAAGGATCAACTCAATTTTAGAAAATTGAGTTTCAGCCATGGCGAGAACCCATAAGCCAACCGAATTCGCCGACTTGTTAAAGCAATATGGCCTGGAGGTTTTCGAGCTGGCGCGCGTCTACAAAGCGGTCGACGGCAAAGGTCGATACTTGCACTGGGATGAATTTCGTCGATATCCCGCGCCGGGCATCAATAAAGACGCTGCTTGGGCCGCGATCAAAATGTCGCGGGCCTGCGCAAGCAAGACCCTCGAACTGCGCAGCGAGTGTGGCAGCCCTTTTTTTGTGTGCACCACGGACTTCTGTGATGCGGTCGTTCACGCCGTGGAGTCGGTGACGTCCAGGTTGGGCGGGGCGGCGGCGTCGTCTCCTCAATACCGGGATAACACCCGCTACCTGGTTGACGCCTTGATGATGGAGGAAGCTATCTCCAGCGCCCAACTGGAAGGCGCCGCGACGACCCGTAAAATCGCCAAGGACATGTTGGCCAAGGAACGGCCGCCTCAAGATGATGATGAGCGGATGATCCTGAACAACTATCAACTGATGAAGCATGCCAAATACAACAAGGACGAAAGTCTGTCGCTCGGGTTGATCTGCGAGTTTCATGGCATTGCCACGGCGGGCATTGATGAGGCGCATGTTCATCCGGGGGCCATCAGGGACGAAGACGATGTGTTTGTCGGCGGTGCGGGCAATGACATTGTGCATCAGCCGCCCAAGGCCGCCTTGCTGCCAGCCAGGCTTGAAGCGCTCTGCCGGTTTGCCAATGAGCGGCATGATGGGCAGGAGGGCAGGCACTTTATCCACCCAGTGGTGAAAGCCATCATCCTGCATTTCATGCTGGGCTATGAGCATCCGTTCAGGGACGGGAACGGGCGCACCGCACGCGCTTTGTTTTATTGGTTCATGCTCAAAAGTGGTTACTGGCCGTTTGAATATATTTCTATCAGCACGCTGCTTAAAGAGGCGCCAATGCAATATGGGCGTTCCTATGTCTACACGGAAACCGACGCCTTCGACCTGACCTATTTCGTGATTTACCAACTGCGCGTCATTGAACGTGCAATGCACGCGTTCATGACGTATTTCGAGGCCAAAAGGAAAGAAGCCACCGAGCTGATGGGCTGGCTGGATACGCTTGAATTGAAAGATGCACTCAATTATCGGCAGGGGCATTTCCTTAAAAAGGTGCTGCAATACCCAGGGCGTACCTTCACGCCCAAGGAGATCACCCATGACTATGACGTTTCGGAAAATACCGCGCGTAAGGACCTGGAGAAGTTGGTCGGCATGAAGGTGTTGTTCAAGGTCCAGGAAGGCAAAAGCTTCCTTTATCTGGCCAGGGATGACGCCGAAGCCAACCTGAAGAAACTCGCATCCAAGGCCTAGGTGCGCTTAAACCTGCTCCTGCGCCCGCAACTGCACGCTCATCTCATCACAACTGTTTGCCCAGTCACTCAGCCACTGCGGCATGGGCGGTGACGTTTCGGCCAAGCCGAGTTCGCGAACAAAGTCGGCCGGAGGCAAGGTGCCTTTGGCTGAACGAAACAGACCGCGCATCACCACCACGCCCACCACTCGGCCCCGGCTGACAAAACGGTGCTCCATCAGGCTCCATTTGTGGTCCCAGCCGAGCATGCGGGTGTGTACCTCGAACACTTCAAACAGCTTCAGCTCGCGGCGGAACTTGCCCCAGGTGTCGCCCACGATGGGCATTGCCTTGTTGCGCAGGGCCACGCGAAAAGCGCCGGTACGCAGCACGAAATCCATCCGCGCAACGTCTGCCAGGGTGAAATACCGGCCATTGGTGACGTGCCGGTTGAGGTCAAGGTCCAGCGGCCACACGCGCATGCGCACCACCGTGGTGTCCAACGCCTGCACGGGCTTGCGCCAGGGGCGACGGAACAACATAAACAGCAATCGAAACCAGAGATTCATACACGTGCCAGGCAGTTGATCAGAAGCCGCACTGTACGGAGCCGGAATCGGCTAAGGTAGGTGCGCAAATGACTTATTACATGCGAAAAACGCAAACAGGCTTTTTATGCACATTACCTTGCTCCTGGCCGATGATTGTTCTGCCGCCAACGCCACCCTCGTCCTGGAAATGCTCAGCGCCGCCAATCTGTTTGCCGACAGCCCACCCTTTGAGGTGGTGGTGGTCTCCCTGGACGGCCAGCCCGTCACCACTTGGAGCGGGCAGTGCATGCAGGTGGCGTGCGCGGCGGCGCAGGTGCGCCGCACCGACCTGATCCTGATCCCCGGTTTCCTGTTTACCCTCAAGCAGGCGTTGCCCACCTTTCCTGCCTACGGCCCGTGGTTGCGCGAGCAATATGCCCAGGGCGCGGTGTTGGCATCGATGTGCACCGCAGCTTTTTTGCTGGCCGAAAGCGGCCTGTTGCAAGGCTTGCGCGCTACCACCCACTGGGCGTTTGCCGAGCTGTTCCGGCGCCGTTACCCCGACGTGACCCTGGAGGACGCGCAGATCCTGTGTGAAGAAAACCGCGTGATCACCAGCGGTGGCGCCAGCGCGGCGATGGACCTGATGCTGCACCTGATCCGCCGCTTCGGTTCACCAGAGCTTGCGCATACCTGTGGCAAATACCTGCTGATCGACGGCGTGCGTACCGAGCAGTCGGTGTACGCCCTGTGGTCGTTGCCCAAGAACCACGGCGACGGCGAGATCCTGCGGGTGCAGCATTGGCTGGAGCAGCACTTTGCCCAGGCGTTGGTGATTGACGACGTGGCGCGGCGCTTTGGCTTTGGTGTGCGCAATTTCAAGCGGCGTTTCAAGGAGGCGACTGGCTATACGCCCGTGGGCTATGTGCAAACCCTGCGCCTGGAACGGGCCAAGCAGATGCTGGAGTCCACGCGCATGACCCTCGAAAGCATCACCTATGCGGTGGGGTATGAAGACAGTAATTCGTTTCGCCGCCTGTTCCAGCAGCGCGTGGGGATGCTGCCGGCGGCGTATCGCAAGAAATTCCTCGCCACGGCCTGAATCAGCGACGTAGCTGCGCCTGCGCTTCAATGCATTCCACCAGAAATTCCATCACCACTTTCACCGACGGTGAGCGGCGCATGTCCGGGTAGACCGTCAGCCAGATATCACGCACCGGGCCGTCGCTGGGCGTGGGCAACCGCGTTAAAAGTGGGTCGGCATCGCCCACCAAGGTGGGCAGCACCACTGCGCCGACCTGCGCGCGGGCGGCCATTTGCTGGGTGATCAACTCGCTGGCGGCAAACACGATGGGGCGTGGGCCGCGCAGTTGATGCAGCCACGCTTGCTGGGGCAGGTGATCGCGGCTGGCGTCGTAGGCGATGAAGGTCCATTGCGCTGCCGGCAAGTGTTCGAGCGCGGGCGCGGCGTACAAGCCGAAGCGCACCACGCCGACCTTGCGCCGCACCAGGGCGTCTTCGTCGGGGCGCAGGGTGCGCAAGGCGATGTCGGCTTCGCCTTTGTCCAGCGCGGCCAATTGGGTGGACGGCATCAGCACCAGGTTTAACTGCGGATACTGGCTGCGCAACCGCGCAAGCTGGGGCGCAATGCAATGGTTGGCGATGGACGGCGGGCAACTGACGCGCACAGTGCCGGCCAGTTCGATGGAGGCAACACGCGACAAACGCACCACCTGCGTGGCCATATCGCCCATGCCCGCCGCTACTTGCGCCAAGGCCAGGCCTTGCGCCGTGAGCGGGCGGCTGCGGGGCAGGCGGTCTACCAGTTTTACGCCCAGGGCTTTTTCCAGCGCATCGACCCGGCGCCCGACGGTGGCGTGCTCCACCTGCAACTCGCGGGCGGCCGCCGACAGTGACTGGGTGCGGGCCAGCACGGTGAAGTAGTAGAGATCCTGCCAATCGAACATCGGGTTATTTCCGCACAGAGGCTGGGAGGGATTGGGGAATATTCCAACCGAAAAAACCTTTTTACCATGGCCGCTTCCCAGTGCAAACGGAGTTGTTCCCCGATGAAAGCCATTACCCTGCAAACCTACGGCGGCCCCGACGTTGCCCAACTGCGCCATGATGTGGCCAAGCCCCAGGTCACGGCCGGGCATGTGCTGGTCAAGGTGGCCTGCGCCGGGATTAATTTCATGGATATTCATACGCGCCAGGGCAAATACGCCGCGTCTGCGACTTACCCGGTGCGCTTGCCCTGCACCTTGGGTATGGAAGGCGCCGGTGTGGTGGTTGAGGTCGGCCCCGGCGTGAGCCATTTGGCCGTGGGCGACCGGGTGGCCTGGTGCATTGCCTGGGGCGCTTATGCCGAATATGCCAATGTGCCCGCCGCCAAAGTCGCGCAGATTCCCACTGCCATCGGCTTTGATCAGGCCGCAGCCGCGATGTTTCAGGGCTGCACCGCGCACTATCTGATCGAGGATGTGGCGCGCTTGCAGGCCGGCAGCAGCTGCCTGATTCACGCGGCGTCCGGCAGCATCGGCCAGTTGCTGGTGCAGATGGCGCGGCGGTTGGGTGCGACCGTGTTCACCACCGGCAGCAGTGCGGAAAAATGCGCGATTGCCCGGCAACGCGGCGCCCACCAGGCCTGGACCTATGACGGCTTTGCCGATCAGGTGCTGCAAGCCACCGATGGGCGCGGGGTGGATGTGGTGTTTGACTCAGTCGGCAAAAGCACTTTGCGCGAGAGTTTCCGCGCTTGCCGCACACGGGGTTTGGTCGTCAATTATGGCAACGTGTCGGGCTCGCTGAGCGACCTTGACCCGATTGAATTGGGCGAGGCGGGCTCGCTGTTTTTGACCCGACCACGGCTGGCCGACCATATGGCCGACGGGGCGACCGTGCAGCGGCGTGCCAATGCGGTGTTCGCGGCGATGCTGGAAGGGGCGTTGAGCGTCGAGATCGAGGGCCATTACCGCCTGGAGACGGTGCAACAGGTACACGCGCGCATCGAAGCGCGCCAGCAGATTGGCAAGGCGGTGTTGTGGGTGGACCGCGACCTGCGCTGATTGGTGGGGTGAGTGGGCTTGATTGTGTGAGTAGGTTTGTTGGGGGAGTGGGCTTGTTGTGGCGAGCAGGCTTGCCCTGCGTTGGGCTGCGAAGCGGCCCCAGTGCGGCTAATGCGATTTTTCAGTTAAACCGCGTGTTCAGGTTTCAGGGCCGCTGCGCGCCCCAACGCAGGGCAAGCCTGCTCGCCACAACAGCCCGTTAACCAGACGTTGGGTGGGGTACATGGCCAGATCGCAGGCGAAAAAAAACCGGCTGATCAGGCCGGTTTGGGGTGCCTCGCCAACAGCGAGGGTTATACGTGGTTGCTCTGCAGACGGTCCGAACCACCCTCAGCCAGGCCGCGTTCCTGCAGGCGATCAGCACCACCTTCAGCCAGGCCGCGTTCCTGCAGGCGATCAGCACCGCCTTCAGCCAGGCCACGTTCCTGCAGGCGGTCAGCACCACCTTCGGCCAGGCCACGTTCCTGCAGGCGATCAGCACCACCTTCAGCCAGACCGCGTTCCTGCAAGCGATCAGCACCGCCTTCGGCTATACGGCGTTCCTGCAGGCGGTCAGAACCATTTTCGGCTACGTGGCTGCCTTGCAGGCGATCCGCGCCGCCTTCAGCGACAACCGGGTGGGCAAAAGCGTTGGCAGCCAGTACCGAGAAAGCGAGGCTAAGCAAGAGTTGGCGTTTCATGATGGTGTGCTCCGAGAGTTGTAGTTGGGTGTTGCCGGGTATGGGTTTGATGGTACGCGTTGGATTTTTTAAGAGAACTTCATTGCGCTGATGGTGACTATCGACGCCAGCGATGGCCCGTTTTGGCGGGCCATCGTGCCGGCGCTCAAGGCATCTGCGGCAGTTCCTGAGGGCGCAGGTCAAACACCAGCACCTCGGCGTCTTCGCCCTGGCTCAGGCGGATCTGCCGTTCATTGCGCAGCCGTGCGCCGTCGCCTTCGTGCAAGCGTTGGCCATTGAGTTCGACGCTGCCGCGGGCCACGTGCACGTACACATGGCGGTCCGCCGGCACGTCCAGGGTGGCGGCTTCGTCGCCGTTGAACAGCCCGGCATACACCCGTGCATCCTGGCGAACGTTCAGCGAGCCATCCGCGCCTTCCGGCGAGATGATCAACTGCAAGCGCCCACGTTTCTGCGCCGCGCTGAAGTGCTCCTGCTGATAGCGCGGTTCGGCGCCGACCACATTCGGCACAATCCAGATCTGCAAAAAGTGCACGCCATGGCTCTGGCTGTGGTTGAACTCGCTGTGGGCCACGCCGCTGCCGGCGCTCATCAATTGCACGTCGCCAGGGCGGATCACCGAGCCGGTGCCCAGGGTGTCCTTGTGTTCCAGGGCGCCTTCGAGCACATAGGAGAAAATCTCCATGTCGCGGTGCGGGTGCTGGCCGAAGCCTTTGCCGGCGGCGACGCGGTCATCGTTGATCACCAGCAGGTCGGAAAAACCCTGCTCCTTGGGATCCCAGTAGTTGGCGAACGAGAAGGTGTGGAACGACTTCAACCAACCGTGGTTGGCGGCGCCGCGTTCCGAGGCTTTGCGAAGGGTCAGCATGGTCTTGTCCTCTAGTGAGCGCAGGCTGCGAAATGCAGAGCGCTTGCGTTGAGAAGAAGGTTAATGGTTTTCAAAGGATTCATTAATAAGCTGAAAATTGAATTAATGTCTCATTTTAGTTGACAGTGCGGGCGTGCCATAATGCTGTCCCGACTCCCGTTACGATGGACTTGCTCTTCATGAAAACCGTGGCCATGGTGCTGTTTCCAGACTTCCTGCTGCTCGATATGGCCGGGCCGCTGGAGGTATTTTCCATCGCCAACCGCTACCTGCCGGCGGCGGAGCATTATCGGATCCTGACGATCGGCACTGAGCCCGGCCCGCTGCGCGCCTCCAATGGCGTGCACGTGCATGCCGACCTGCCACTGGAGCATGCCGACGAGGCCTACGACCTTTTGCTGGTGCCCGGCGGGCCTGGCGCTTATAACGAATGCCATCCGGCGTTGCTGCCCTGGCTTGGGGCCGCGGCGCCACGGGCACGGCGCTTCGGTTCGATCTGCACTGGCGCCTTTGTGCTGGGGCATGCCGGGCTGCTCGACGGCCACCGCGTCACCACGCACTGGCATTACACCGAACGCCTGATCAAAGGCTTTCCCAAGGCCATCGTCGAGACCGACCGCATTTACTTGCAGGATGGCCGCTTGATTACCTCCGGCGGGGTCACTGCCGGCATCGACCTGGCGCTGTCGATCATCGCCCAGGACCACGGCCGACAGGTGGCGGTCGACGTCGCCAAGGTGTTGCTGGTGGTGATGAAACGCCAGGGCGGTCAGGCGCAGTTCAGCCCGATGACTGCCGCCGTCGCGCCGCTGGAAACCCCGATCACCCGCGTGCAGAACCAGGTGCTGGCGCAGTTGGACCAGCCATTGAGCATCGTGTCCATGGCTGCGCTGGCGGGCATGAGCGCGCGCCATTTTGCGCGGCTGTTCGCTAAAGAAGTGGGGATGACGCCCATGGCCTTTGTGCAAGGCGCGCGCATCGACCGTGCCCGGCACCTGCTGGAAAGCACTGACCTGCCGCTCAAGACCGTGGCTTTCCGCGCAGGCTTCGGCAGCGTGCGGCATATGCGCTTTCTGTTCAGTGAAAAACTCGGCCTTAACCCCACGCAGTACCGACAACAGTTCAGTTGACGCCGGAATGTCCGTCTGGCTGCCCTGATTGTCCGTGTCGCTCCCTGTGCCAGCATTGTCCTGTCACGCATAGCTGGCAAGATAGCTCCAGGCCCCTAGAAAGGAGGCGCAGACGCCCAAGGCCGGGTGTTCCAGCGCTGTCAGCAGATGAACCATGCACTCACGGTGAGCTTCGGCCCCTATACCTTTCATCGCGATCAACGCCTGGTCAGCAAGACCGGCCTGCCGGTGCCATTGGGTGGGCGTGCGCTGGATATCCTCGCGGTACTGTTGGAGGCGCCGGGGCAATTTGTCAGCAAGGACACCTTGATCGGCCGGGTCTGGCCGAACAGCGTGGTGGAAGACAATAATTTGCGCGTGCACATCGCCGCCCTGCGTCGTGCGCTGGACGGACAACGCTATATCCTCAATGAACCGCAACGCGGCTACTGTTGCGTGGCGCCGTCACCGGCACCGCGGCCTCGGCACAATCTGGCCGCACGGCTCAGCCCGGTGATCGGCCGCGACGAACTGCTGGGCAGCCTGGTGCGACGCCTGGGCGACCAACGGCTGATGATGGTCACCGGCTGCGCCGGAATCGGCAAGAGCAGCGTGGCGCTGGCCCTGGCCGAACGGGTGTTGCCGCGTTACCGCGATGGCGTGTGGTGGCTGGACCTGGCAACTGTACAGGCGCCGACCCGGTTGCTCGACTCTCTGACCGAAACCCTGCACCTGCAACCCTGTGACAGCGCCCATGCGCTGTGCGAGCAATTGGCCACCCGGCAACTGTTGCTGGTGCTCGACGGTGCCGATCTGTTGCTGGGTGCCTGCCGCCACCTGGTGCATACGCTGCAAGCCAGAGCGCCGCAGGTGAGCGTTCTGCTGACCAGCCGCGAAGCCTTGCAGGTGCCCGGCGAATGGGTGCAACACGTGCCCCGGCTGGCGTTGCCGACGCCGACTGAGTGGGGCAGTGTCGAGCAGGCCATGAGGTATCCCGCCCTGCAACTGTTCGTGGCACGGGCGCGTGCCGGTCAGCAGGGATTTGTGGTGCGGTCTCAGGACCTGGCGCCGTTGCGCGATATCTGCCGGCGCCTGGACGGCATCCCCCTGGCTCTTGAACTGGCGGCGGCCCAGGTTGAAGCCCTGGGAGTACGCGGGTTGCAAAAGCAGTTACACAAGGGCGTGCACGTGTTGAGGCGGGGCCGACGCACGGCGGTCGAGCGCCATCAATCGCTGACGGCCGCGCTGGATTGGACGTATCAACGCCTGAGCCTGCCGCAGCGTTGGCTGTTCCTGCAATTGGCGCTGTTCAAAAGCGCGGTGACGTTGCCGGCCTTGACCGAACTGGTGGCCGGTACTGAACTTGCGCACGCCGACCTGGCTTATCTGCTGGCACGGCTGACCGCGACGTCCGCCCTGGCGGTCGAGCCCGGCCCCGGCCCGCGGCGCTATCGCCTGCTCAACAGTGTGCGCAGCTACGCCCTGGCGCAACTGCGTGACCCGTTGCAGGTGGCGCGTTTGCAGCAGGGCTATGGGCATTACCTGGGGCCATTTTCAGGCCGGCCGTTTGTCCTGCAACTGGTCGAGCAGGCTGCGCACGCGGACTAGATCCTGGGTGGCAAAGCCTTCGGTAAATTGCCCATGGACCGAACTCAACAGCTCACGTGCCTCCCGCACACGGCCCTGGCTTTGCCACAGACGGGCCAGTGAGGTCGCGCAGCGCAGCTCCCAGGCCAGTGCGCCTTGTTCGTGCGCCATGCCCAAGGCTTCCAGCAGCAGCGATTCGCGCGTGCGCAGATCGGGCAGGGCCTCGGCGCGCACTCTGAAAATCTCGGCCGTGCACCAACCGGCTGCGCCGTTTCTGGCGCGCTCAAATACTGTGTCATCTACCTGCGTGGCATTGAAGGTCACCCGTATGTCCTGAACCAGCCCCAGGCCTTGCAATGCCTCAGGGGGGGCGGTGCCCTCGTAGTGCCGCGCCCAGGTATGGAACAACTGCGCCGAATGTTTCTGTGCGTGTTCCAGCAACAGCGCCAGCAGCGAGTGCGCCGTGTCGCTGTCACCGTTGTAGTGGGCAATCGGTACGCCGGCCAGGGCCAGGGTGTAGCAGATCGAGGTGCCGTGGTTGATCTGCAACGCCAACGCCAGCGCCTGGTTGGCCGTTCGCGCGGCCCGCTCGGGAAACCCGCGCAGCCACAGGATGCGCGCCAGTACCGTCAGCGACGCCACACTCTGGTCGTATTGCACGCCAAAGCCATGGGTGAAACGGTTGAGATGGCCGCTGTGGGCCATGCGCTGCAGCACTTGTTCGGCATTGTGCAGGGCCAGGACCTGGTCGCCCGCGAAATGCTGGGCCAGTACCCGTAAGCGTTGGGCACTCAAGTCCAGCAGCGGATCGGTGCGCGGGTCGAGGCGGTCGAACTGTATGCTCTGCTGCAGCGCCTCACGGTAGTGGCCGGCACACAGGTTGACCGCCATGTGCCCGGAGATGGCGCGCAACTGGCCGCCATTGTCCTGGAGCGCCTCAGCCAGGCGCCGGGCCGCCACGAAGGCAGCGATGGTCTGCGGCGCTGCCCCCAGGGCGTGATAGGACAGGCTGCCCAGGGCCAGTTGCAGTTGCATGGTCAACTGCGTGCAGGGCGCGTCCGATTGCAGCATCAGCGCCAAGGCCTGGTCTACGTACAGCCCATGTTCGCGCAGCAGCGACAACTCTTGCCATAGGGGCATGGCGCTGACCGTCAGGCGAATGCCCAGCAGGTGCGCGCCGTGTTCGCCCAAGCCCCAGTCGAGGGCGGCGCGGATGTCCTCGCGCAACGGTGCATAACGGTTGATCCACAGCTCGGTGGCAGTGAATTCCCAGTCTTCCCGCGCCTGCTCCATCAGCGCCAGACAGCGCGCCCCATGGCGCTCGCGTGTGCTGTCGAGCTCAGCCGCGAGGGCGAGCTTTTCCAGGGCATAGCTACGGGTGATATCCAGCAGACGATAGACCATTTCATCATCGCCGGCCTCGACGTTGAGCAGTGACTTGGCCACCAGCTGGCTGATCGCGCCCAGCACTTCGGCCGGTACGATCTGCTCCCCGGCGATTACCGCCGCCGCGCTCGCCAGGCTGAACCCGCCGCGAAACACCGCGAGGCGGCGCAGGCAAATCTGTTCGCAGGCGGTGAGCAGGTCAAAGCTCCAATCCAGCGTGGCGCGCAAGGTTTGCTGACGGGGCAGGTCGCTGCACCGGCCGCGGTTAAGCAGGCGCAGGTTGTCCTCCATTTGCACCAGCAAGCCCGGCAAGCCGAAACGCTCGATCTGCGTGGCGACCAATTCGATTGCCAGGGGAATGCCGTCCAGGCGCTTGCAGATATCGATCGCCAGGGGCAGTTCCGCTTCGCTGAGCTCAAAACTGTCCTGGTGCGACATGGCGCGTTCGATCAGCAGTTGCAACGCCGGGTAGCCGAGGGCCTGGGCGCGGTTGCCGGTGGCGGGTGGGCAGGCCAGCGGCTCCAGGCGCTGCACGTACTCTCCCTCGGCGCGCAGGGCTTCGCGGCTGGTGGCCAGAATGTGCAGCTGTGGCACATGGCGCAGCAGGGTTTCGCTGATCAGGGCGATGTCGTCCAGCAGGTGTTCGCAATTGTCGATCACCAGCAGCAACTGTCGTGCGTGCAGGTTGCGGGCCAGGCTCAGCAGTGGCTCATGTTCACTGGGGGCGAGGTCGAGCAGGGCGGCCAGGTTGGGCAGGATCATCGACGGCGTGCTGAGCGACGCCAGATCCAGCAGGCGAATGCCGTCGCGGTAATGGCCGATCAATAATTCCGCCACACGCAGCGCCACGGTGGTCTTGCCGATGCCGCCCGCCCCGGTCAGGGTGATGAAGCGTTGCTGCGGCAGTTGCTGCACCAGCGTGTCGATCAATACCTGGCGGCCGATCATCCGCGTACGGCGCAGCGGCAGGTTATGGCCCTGGTTGTGGGCAATACCGTCGATGGCTGTGGTCATCGGTTCGATGCTCAGAGGGGCGACAAAGCTGTAACCGCGCTGGGCGACGGTGACGATATAGCGCTGCCCGGCCTGACCATCGCCCAGCGCCTTGCGCAATGCGGCCACATGCACACGCAGGTTGCCGTCTTCGACTACCGTTTTGGGCCATACCCGCGTGATCAGTTCCTGCTTGCTCACCACATTGCCGGCGTGTTCGAGCAAGATCAGCAAGATTTCCATCGCGGGCCGGCCCAACCGCAAAGGGCGGCCAGCCTCCAGCACCAGGCGCTGGCGCGGGTGGACCCGGTAGGGACCGAAATGCACGGCCTGGTCGCTGAGGTCACTCATGCTGGCCCCCTGTTCTGAAAAAAAGTCCGGCCAGCATATTCCAGGCAGGTGCAGACCACTAGGCTGCAACCCCCGGTGATTTTTGACGAATGTGGTGATTTCGCCAGGTCATCGGGTTCACGCCCTCGCTGCGCGTGAACATATGGCAGAAGTGCGCCTGGTCGCAAAAGCCGCATTCCAGGCTGATCTGGGTCAGGCTCAGGGACGACCCGGTGATCAGTTCCTTGGCCCGCTGAATGCGCTGTTGGCGAATCCATTCCTGGGGCGACAGCCCCGTGGTGCACTTGAATGCACGGGAAAAGTGGCTGCGCGACAGCGCACAGGCTTGCGCCAGCTCGGCAATCGCCAGGCTTTCGCCGAGGTTGGCGAGGATCAGCTGCTTGGCAATTCGCTCGCGCCGGGGGCATAAACCACCGGTGACGCCAAAGCGGGGGGCACAGTCATCAAGTCGGGCCATGACAATTATCCGTAGTCGATGGGAGCGATCCCGGTGAATGGGTGCAGTGTAGACCGCTGTATTTTTGGCGCCGGGCCGTCTGGCTGGCGAGTTAATCGTTGTTAATTTCGCCAGGTGCGCGCCCGGAAAAAGACAGCACAGGCATGCAATCTGCGATCCGCCCAGCGTGCTTACCTGACGGCCTGATAACCGTTTGGATACCGCCATGAACCGCAACGACCTGCGCCGCGTCGACATGAACCTGTTGGTGATTTTCGAGGCGCTGATGTTCGAGAAGAACCTGACCCGGGTCGCCGAAAAGCTCTTCATGGGCCAGCCGGCCGTGAGTGCCGCGCTCGGGCGCCTGCGCGACTTGTTCGACGACCCATTGCTGTTGCGCAACGGGCGCGGCATGGAGCCCACGCCACGGGCGGTGGCCATACTCAAGGAGCTGCAACCGGCGATGGACACCATTTCAGGCGCAGTCAGCCGCGCCAAGGATTTCGACCCTTCCACCAGTTGCGCAGTGTTTCGTATCGGCCTGTCCGACGATGCCGAGTTCGGTCTGTTCCCGCCGTTGCTCAGCCAGCTGCGCGAAGAGGCACCGGGGATCATCGTGGTGGTGCGCCGCGCCAATTACCTGTTGATGTCTTCGTTGCTGGCCAGTGGCGAGATTTCCGTGGGCGTCAGCTACACCACCGAACTGCCGGCGAATGCCAAGCGCAAGAAGCTGCGGGACATTCCCTGCAAGGTACTGCGCGGCGACGACGGCGCGGCGCCGTTGACACTGGATGACTACTGCACGCGGCCCCACGCGATGGTGTCGTTTTCGGGGGACTTGAGCGGCAATATCGACCTTGACCTGGCCCGCATCGGCCGGGCGCGCAGGGTGGTGCTGGCAGTGCCGCAATTCAGCGGCTTGCGCGCACTCTTGGCGGGCACGCAAATCATCGCGACAGTGCCCGACTACGCCGCCTGTGCCTTGACCGAGGGCACGGTGCTGCGCGCCGAGGACCCTCCGTTCGCGATTGAAGCCTCGGAGCTGTCGATGGTGTGGAGCGGCGTACATGACAACGACCCGGCGGAGCGCTGGTTGCGCTCGCGCATCGGTGAGCATATGGCGCGGATGGCGTGAGCGCGCCAGGCGAGACAGCACAAACATCCAATTCCCGCCCCCGGTTCCCCGCCAGACTCCCCCCATCGCTCAACTCTCCAGGGGGGAAACACACCATATGGACCCGACACCTGAAACCAGCCCCGACGAAGTCGTCACCCTGGTGGTCAAACACCTGATCAAGGCCGGCCGTGAAGGCGATTACGAGGCCTGGCTGCGGCGCATTGTGCGCATCGCCGGTGAGCGCCCCGGCCACCTCGGTGTGGATGTGGTGCGCGGCAAGCAGGGTGGGCAGGCGCTGTTTACCTGCGTCTTGCGTTATCGCTCCACCGACGCGCTGCAACGCTGGCTCGACTCCCCTGAACGCCAGGCGCTGATCGCTGAAGCGGCGCCGATGCTGGCCGACGGCGACAAAACCGAAATCGGTGCAGCCAACGAATTCTGGTTCGCGCCCCTGGCCGACAGCGCCGCCAAACCGCCGCGCTGGAAGCAGGCGGTGGTCAGCCTGTGCGTGATCCTGCCGCAAACCCTGTTGTTGCCGTTTATCTGGGGCCCGATCCTGCGCCTGCACCCGTTCCTGTCCAACTATGTGGTGTCCACTTTTCTGGTGACGCTGACCATTGTGTTGCTGGTGGTGTACCTGCTGATGCCGGCCGCCACCCGCCTGTTCGCTCCCTGGCTTGAAGCCTCTGTAAAGGAAACCCTATGAACGCCGATCTGATTTTGTTCAATGGCCAGTTCCACACCGTGGACCGTGAAAACCCACGGGCCACTGCGGTCGCAATCCACCAGGGCCGCTTTGTCGCGGTCGGCACCGACGGCGAGGCTATGGCCCTGCGCGGCAGCGGCACCCAGGTCATTGACCTCAAGGGCCGCACCGTGATCCCCGGCCTTAACGACTCGCACTTGCACCTGATTCGTGGCGGGCTGAACTACAACCTTGAACTGCGCTGGGAAGGCGTGCCTTCTCTGGCCGATGCGTTGCGCATGCTCAAGGATCAAGCCGACCGCACACCGACGCCGCAGTGGGTGCGTGTGGTGGGGGGCTGGAACGAATTCCAGTTCGCCGAAAAGCGTATGCCGACCCTGGAGGAGTTGAACCAGGCCGCGCCGGATACGCCGGTGTTCGTGCTGCACCTGTATGACCGTGCCTTGCTCAACCGCGCCGCCCTGCGCGTGGCCGGTTACACCAAGGACACGCCGAACCCGCCGGGCGGCGAGATCGTGCGCGACAGCAACGGCAACCCCACCGGCATGCTGGTGGCGCGTCCCAACGCGATGATTTTGTATGCAACCCTGGCCAAGGGCCCGAAACTGCCGCTCGAATACCAGGTCAATTCGACCCGCCAGTTCATGCGTGAACTTAATCGCCTGGGCCTCACCAGCGCCATCGACGCCGGCGGTGGTTTCCAGAACTACCCCGATGACTACGCGGTGATCGAGCAACTGGCCAAGGACCAACAGCTGACGGTGCGCATCGCCTACAACCTGTTCACCCAAAAGCCCAAGGAAGAGCTCAGCGACTTCAAGCACTGGACCGGCAGCGTCACCCTGCACCAGGGCGACGATTACCTGCGCCACAACGGCGCAGGCGAGATGCTGGTGTTTTCGGCGGCGGATTTCGAAGATTTCCTTGAGCCACGCCCCGACCTGCCGTTGACCATGGAGCAGGAACTGGAACCGGTGGTGCGCCATTTGGTTGAGCAGCGCTGGCCGTTCCGGCTGCACGCCACGTACGACGAATCCATCTCGCGCATGCTCGACGTGTTCGAGAAGGTCAACCGCGACATTCCGTTCAATGGTCTGCCGTGGTTCTTCGACCACGCCGAAACCATTACGCCGAAAAACATTGAGCGCGTCCGGGCACTGGGCGGGGGTATCGCGATCCAGGACCGCATGGCGTTCCAGGGCGAATATTTTGTCGAGCGCTACGGCGCCAAGGCCGCCGAAGCCACGCCGCCGATCAAGCGCATGCTGGCCGAAGGCGTGCCGGTAGGGGCGGGCACCGACGCTACGCGGGTCTCGAGCTACAACCCCTGGACTTCGTTGTACTGGATGGTCAGCGGCCGCACCGTCGGCGGCCTGGAACTGCACGCCGAGGGCCTGCCGCGCCTCACCGCGCTGGAATTGTTCACCCACGGCAGCGCCTGGTTCTCCTCGGAGCAGGGCAAGAAGGGCCAGATCAAGGTCGGCCAGTTGGCGGATGTGGCGGCACTCTCGGCGGACTTCTTCAGTGTGGAAGAAGAAGCCATCAAATGGATCGAATCGGTCCTGACCGTGGTCGGCGGCAAGGTGGTATACGGCGCCGGCGACTTCGAAGATTTCGCACCGCCCCAAGTGCCGGTACTGCCGGACTGGTCGCCGGTGGTCAAGGTGCCGGGGCACTGGCGTCCAGGTTCACCGTTGCAAGCCCAAGTGCACCACTGCAGCGGGCCGTGCGGCGTGCATGCCCACGGCCATGAAAAAGCGCGGCTTTCCAGCGTGCCGGTCAGCGATTTCCAGGGTTTCTGGGGCGCGTTTGGTTGCTCGTGCTTTGCCTTCTGATTTTAAAAACACCCAAAGGAGTTCACCCATGACTTACAAGCGCTTGAACAAAGATGACGCCGTTGTATTGCTGGTCGATCACCAGACCGGCCTGATTTCCCTGGTGCAAGACTTCTCTCCGAACGAGTTCAAGAACAACGTGTTGGCCCTGGCCGACGTGGCCAAGTTCTTCAACCTGCCGACCATCCTCACCACCAGTTTTGAAAGTGGCCCTAACGGCCCGTTGGTTCCGGAACTCAAGGCACTGTTCCCCGATGCGCCTTACATCGCCCGGCCTGGTCAGATCAATGCCTGGGACAACGAAGAGTTCGTCAAGGCTGTGAAGGCCACCGGCCGCAAGCAGATCATCATTGCCGGGGTGGTAACGGATGTGTGCGTCGCGTTCCCGACCCTGTGCGCCCTCGCTGAAGGCTTCGAGGTGTTCGTGGTGACCGACGCCTCGGGCACCTTCAACGAAACCGTGCAACAAGCCGCTTGGGCACGCATGACGGCCGCCGGCGCGCAACTGGTGAACTGGTTCTCTGTCGCCTGTGAACTGCAAGTCGACTGGCGCAACGATATGGAAGGCCTGGCTAACCTGCTGTCGCCGCGCATTCCCAACTACCGTAACCTGATGAACAGCTACTCGGCGTTTACGGCCAAGTAAGCGGCGCTTGAAGGGGTAGATTAACCCTGTAGGAGGGGGCAAGCCCCTCCTGCATTTGATTGTGTCGTAGCGGCTGACAGGCTATAAACCTGTCAACTGTCCACCGAGAAGCGACAATGAACCCCTTCGAAGACATGCGCCTGTTCTGCCAGGTCATGGAATCCGGCAGCTTCACCGCCGCGGCCGAGCAATTGGGTGTGTCCAAACAATTCGTCAGCCGCCGCCTGATCCAACTGGAAGACCGCCTGGGCGTGCGCCTGCTCAATCGCTCCACCCGTCGATTGGACGTCACACCGCTCGGCCAGAGCTACTACGAATCGGCCTTGCGCCTGCTCAGCGAAGTCGAGCAAGTAGAGCAGGGCATCGCCGGCCAGAACAGCGAACCGCGTGGCACGATCCGGCTCAGCGCACCGTTGTCGTTTGCCATGGCCCATTTGGGCTGCTTGCTGCCGCAGTTCCTGCAACGCCACCCGCAGGTGTCGGTGGAAGTCGATTTGAGTGATCGCCCGGTGGACCTGATCGGCGAGGGCTACGACCTGGTCTTGCGCATCGGCACGCTGGAAGACTCGA
Organism: Pseudomonas sp. 2822-15; assembly: GCF_002742515.1. Taxonomy (NCBI): domain Bacteria; kingdom Pseudomonadati; phylum Pseudomonadota; class Gammaproteobacteria; order Pseudomonadales; family Pseudomonadaceae; genus Pseudomonas; species Pseudomonas sp. 2822-15. Next base: position 21,412 of record NZ_LJRY01000188.1, on the reverse strand, counting down.
CCCTGATCGCTCGGCGCATCGCCAGCGTGCAGCGGGTGTATTGCGCCAGCCCTGATTACCTCGCCGCCAAGGGTACGCCGCTCAAGCCCGAAGACCTGGTTGATCATGACTGCCTGCCCTATGGCCATGGCCGCCAAGTGCAATGGCGCTTCAAAGGCAAGTTGCAGGCGCTCAATGTCAGTGGTCGCATGCGCGTGAACAATGGCGAGTTGCTGCGCGACACCGCAATCGCCGGGTTGGGCGTGACCTACCTGCCGACTTTTATTGTTGCCGAGGCGTTGAAAGACGGGCGTTTGGTAACCCTGCTCGACGACTTCGCCCCCGAAGCCCTGACGCTCTCGGCGGTCTATCCACAGCACCGGCAAAGTTCGCGGCCAGTGCAGGCGCTGGTGGAGTTTTTGCGCGAACGCCTGGCTAGCGGCTGCTGATTCACACTCATCCCTGTGAAGACTGGCTTATGTGGGAGCTGGCTTGCCTGCGATAGCATCACCTTGGTGTGACTGACACACCGAGGTGATGCTATCGCAGGCAAGCCAGCTCCCACACAAGCCAGCTCCCACTCATATTCAAGGGGCGACAAGATTGGCCAACGTTGAACCCTGCACATACCGCTCCAGATTCGCCAGGAACGTATCGGCAATCTCCTCCTTGCTGTTGGTCGAAATCGCCGAGGTATGCGGCGACAACCGCACCCGTGCATGGCTGTACAACGGGTGCCCCGGCGGCAGTGGCTCCGGTTCGGTCACATCCAGCGAGGCCAGGCCGATCTGACCGTTATCCAGGGCTTCCAGCAGGGCCTCCTGATCCAGCAAACCACCGCGTGCAATGTTGATCAGGTGCAATCCCGGCTTGGCGCTGCCGAGCACATCACGGTCGACAATATGCCGCGTGGCCTCGGTGAGCGGCGCCGCCAGCACCAGGTGGTCGGCGCGGGCGAACAGGTCGTGGATGTCCTTGGCGGCCTCAACATGGTCCACTTCAAAGGGCGCCTGGCTCTGGCGCAGCGCGATCACGTTGATCCCCAAGGCCAGGGCTTTTTGCGCCAGGCTTTTGCCGATCGCACCAAAGCCGAGAATGCCCAATGTGCTGCCCTTGAGCGGGCGCAACGCGGTGAATGTCCACTGGGCATCCTTCACCCAAATAGCCGGCAAATGCTTGGCCGCCGCAAAGATCGCCGCCAGGGCGAACTCGGCAAGGTTATCGGCGGCGCTGCCCCGTGAGGTGGTCACCGGCGGGCCGCTGAACAGCCACTGCGGGTAGAAGTCGATGCCCGACGACACCAGATGCACCCACTGCGCGCCATACGGCCAGCCCGGCGGCGGGGTGTTGGGCGCGGTGTAGCCGCGCACGTTGATCGGGCGCAGCAGCAGGATATTGGCCTGGGGCGGCAGGTCGCCGGGCACGCCGGCCGGCACGCCGATGACCTGGGCCTGGGGGTGGATCGAGGCAAGGCGTTCGCGCAATACCTGGTTGTAATCTTCGTCCAGCTGGCTGGCGATAATCACCTGACTCATGAGCGTTCCTTATTCATTGTTGCGCACGTTGCGCGAACACCGCTTTACCCACACCTTGCAGCACCGCGTCGTTCTGCGGCGTATGCACGCGGCTGCACAGCACGTCGCGGTAATACCGTTGCAGCGGGCTATGGCGCGACAGGCCTGGGTTGCCCGAGGCTTCGATGGCAAGCTCCACGGCGCGGATCGCATTGCCGGTCACCAGGTATTTAAGCTGCGCCGCATTGGCGGCTGGCGTGTGGCCCTGGGCGGCGGCATCGAGCAGGCTGCGGTTGGCGAACAGCAGGGTGTCGATATGGCCGACGGTTTCCTGAAAACGCGGCAGGCTCGACAGCGCGGCGCCGAGGTTGGACGGCGTGCGCTGCTCCAGCCAGTTCACCAGCCAGTCCCGCGCAGCCTGGGCCACGGCGTCGTACACCGACGACAGCAGCACCGACATCCACAGGAACCCATCGCCATCCAGCTCAGGCTGCGGTGCGCTCCAGGGGCTCACGCTGACGGCATGGTCCAGCGGCACCAGGACGTTATCGAGCACCACTTCGTGGCTGCAGGTGGCGCGCATGCCCAGGTGGTCCCAGGTGTCGATGATGCTCACGCCGGGGCTGTCTTTCGGCACCAGCCAGGCGCCCACCAGCGGGTCGGCATCATCACTGCGCGCCCACACGCTGAACCAGCTCAGGCCGTGGCTGCCGGTGGAGTAAATCTTGCGACCGCTGACGCGCCAGCCGTCGGCGGTGCGCACCGCCGTGGTTGACGGCAGCCCGCCACGGGCCGGGGTGCCGAGGTCGGGTTCGACGCGCAGGGCGTTGATCAACGCACCGTTGCGCACGGCGTCTTCGGCGACCTGCACGCGCAGGTGCTGCGGCCAGGTTTTGCTGTCTTGCAGGCGTGTGTGTTGCAGGTACTGCATCACCAGAATCAGCGCGGTAGACGGCTCGCCCCTGGCAATTGCGCTGATGGCCTTGCGCGCCTGCGCCAGGCTGGCGCCGCCACCGCCCAGGGCCTTGGGCACGGTGAGGGCGACCAGGCCATGTTCATGCAGGCGCTGGAAGTTGGCGTGGGGGAAGGCGCCGCTTTCGTCATACAGGTGCGCGGTGCTGGCCAGCTCGGCACTGAGGCGTTCGAGCAGGGCGTCGAATTGCGCCGGCCCTTGTGGGAGCTGGCTTGCCTGCGATGGCGGTGGATCAGCCACCCGCAAGGCAGGCCCAGAGACCGCTATCGCAGGCAAGCCAGCTCCCACTTTGGCTAATCGGTTGAGAGGTTCACTCATGCCAGCGCTTCCTGTTGCACTTCAACTTCGCTGTACCGATTGCTCGGCACCTTAAGCCCCAGGTTGTCGCGCAAGGTCTGGCCGCTGTATTCGCTGCGAAACAGCCCGCGTTGCTGCAACACCGGCACTACCAGTTCGGTGAAGTACTGCAAGCCATCCGGCAGTACCGAGTTGATGATGAAACCATCGCTGGCGCCGGATTCGAACCAGGTTTGAATCGCATCGGCGACCTGCTCCGGGGTGCCGACAAAATCGCGCTTGGGCCGCGAAAAGCGCAAGGCCACTTCGCGCAGGGTCAGGCCTTCGTCCCTGGCCAGTTGCTTGATACGGTCGGAACCGCCTTTCTGGCTGTTGCTGCCCAGGTCACCAAGCTCCGGGAAGGGGGCGTCCAGTGGGTATTGGCTGAAGTCGTGGTCGTTGAACGGGCGGCCCAGCGCCACAATCGCATCTTCGACGGTGACCAGGTCCACCGCCTGCTGATAACGGCGTTCCACCTCGGCGGCATCGCGCCCGACAATCGGGCGAATGCCCGGCAAAATCGACAGGCTCGCCGCATCACGGCCAAAACCCTTGGCACGGCGTTTCAAGTCAGCCGAGTAAGCCTTGCCTTCTTCGAGCGTCTCGACATGCACAAAAATCGCATCGGAATGCTCGGCGGCGAAGTTGCGCCCATCTTCAGAGGTGCCCGCCTGAAAAATCACCGGCTGGCCCTGGCGTGAGCGGGCGATGTTCAGCGGGCCTTTGACCGAGAAAAACTCGCCCTTGTGGTTCAGCGCGTGCAGCTTGTCGGGGGTGAAAAATTCGCCGCTCTGCTTGTTATAGGCAAAGGCGTCGTCTTCCCAGGAATCCCACAGGCCCTTGACCACGTTCAAGTGCTCCTTGGCGATGCGGTAGCGCACGGCGTGGGGCGGGTGCTCGGCTTTGCCGAAGTTGTCGGCGGTGCCGCTCAGCCACGAGGTGACCACGTTCCAGCCGGCGCGGCCGCCGCTGATATGGTCCAAAGAGGCGAACTGGCGCGCCACCTGGTAGGGCTCGGTGTAGCTGACGGTCACGGTGGCGACCAGGCCGATGTGGGTGGTCAACGCGGCGAGGGCCGAGAGAAGGGTCAGCGGCTCGAAACGGTTGAGGTAGTGCGGGCTGGATTTGGCGTGAATGTGCAGGCTGTCGGCGATAAACACGAAGTCGAACTTGGCCGCTTCGGCCAGTTCAGTTTGTTGTTTATAGAAACCAAAGTTCGTACTGGCATTCGGTTGCGCCTGCGGATGGCGCCATTCGCCCCAGCCGTGACCGACACCGTGGACCATAGCGCCCAGTTTCAGATGACGTGGCGTGCTCATAGGCGGCTCCTTGCTTAGCGCGATGCTTGGGAAGTGGGAAAACGTTCGGCGTTAAAGCTGGTGTCGAAACCCTGGGACACGTCGATGCGCTTGGGCAGCAGGCCTTCTTGCTGATAGGTGTCGGCGGTGGCTTGCAGGCCCTTGATCACGCTGTCGTCAATCACCACAGGGTTCAGTTGCGTGTCTTTGGCCACCTCCAGGTGCACCGCCAAGGGCAGGCCGGTAATTTTGGCTTGGGCAGCGGCGTATTCATCCGGGTGTGTGTTGGCCCAGGCGTAGGCACGGTCGACGCGGGCCACGAAGTCATCCAGTTGCGGGCGTTTGTTGGCGATGGCCTGGCGGGTGGCGGCGAAATACAGGTGGTTGCTCAACAACTGCTCGCCGCTGACCAGGACCCGGGCGTGGCTTTGTGAGGTGACCACCGTGGTGTAGGGGTCCCATGTCGCCCAGGCATCGACGGTGCCGTTATCGAGTACCAGCCGGGATTCAGCGGGCAACAGAAAAATGAATTGCACATCCTTGCTCGTCAGGCCCGCGCTGGCCAAGGCCCGGATCGCCAGGTAGTGCCCGATGGAGCCGCGTCCGGTGACGATTTTCTTGCCCTTGAGGTCGGCGGCGGTCTTGATCGGCGAGTCCTTGGGCACCACCAGGGCGGTGGTGTTGCGCCCTTCGGCGTGGATGATGCTGACCACCTTGAGCGCGGCCCCGGCGCCCAAGGCGAACACATACGGCGCATCGCCGAGGGCGCCGATATCGACGGCACCGGCGTTGAGGGCTTCGCCCAGCGGCGAGGCGGAAGGGAACTCCGACCACTGGATTGTGTAGGGCACGTTTTGGGTTTCGCCGGAGGCTTCCAGCAGCGCCTTGATCGTGGATTTTTGATTGGCGACCCGCAGCGGTTGCAGGTCGGCGGCGTGTGCAGTGCTGATCAGGCCGAGGGCCAGGGCGCTGCTCAGGAGCAGGTGTTTGAAGGGCGTGCGAAAGACCATGATGGATAAATCCCAGGCAAAGTGAAAAAGTGTGGGTTACCTCCGCCTGGCAAGGGGTCGGTGCGGCCTGCCCCGGTGTGGGGCAGGCGTGAAGGTGGTTCAGATCACGTAGAAACCGTGGGTGCCATCGCGTGCCAGCTGGTCGACCAGGCCGAATTCCCAGTCCAGATACGCCTGCATGGCTTCCTTCGGGCTGTCGGTGCCTTCGTACGGGCGGCGATAGCGGTCGATACGCGGTGACGCGAGATGGGTTTCGCCTTCTTCCAGCGGTAGCTTCTCGGCGATCCAGTTAAGCGTGCCCCCTTGCAGCAGGAACACCGGCTTGCCGGTGATGGCTTCGACGTCGGCGACCGCCAGGCGCGCCAGTTGGCTGGTGCCGCAGGTCAGCACATAACGTTCGGCGGGTGGCACCTTGGCCAGGGCCTGGGGCAATTGCGCACGCAAGGCCCAGAAGGCACCGGGGATATGGCGTTTGACGTAGTTGACGCTGGGGGTGAAATCCAGCACCGCCGTGTCGCCATGGGTTAGCCACTCGGCCAGGGTGTGGGGGCTGATCAGTTCGGCCTGCAAGGGCGCCGGCACCGGCGCGACCCAGGCGCCTTGTTCGCTGAAGTCCGCCGCTTGCAGGTCGTCCAGCACGTACACCTCCCAGCCCAGTTGCGCGAGCCATGAGGCGGACATATTGGCCCGCACGCCGTCGTCATCGGCCAGCACCAATCGCGCGCCGCGCACGCTGGCCACATGGTCGGTTTCCTGCACCAATTGCCCGCCGGGTGTGGAGCGTGCGCCCGGCAAATGGCCGGCTTCGAATTCCTCCGGCGTGCGCACATCGAACAGGTAGGTGGTGCGGGTCGGCTCCTGCTGCCAGCGTTGCAGGTCGTTAAGTGTGGCGCGGCCGACGCGTGCTTTGTCGGCGACGCGGCGTGCGTCTGCGGCGGCGATTTGACGGTGTTCTTCCGAGGTCGGCGCAAAGCGGCGCGCTTGGCCATGGGCGAGTTTCTGCCCGGCCAGGGTCCAGCCGATGGTGCCGTTGCGCAGTGCCGACACCGGGTTGGCGATGCCTGAGTTGATCAGCGACTGCGTGCCGATAATGCTGCGGGTGCGCCCGGCGCAATTGACGATGATGCGGGTGGCCGGGTCCGGCGCCAGTTCACGGGCGCGCAGCACCAGTTCGGCACCCGGCACGCTGATGCCGGTGGGAATGCTCATGGTCTGGTATTCGTCGAAGCGGCGCGCGTCGAGCACCACCACATCGGCCTGGCTGTCGAGCAGGGCCTGCACTTCTTCGGCAGCCAAAGACGGCGTGTGGCGCTGGCTCTCCACCAACTCACCGAAGGCTTTGCTCGGCACGTTGACGTCGATAAACAGCTCGCCACCGGCGCGGCGCCAACCGTCGAGGCCGCCTTCGAGCAGGCTGACCTGGGTGTAGCCCAACGCAATCAGGCGTGCGGCGGCGCGTTCGGCCAGCCCTTCGCCATTGTCGTAGACCGTCACCTGGGTATCGCGACGGGGAATGCGCGCATACACCTCCAGCTCCAGCTTGGACAGCGGGATATTCGCAGCGAACAGCGGGTGCGACTCGGCAAAGGGCGCTTCTTCGCGCACGTCGACCAAGGCGACTTCTTCACGACCCAACAGGGCCTGGCGAATCTGGGCGAAGCTGCGGTTCGATACGGTGGTCATAGGGCAGGGCTCTTTTCTTTGGACAAATCCCAGATGTTCGGGAGGTAGGCGTTGGAATAACCGGAAATAAACAGTTTCTCGCTGCCGTCGGGCTGGTACACCGCGCGGCGCACGGCCCCGATATTGGCGCCGTACACGTGAATGCTGATCGACACCTGGTCACTGTGGGCATTGCTGACTTGATGGATATCACCGACTTTGGGCGACACCGCCTCAACCTGGCCGGGCAGCAGTTGGACCGGTTTGCCTTCGGCGACCAGGCTGCCATCGGGCGCCCGTTCAAAACCCTGGGAAAACTCCGCACCGCGCAACATGCCGATCAGGCCCCACACCCGATGGTCGTGAATCGGCGTGCGCTGGCCCGGCCCCCACACAAAGCTGACGATGCTGAAACGCTGGCGCGAATCGGCATGCAGCAAAAACTGCTGGTAGCGCTCGGGGTCGGGTTGGGCGTACTCGTCGGGCAGCCAGTCGTCATGGCTGACCAGTTGCGCCAACAGCTTGCCGCCACGGTGCAACAGGTCGCCTTCGCGTGGGTTGCCGTCGATCAGTTCCGCCAGGGCGCCAATAAAGGCTCTGAGTCTTTCGGGGTGTCGGGACTGGGTCATGGCAATTCCGGTTATGGGGATGGCGTGATGGGTTTATATAAGCATAATGTTGATGGTTAATATGCTATTTTTTAATGATTAGCTTATAGCTTCAGGTAATTTAGAACCGGTCTGAATAGCGTTAGACGTTATCGATCACAGCGCAGGCTATCCAGGCAGCCGTGTGGCAACTATGCTTGCCACACATCTTAATGACTGTTCTCTATGTGCGGCCCAAATGAAAATTGACGATATCGATGCCTTTGTCGAAGTGATTCGTTGCCAGTCCATCAGCCACGCCGCCGAGTCGTTGCAATTGACTCAGCCGGCCATCACCCGCCGCGTGCAGAACTTCGAGCAGGCGCTGGGCGTTGAGCTGTTCGACCGCAACACCAAGCCGCTCAAACCTACGCTGATCGGCACCCGTGTGTATGAACAATGCCGGCTGATCCTGCGCGAGATGGATGCCCTGCGTGAGCTGGTAGCCACTGATGCACCGCCCACCGGCGTGTTGCGCCTGGGCGTGCCGCAGACCATCGGCGATGTGGTGCTGCTGGATGCACTCAAGCACCTGCGCAGCGAATACCCCGACTTGCGCGCCCAGGTCGCCACGGGGTGGGGCAGCCAACTGGTCGGCAAGATCGAGCGCGGCGAGCTGGATGCGGCAGTGGCGTTGTTCCCGGCGGGCAAGATCTTCCCGGACAACATCGTCGGTGAGTCCATCGGCAAGATGGAGTTGGTGGTGGTGTGTGCCAAGGCACAGTTGCCGAAAAAGCCCTGCAAGTTGGCCGACGTGTACCAGGGCGGCTGGATTCTCAACCCGGATGGCTGTGGTTTTCGTGCCGGCTTGCAGCGCACCTTGTCCGACCAGGGCCTGGCGTTGCGGGTGAACCTGGAAACCTTCGGTACCGAGCTGCAACTGGGCCTGGTGGCGGACGGCCTGGGCCTGGGGCTGGTGCCACGCCCGCTGCTGGAGCGCAGCGCGCACCTTGAGCAACTGGCGGTGGTGCCGCTCAAGGACTTCAAGCCGGTGATGGATTTGTGGCTGATCTACCCGCACTTTCTGGGCAACCTGCAAGGGCCGGTGGATGCGTTCGGGACGCTGGTGGCGGCCTCTTTACACAAGATCCGCAATGCTGCGTGAGCCTGGGGGGCTGCAGACTGATCGTTCCCACGCTCTGCGTGGGAATGCCTCCTGTGAGGCTCTGCGTCAAGCTTTGGGACGCGGAGCGTCCAGGGCTGAATTCCCACGCGGAGCGTGGGAACTATCTATGTGGTAGTCGGTTATTTTTATAAAAAATAATAATAATTAGCTTAGATTAAAATGTGCTTTTTATTATTTTTGGCCATCCCCTAGGCTGACTGGAAGTCCTTAAGGCCATCCAGGAAGTTTTGCCATGAGCAGCGTCACCTCGCTTTCCAGTGTTTCCAGCAATGTCCGTCAGCGCGTCACGCCAGAAGAGTGGGAGGTGCGCGTCAAGCTGGCCGCGGCCTATCGACTGGCGGCGTTGTACAAATGGACCGACCACATCTACACGCACTTCTCCGCCCGTGTGCCGGGGCCGGATGAGCATTTCCTGATCAACGCCTACGGGCTGTTGTTCGATGAAATCAACGCCTCCAACCTGGTCAAGGTCGACCTCGACGGCACGATTGTCGACGACCCGACCGGCCTGGGTATCAACTACGCAGGTTACGTGATCCACAGCGCCATCCACGGCGCGCGCCATGACCTGCAAGCGGTGCTGCACACCCATACGCGTGACGGCATTGCGGTGTCGGCGCAGAAGGATGGCCTGCTGCCGATCTCCCAGCACGCCATTGCGTTCTCCGGGCGCGTGGCCTACCACGGTTATGAAGGCGTGGCGCTGGACCTGGACGAGCGCGACCGCTTGGTGGCTGACCTGGGCGACAAGAGTGTGATGATTTTACGCAACCACGGGCTGTTGACCGCCGGCATCAGCGTGGAACACGCCTTCCAGCAACTTCAAGGGCTGGAGCGCGCGTGCACTATCCAGATCGCGGCGCAGGCGGGCGGCAATGCCGAGCTTATCTTCCCGCCGGCAGAGGTGGTGGCCAAGGTGGAGGAGCAGGCCAAGGTGTTCAGCAATGGCGCAGGGCCGGGCGTGGTGCGGCATTGGAATGCGTTGATTCGGCAGTTGGAGCGTACGGATACCGACTACAAAAACTGAACCCATGCTTGACGCCAAACTCCTGTGGGAGCTGGCTTGCCTGCGATGGCGGTGTAACAGTCAAGATTGATGTTGACTGAGACACCGCTATCGCAGGCAAGCCAGCTCCCACAGTTGATCAGCGCTCACATGGGTTTTGTGGTGTGCTCAGGCGACCTGTTGGGCTTGTTCACGCTCGGCGACCAGCTGGCGGGTCAGCGGGATCAGCCGCTTGCCGTAGTCGATTGCGTCGTTGAGCGGGTCGAATCCGCGTATCAGGAAGGTGGTGATACCCAGGTCGTAGTAGTCCAGCAACGCCTGCGCGACTTGTTCGGCGGTGCCGACCAATGAAGTGGAGTTGCCCTGCGCGCCCAGCAACCCGGCGATCCCGGTCCACAGGCGCTTGTCCAGGCGCGAACCCTGCGCTGCCGCTGCCAGCAAGCGGCGCGAGCCTTCGTTGGGTGGTTCGCGGCGCACGAAACCCTGCTTTTCGGCCAGTGCGGTCGCCTGCTGCAAGATCGTCTCGGCACGTGCCCAGGCCAGCTCCTCGGTTTCTGCGAGGATCGGGCGCAACGACAAGCTGAAGCGAATCGTGCGCCCTTGCTTGGCCGCTTCTGCGCGCACCTGGGTCACCACTTCGCGCACCTGCTCGTAGGTTTCACCCCACAGTGCATACACGTCGGCATGCTTGCCGGCTACCGCAATGGCGGCCGCTGAAGAACCACCGAAGTACAGCGGGATATGCGGTTGCTGCGGCGACTTCACCGTCGAATGCGCGCCTTCGACCTGGTAGTAGGTGCCTTTGAAATCGAAAGGCTGCTCGTGGGTCCATTCCCGGCGCACCACGCTGAGGTATTCGTCGGTGCGTGCGTAGCGTTCGTCCTTGCCGATATGGCTGCCATCGGCGCGCAGTTCACGGTCATCGCCGCCGGTGATGATATGCACGGCCGTGCGCCCGCCGTTGAACACGTCCAGGGTCGCGAACTGGCGTGCGGCCAGGGTCGGCTGGGCAAAACCTGGGCGATGGGCGATCAGGAACTGCAGTTTTTGGGTCACGCTGGCAGCGTGCGCGGCGATCAGCGTGCTGTCCGGGCTGTTGGAATGAAACGCCACCAGCGCGCGGTCGAAACCTGCTTCTTCGTGGGCGCGGGCCACGGTTTCGACGTAGTCCGGTTGCAGGGTAGGGCCGCTGCGCGGGTGAATCTCGGAAGCGTGATGGCCGCCGATATAGCCGATAAATTCGATGCTCATTGGTCTGTCCTTGTCGATTGCGCGATTAACACCTCCTCCGGGCGTGGGGTCGGTCACTCGGGTCAAAAGTAAGGGCAGTGGCGGGGTCTGTAAAATGCCTGTTGGTTCTAACCTAATTATAAAAAACAGAATTATCATGCGTAAATTTTATTAAGGCCGTGCATTTAACGTGGCAAGCCTGCTGGCCACAGAGCAGTGCGCTAAAGACTCAACCGAACCTCGGCACACAAGCCACCCTCAGCCCGATTACTCAAGGTCAGCGAGCCGCCGATCGCCACCGCCAGTTGCTGGGCAATCGCCAACCCCAGCCCGGTGCCGCCGGTGCCGCGATTGCGTGAGCTTTCCACCCGATAAAACGGCTGCAGCACCTGCGCCAGCTCGTCTTCGGCAATTCCCGGTCCTCGGTCCAACACCTTGATCGACAGCTGCCCATCCGCTGCGCAGCCGACTTCCAGCTCGGCGCTGCCGGCAAATTTAAGGGCGTTGTCCACCAGGTTCACCAACACACGGCGCAGCGCGTGGGGGCGGGTGTCGAGGATCATCGCGCTTTTGCCGCGCAGGCGAACTTGCTTTTGCATGTCCTGATAGTCAAACACCAGGCTGTCGAGAAAGGCGTCCAGGTCAATGCGGTGGCGGGCTTCGGTGGCGCCGTGAACGCTGCGCGCATACGCCACGCCCTCACGCACCAGGTGCTCCATTTCGCTGAGGTCGCTCCACAGTTTGTCGCGGTCGGCACTGTCATCCATAAACTCGGCGCGCAGTTTCATGCGGGTGATCGGCGTTTGCAGGTCGTGGGAAATCGCGGCGAGGATCTGCATGCGTTCCTTGAGGTATTCGGCAATGCGCTGTTGCATGGCATTGAATGCCGCGGCGGCATGCGCGACTTCACTCGGGCCGGTTTCGTCCAGGGGCGTGGGGTGGGCGTTCGGGTCGAGGGTTTCGACCGCACGCGCCAGACGTGTCAGCGGGCGCACGGCCAGGCGCACCGCGACCCAGGTGCAGGCGAGCAGCAGCGCCAGTTGCAGCACCAGCACCACCGGCAACCAATAGGCTACAGGCGGGGCGGCGGGGCGTACGTCGAGGGTGATCGGGTTGCCATCGGCCAGGGTCAGGTGCACCTGGAAGTGTTTCTGGATGCCCGGTATATCGCGAAAGGTCAGGGCGTAATGCTCGCCCAGGGCGTCCGCAATCGAGGTGGCGGCCATTGGCACGTCGTGGCTGCTCATCGGTTCACCGGCCTCGCCGGCGTTGAGCAGGTACCGGTAGTTCTGCCGGTCGAGACGCGCCAGCCAACCGGCGCGCTCGTTGGCGGGCAGGCGGTCGAGGACGGCCACCGAGGTGGACACGTCGTTTTCCAGATTGCCGAGCATCACCGTGCGCGCACTGATGTAGCGCTCGTAGAACTGCGCACTGAATGACAACCCATGGGCACACACCAGGCTGATCAGAAAAATCAGCGACAGTTGGGACGCCAGTGTGCGCGGCCAGCCAACCCGCCATGGCTTCATTGCTCGGCCCCGAGGATTTGCACCGGCAGTGAAAACACATAACCCTCACTGCGCACGGTTTTGATATAGGCCGGTTCGCGGGCGTCATCCAGCAAGCGTTGACGCAAGCGGCTCACCAGCAGGTCGATGGAGCGATCGAACAAGTCGGCGTCACGCCCCTGGGTCAGGTTCAACAATTGGTCGCGGTTGAGCACGCGCTGCGGGTGGTCGAGAAACACCCGCAACAGGCGGTATTCGGCGCCGCTGAGGGCCACCAGGGTGTCATCCTCGTCGAGCAGGTGACGGGCGGTGGTGTCCAGGCGCCAGCGGCCAAAGCGGATCAGCCGCCCGGTTTCACTCACCACCAGGTTCGGCGGCAGCATGCGGGTGCGCCGCAGTACGGCGTTGATGCGCGCGAGCAGTTCACGCGCGGCGAACGGCTTGACCAGGTAATCATCGGCGCCCATTTCCAGGCCGATGACGCGGTCGGTTTCATCGTTGCGCGCCGTGAGCATCAGTACCGGTGTGGCTTTGTGCTTGCCCACCCGCAGTTCGCGGCACAGCTGCAAGCCATCGTCGCCGGGCATCATGATATCCAGCACGATCAGGTCCACGGGCGTGGTGTCGAGGAAGCTGCGCATCTGGCGGCCGTCGGCAACCACGGTGGTGCGCATGCCGTTTTTTTTCAGGTAATTGCCCACCAGTTCGCGGATTTCCCGGTCGTCATCGACGATCAGAATGTGATCGACATGATCCATGCTGCCTTCCTCGTTAAATACTCTTGGGCCGCAGTCTAGCCATCGCCGCAGGCTTTGCCTTGTGCCCTTTGTATTGCAGTGTATCTGGCGCTGACCAGATACACGGCGAAGCAAAAATCAGTGGCGCACGGCCTTGAGCAACAGTGCCTCGAACACCCGCTGGGCGCGCGGCTCATCCGTGTGGGCGACATTGAAGCGCATCGAATTGAGGTGTGCCGGGTCGTAGCCGAACAGCGCGCCCGGCGCCAGCACCAGGCTGCGTTTCAACGCCTCTTGGGCCAGCAGTTCACCGTTTACGCCCTTGGGCAGGCGCGCCCAGATAAACATCCCGCCTTCAAACGCCATCGGCAACTCGCAGCCGCAGCGCTTGAGCCATTGCTCGACGCGCCCGCCGGACTCCATCAAGCGCTGGACCATACGCTTGCGGTGCTTGGCGTAGCTGCCTTCGCTGAGCATGCGGTAGACGATCTGCTCGAACAGCTCCGAGGTCACGCCGCCGCTCATCAGCTTCATGTTGGTGAGGTTGGCGGCCAGTTGCGGCGCGGCCACCACGTAGCTGACGCGGGTGTTGGCGCTGAGGATTTTGGAGAACCCGGAAAGATAGGTGACCTGATCCAGCCCGGCGAGGGCGGCCAGGCGCGGCGGCGGGTTGGGGTGCAGGTCGCCGTAGAGGTCGTCCTCGACGATGTGGCAATGGTACTGCTGAGTCAGTTGCAGCAGGCGAAACGCCTGGCCGGGGCTGAAGGAATGGCCGGTGGGGTTATGCAGCACGCTGGTGGTCAGGTACAGGCTGGGGCGGTGCTCGGCCAGCAGCTGTTCGAGCGCAGCAAAGTCAAAGCCGTCGGGGCGTCGCTCGATGGTCACCACTTTGACCCCGTGCAGGGCCAGGTTGGCGTGGAAGTTGAAGTAGCACGGCGCGTCCAGCAGCACCGTGTCGCCGGGGCGCGCGAGCAGGCGCATGAGCATGTCCAGGCCCTGCACGGTGTTGGGTGTGGTGATGATCTGTTCCACCGGCACCGACAGGCCCTCGCCGTGCAGCTTCTGTTGCAGCGCCTGGCGCAAGGGCAACAGCCCGGCCGGTGTGCCCAGGCCGGCAATGCGCAGTGACGGCGCGCGCACCACGCTGCGCATCGTCTGGCGGATGGCCTCGCCGTTCAACCAGTCCTCCGGCAAGTGCCCGCCACCGGGGCGCAGCTCGCCGCTGGCGGTGACCAGCGGGCGGCGCAGCACGCTGAGCAGGTCCTGGGGCAGCAGGTCGACCCAGGTCGCGGCGGCCGGGCGTGCGGTTTCCATCGCCACAAAATAGCCGCGGCCCTGGCTTGAGGTCAGTAGGTGGCGCCCGCGCAGGCGGTCCAGCGCTTCGTTGAGGGTGAACTTGCTGACGCCCAGGGTCTGGGTCAGCTCACGCACCGACGGCAACTTGCTGCCGGGTGCCCATTCACCGCCCTCGATGGCCTGGCTGAAGGCGTCGACGATCTGCTGCACCTTGGGCGTGCCTTCCACAAAAGCGATGGCGGATACAAACATAAACCTTCCTTGTCTTTGCCGGTGCTTTTACCGGTGAAGTTAGGCCGGATTAGGCACCACTTTACCTGCCTTGTGCAATGACGCTGCCCTAGACTGCGCGCCATCTCGCCGGTAATTGGCGAAGTTTCTTACACGCGAGCAATGGATTTCGCATTCTCATGAAGACTTATATGTGCGCACCCTGCGGTTTTATGTACGTAGAAGAATTGGGTATTCCGGAGGACGGAATCCCGGCCGGCACCCCTTGGGAAGAGGTGCCGGAAGATTGGACATGCCCTGACTGCGGCGTGACCAAGGCCGACTTCATGGCCATTGAACTCTAACCCTCCATCAACGAAAGGAATCGCTCCATGGAAAGCAAACTGATCAACCCCACCGTACCGTTCTGTACCGGCGTGGCGCACCAGAAATACCTCAGCGCCGAAAAAGGCCTGCAAACCGCAATCGAGGGCGATTGCACCCATTGGTACATCGACGGCAGCCTGTTCGGCGAGATGGTCGACGACTGGACCGATGCGCGCATTGAAAGCCTGCAGGCGCAAATCGCCGCCACCGGCGTCACGCCGATTTTCCACGGCAACTTCAAGGCGCCGCTGGGCAGTGATGTCGAGGCGTTCCGCGCGGCGGCGGTGGACTACGTAAAAAAAGAGATTGATATCGCCAGCCGCCTCGGCGCGCCGTTGATCATCCACGGCGGCTGCATCGTCGAGCCAAAAATGGTGCTGATGGCCAAAAAGGTTGCGCTGGAACACTACCTCAAGTCGGTCCAGGAACTGGCGAGCTACGCGCAGGCCAAGGGCACGGATATCTATTTGGAGAACCTGTCCAACTACGTCAACTATCGGCCATTCCACTACATCTTTACCCATGAGGCCGAATACGCCTTTGTGTTCGAGCGCCTGCAGGCCCATGGCAACGTGTACTTTTTCCTGGATGCGGGCCACGCCAACATCGAGAACGGCCTGCCGGCCGAAGTGGTGCGCAAGTATCACCACTTGATTAAGGGCATTTCCTTCAGCAACAACAATGGTGTGCAGGATCAGCACTTCGGCATTCACGACGGCAACTGTGATTACGCCGACGTGGTGCAGGCCATCGTTGAAACCAATTGGAAGGGTCTGGTGGCGTTCGAAACCCGCAACCAGACCGCCAAGGCCGCCCTGGCCGACCTGGCGCTGATGTACCGCGAATCCCTGACCACTGAAATTGCCGTCGCCTGACAGGCCCAGGGGCGCGTGTTTGAGGCGCGCCCCGTTGTTGTTTTTTTCACTCCAAGGTTCTGGCCCATGACAAGTGCGTTAACGCTGTCTTCGTTTCTCTACTTCCTGCTGTTTTGCGCCACCATGACCTTCAGCCCCGGCCCCATGACCCTGTTGCTGTTGAGCCTGGGCTTGAAGGACGGCTTGCGCAGTTCGATCCCGGCGCAGATCGGCGCCAGCGTGTCCTACCTGATTTCCATCCTGATCTTTGCCGTGGGCTTTTCGGAACTGATCAAAGGCAACCTCGCCATTACCCAGACCATCCAGTTTGTCGGCGTGGCTTATATTCTGTACCTGGCCTACAAGCAGTGGACCAGCAGCGGTGTGTCGATCAACCAGGGCGGCGCCGTGGAAGGCTCGCGCAGCCTGTTCGGCAAGGGTTTGCTCACCGGCTTTTCCAACCCCAAGACCATCATCATGTTCAGTGCCGTGTTCCCGCAGTTTGCAGGTGCAGGCGAGCACAGCTCGGCGGCGGATATTGCCATTCTCGGGCTGACGTTTCTGACCCTGCAGTTTGCCAGTGGCTGCCTGTACTGCTATTTCGGCCAGCGTATCAAGCACGTACTGGAAAACCCCAAGCGCCGGGTGCTGTTGCAACGGATCACCGCGGTGCTGCTATTGGGTGTTGCGTTGATGTTGGCGCGTGGGTTTTCGCACTGAAGTATTAGCAGGTAAGCAGTAGTGGCGCTTTGACGTTACCCTGATAGACTCCAGGCACTCATCCAGGATTGCACCCCACCATGTCAGCCGTCGGAGGAAATGGACTTCCGCTCGCTTCGCGCCTGTTCAAATCGCGGCTCCTGGGGCTGACGCTCGGTTTTGTCTGCGTGCTCTTCGGCATGTACCCCTTGCACCCGTCGCTGTGGGTGTGGGCCTGGATGCTGATCAACGCCTTTGTCTGGCCGCACCTGGCCTACCAGCTGTCGCGCCGGGCGAGCAACTCACTGCGCAGCGAACGGCGTAATTTACTCTTCGATTCGTTTTGCGGCGGGTTCTGGGTCGGTGCCATGCACTTCAACCCGCTGCCCAGCGTGACCACGCTGTCGATGATGACCATGAACAACGTCGCCATCGGCGGGCCGCGTTTTATGCTCGCCGGCTGGGTGGCGCAGGGGCTGGGCATCGGTGCCGCGCTGCTGGTGTTCGCGCCGGCGTTTATTGCGGTGACCGGCGAGGCGCAACTGTATGCGTGCCTGCCGATCCTGATGCTGTATCCCCTGGCGCTGGGCTGGATCTGCTACCGCCAGGCCGTGACCCTGGCCCGCCATAAACGCGAGTTGCTGGCCTTGAGCCGCACCGACAGCCTGTCCGGCCTGCTCAATCACGGCGCCTGGAAGGACCATCTGGAAATCGAGTTCCAGCGTTGCCGCCGTGAACAGGTGGGCGCGGCCATTGCGCTGATCGACATCGACCATTTCAAAACCATCAACGACACCTACGGGCATGTCACCGGCGACATCGTGCTGCGCCAACTCAGCAAGGTGTTGCGCCAGAACCTGCGCGCGTCCGACCTGGCCGGGCGCTATGGCGGCGACGAGTTCTGTGTGATTTTGCCAGGCATGCCGCTCAACCGCGCCACCGAAGTGATGGACGCTTTGCGTGACCGCTTCAGTGCACTGGCCTATGCGCAAGACCCGACCCTGCGCGCCAGCTTGAGCATTGGCCTGGCGCCGTACCAGCCGGCGCACGCCGATTCCACCAGTTGGCTCAACGATGCCGACCAGGCGCTGTATGAGGCCAAGAGCAGCGGGCGCAACCGCGTCAGTTCGGTGCAAGGCAGTTGGTTACGCTCGGTTTAGTGGGGTAGGGTAGCGCAGCACCTCCCCACAACAACAAGGATCGGTCCATGCTTTTCACCTTCTCCCGTACCCTTCTGGCCGCCACCCTGGCTTTGTCCTTCGCCGTGCCGGCCTACAGCGCCGAACCCCACAAACAAATCCAGGCGGATGCCGAACAGTACAAGGCCGAGGCCCTGAAACTGCTCGAGCGCCTGGTGAATATCGACTCGGGTTCTGGCTACGAGCCGGGCCTGACCCAAGTGCGCGACATTGCCGTGGATGAACTCAAGCAGCTCGGCTTCAGCATTGAACTGGTGCCGGACAAAGCGGCCAACAACAGCCATGTGATCGCCACCCTCAAGGGCACCGGCAAAGCCAAAATCCTGCTGATGGCGCACATGGACACCGTGTTCAAGGAAGGCTCGGCCGCCGAGCGCCCGTTTCATATCAAGGATGGCCGCGCCTACGGCCCCGGCGTGATGGATGACAAGGGCGGCATCGTCGCCGGCATCTACGCGCTCAAAGTCCTGAAAAAACAGGGCTTCAAGGACTACGCGCAAATCACCTTCCTGCTCGACGCCAGCGAAGAAACCGGCTCAGAAGCCGCCTCCGAACTGATCCGCAAAACCGCCAAGGCCCACGACGTCACCTTGAACCTGGAACCCGGCCGCCCAGCCGACGGCCTGGTGGTATGGCGCAAAGGCAGCGCCACTGCGGTGGTCGAAGTCAAAGGCAAAGCCGCCCACGCCGGCGTCGCCCCCGAACTGGGCCGCAACGCCGCGATGGAAGCGGCGCACCAGATCCTGCAGTTGGGCAAACTCGGCGATGAAGAGAAGAAAACCACCATCAACTTCACCGTGATCAAAGCCGGCGACCGCACCAACGTCATCCCCGACCAAGCCACCGCCAAAGCCGACGTGCGCGCAGCGCTGCCGGAAGAATTTGATCGAATCGAAAAAGACCTGGCGCGGGTGTCAGCCAACAAGTTGATCCCGGACACCGAAGTGAAGACGAGCCTGTTGCGCGGCCTGCCGCCGATGCCACAGACGCCGGAGTCGGACAAATTGGTCGCGATTGCCCAGGGGATCTATGGCGAATTGGGTCGTAAATTGACCATTGAAGGCAGCGGCGGGGCGGCGGATGCGAGCTTGTCAGCTGGGGTCGGGACGCCGACGTTGGATGGGTTTGGGATTGTGGGTGGGAATATCCATACGCCGGAGGAATATGCCGAGGTGGAAAGCGTGGCGCCACGGGTTTATTTGTTGAGTCGGATGATTATGGAGTTGTCGAAGCGGTGAGAGGTTTGCAGGGCTCACTCAATAGGTAAACCTTCCTGTTCGAAAACTTGTTATTTGGGTGAGCAGGCTTGTTGTGGCTAGCAGGCTTGCCCTGCGTTGGGCTGCGTAGCAGCCCCAAAACAGACGACACGGGTTTAGACTAGTAGCTCTTTTTTTCCCTATTGGGGCTGCTTCGCAGCCCAACGCAGGGCAAGCCTGCTCGCCACAGTGGTGGGGTGTTTCAGTGGTGTAGGTGGTGTTTTCACCATGTTGATGGGTCTTCCAGGCTGGCTTTTTGGAGGTCGTCTTTCCACCACGCATTCGTCATCCTGTAGATGTCCTCGAAGAAACCTCTTGGATCCTCCATATCGCTCCATCCCCAAGGTAGGGAGCAGTAAAAACCAGGAGCATGGCTCAAGGCTTGCGAAAAATCATAAGTTTCGTCTTCAAGTGCATCGCCTAAAGTGTCGACTAAAAGTTTTCGATGCCGATAATTTAAGTCTGTACTTTTGTCTATAATGTACTTTTTGATGAGTTTTTCTCTGTCGCGTTTATCATTGATGTTGTAGGTTGTAAATATTTCACCCAGTGTTTCTTCACGATCATAGATGTCGAAGGGTGACAGAAAATGCCGAAATTTTGGTTGGTAAGGCTTGTTTAAAAAAGGATGTTTTAGCATTGATCGTCACTCACGGGAAATAGGGTGTAGAGTTTTTTGGTTTCACGGTCGAATTTTGCAACGATGGTATTCATGTCGTCATCATATATTGGGTTGTTCAGATCCTCTGGGTTAGGAATGTAGCCTTCTCCACAGCCTTGCAGTTCTATGCGGACGATGGGGTTTCCGTAGTAGTCCTCTCCAGTGAAAGGCTCCATATTACGGGCTGTTCTTGTGGTGACTTCATTCAGCGCTGCAAGTTGCATTTTGTGGCTTTTGAATTTAGTACTTAGTTGCATAGGTTGGTTTTGCCTTTGGGTAGGGGTTAGTGGGTGCCGTCTTGTATCTGTTTAGCTGAGAGCGCTTCGCTCATGTAGCTTTTTAGACGTTCGACTAGCACGGCCATAAAAGCTCTCTTGTCAAGTATTTCATCTTCGAAGTAGGTGTCGAATAGGTAAAAAACAGATTCGAAATCTTCGTCTGTAGATAGGAAGTGCTCAAGGGTGTCTATAAACCATTGTTGCTCGTCTTCTCTATAGGAGAAAAATTCTGATTTGGTCAATGCATCGAAAAGCTCTGCGAGCTCTTCTAGGTTGTTGACGTTTTTGGAAACTATAATTTCTTCTCTGTCTAGATCTTTAGTGTTTTCTATACAGTAAGTGAACAATAGGCCTCGAAGGATTTCTAAGTCTGGTTTTTTATTCATTTATCAAACTCCGTATAAGCAGTGATGGGTTTTCCATCTGTGTTTAGATGTACGATTGCTTTGGTTTGCTTTCCATATTCGAGTCCCTCTCTTTTATATCCTTCTCCGATTGTTTTGCCCATGCTCATTGCTTTAGGCACGCGGGATCGACCGTTAAGTTTGAAAATTAAAATCGCTCGATCAATAGCGTTCAGTTGATCTCTATGGCTCAGGAAGCGTGTGGCGGCGCTTGGAGGCCGAGGTTGTCCTGCGTTCCTCCCTCTATCGAACGTTTCAATTTCCCCAGTGGTAGGGTTTCTAGCTGTAACCACTCGCTCAAGTTGAGATTCCAGGGACGTTTGAGCACCGTGTTTTTCCAAGAAGTGCGCCCCTGGGATTGACCTTTCCAGTTCTGATAAGCGCCGGTGAGCGTTGGCCTCTCCAAGCTCATTAATGCGTGCTTGTCGCTGTGCGCGTCCCAGTTGCGGTAAAGCGGGTTCTCCGTGTTCAACCCCTGCTATCGGACTTTGAGCAGAATTGTTTGGCTTGCATCCATCCGTTCCCGGACAGGTGTTCAAGCCTAGCGGATCTACCCACCCCGTAGGATTCGGCACGTACCGGTAAGCATTAATCCCACCCGCCAGCTTCACCGGATCCGGCGTCAGGTAGCGACCAATATCTGGATTGTAGTAGCGATGGCGGTTGTAGTGCAGCCCGCTTTCCGCATCGAAATATTGGCCCTGAAAGCGCAGCGGGTTGTCGATTTTTCTGACGTCTAGGCGGGCGATTTCACCGTAGGCGCGGTAGTGCGCGGACCACACGATTTCGCCTTCGGGATTTGTGAGTTCCTGTGGCGTGCCGAGGTGGTCGAGTTGGTAGTGGAAGGGCTTGGTGTCTTCAGGGCCAAAACCTTCCAGCAGTGCCAACGGGCGAAAACTGTCCGGTTCGTAGAGATAGCTGCGATGCCGATCCGCGTGGTGTTCAGCTACCAGCTTGTCGCCTTGCCAGAAAAATTCCGTGGTTATGTCGTTAACGGTTTTGCTGATCCGCCGCCCAAACGGGTCGTAGCGGTAGCTGGCGGTTTGCCCGTTCGGTTGTGTGATCCCAATCAACCGATGCTGGCAGTCGTAGCGGTACTCGGTGACGAGCTGATGACCCTTGCCACGCCGCTGGCGGATCAA